>NZ_BOMW01000011.1 GCF_016862395.1 Actinoplanes siamensis | reverse complement strand
CCCGTCGAGTCGAATGCTTCCACTGCCTGAATCTGCCGCCCACTGCGGGAGAATCCATTCAGTCAATTTTTGTACGCACTTTCACCCCGTACAAAATGGAATGGTCATTCGTTTTCGGGGTATCCGGCCCGGTTCGGCTTTCCCGCGGGTGGTCGTCGCGTCGCAGCGGAATCGAGCCACGCGGATATCCGTTTGCCGGCCCGGTTCCCGGGATATTCGCCGGTGGTGACACCCCAGAACCGCTGGCGGGCGATGAGCGTCGCCCTGGTCGCCGGCTTCATGACCCTGCTCGACGTCAGCATCGTTAACGTGGCCCTGCCCTCGATCCGGTCGGACCTGGACCTCGGCTCGGGTGAGCTGCAGTGGGTGCTGTCCGGTTACGCGCTGACGTTCGGTCTGCTGCTCGTCCCGGCCGGGCGGTACGGCGACGCCCGCGGCCGGCGCAACATCTTCATGCTCGGCCTCGCGTTGTTCACCCTCTCCAGCGCCGCCGCCGGCCTGGCCACCGGCTCGCTCTGGCTGATCGTCGCCCGGCTGGTCCAGGGCGCCGCCGCCGGCATGGTGAACCCGCAGGTCTCCGGCCTGATCCAGCAGTTGTTCCGGCCGGAGGAGCGCGGCAGGCCGTTCGGGCTGCTGGGCGCCACGATCGGCGTCTCCACAGCGGTCGGCCCGCTGCTCGGCGGCCTGCTGATCCAGGGGTTCGGCGCCGAGCAGGGCTGGCGCTGGATCTTCTACATCAACGTGCCGATCGGGCTGGTGGCCATCGCGCTCGGGCACCGCTGGATCCCGGTCCGGCCGCGGGAGCGGCGCGATCACGAGAGCCTGGATCCGGTGGGCGTGGCGCTGCTCGGGGCCGGCGTGTTCCTGCTGCTGCTGCCGCTGGTGCAGGAGCGCGAGTGGCCGGGCGCGGGCAAGTGGCTGCTGGTGGTCGCCGGGGTCGCGGTGCTCGCCGGGTTCTGGGTGTGGGAACGGCGCTTCGGCCGGCACGCCACCTCGGTGATCGATCTCGGACTGTTCCGGGTGCGGTCGTACGCGTTGGGCGCCCTGGTCGGTGTGCTCTACTTCGGCGGCTTCACGTCGATCTTCTTCACCTACACGCTGTTCCTGCAGAACGGGCTGCACTACTCCGCGCTGCAGGCCGGCCTGGCGATCACGCCGTTCGCGCTGGGCTCTGCGGTCACCGCGGCGGTCGGCGGGCGCAAGGTCACCCGCACCGGCCGGTCGCTGGTGGTCGCCGGCCTGGCCACGGTCGCGGTCGGCCTGGCCGGCACGGTCCTGGTCCTGCACTTCGTCGACGGGTCCGCGGCCGGGTGGGCCACTGTCGTCCCGCTGCTGGTCGCCGGCCTGGGCAGTGGCCTGGTGATCAGTCCCAACCAGACGCTGACGCTCAGCGAGGTCCCGGTGCGACGGGCCGGCAGCGCGGCCGCGGTGCTGCAGACCGGCCAGCGCATCGGCACCGCGATCGGCATCGCCGGCGTGGGCGCGGTCTTCTTCAACCGGCTCGCGCACCACGGCGGGGACTGGGGGCTCGCGTTCCGTACCTCCCTCTCGGTCACCATCGCCTTCGTCGTCGCCGCGCTGATCGCGGCGATCACCGACGTGCTCGCGTCCCGCCACCGGGCCGGCCGGGCACCGGCGCAGTCACCACAGCGAACCGCCTCCTGACGGCCCGGACCGTCAGGCGGACTCCCGCACCAGTTCGTCGGCGAGCTCCGATCAGACCCGCCGCGCCGGGGCGGCCGCCGGTCTCCCGCGCGCCCAGCCGGCCCGGCGACCAGGTCAGCTCGGTGTCGCCGGCGCGGACCCGCACCCGGAACTCGGACGCGGCACGGATGAGGCCCAGCACCTCCACCGGCGAGATCTCCGGCGCGGCCGGGTGGCCGGCGCAGCCGCACGGTCGTCCCGGGGTGTGGGGTTGTTCGACCCGGGACCTGGGAGTGGCTGGATGGACGGTCAGCGCAGCATCGCGGTGCAGATGCCGGAGGTGGCTATTCCGGTGGCGGCACAGCCGATCAACAGGCCGGTGCCGAAACGCCGGGTCGAGGCGGAGGCCAGCAGCAGGCCACCGACGGCGAGGAGCAGCGGCAGCCAGATCCACATCAGCCAGGCGCCCGACGCGGGCCAGCGCTCCGAGAAGGCGGATCGGTCCAGCGCGAACAGGAACGACGCGCAGGTGGCGACCGGGCCGAGGACCGCTCCGGTGACCACGCCGAGGATCAGGCGCGGGTCGCGGCGCGAGGTGGGCGGTCCCAGCACGCTCAGGACGGCCGCGGCGCCGGCACTTTCGGTCAGGACGAGCACGTAGCCCGCGGGGTCGTGGGCCACCACGGTCCGGCCGGATCCGGTGTAGGTGTCGTCGACCTGGCAGCCACCCCGCCTCCAGACGTCGCCGGCCGTCGCGAACAGGTCCGTGCCGGGCGGCGCCTCGCGGATCCGGACGTCGCGGCGCGGCCGCCGCGTGCCGGGCGGGTCGGCGAACATCCCAGCCGGTGGCGGGACCGGCTGCGGTGACAAGGGCGGGGGAGACTGCGGTGGCGGGCCCTGCGGCGGGACCGGCTGCGGTGGGACCTCCGGCGGAGCGGGCGACGGCGGAGCGGGCGACGGCGGAGCGGGCGACGGCGGAGCGGGCGACGGCGGAGCGGGCGACGGCGGGAACGGTGGCGGCGGGAACGGTGGCGGGGCCGGCTGGGGTGGGATCGGCTCGACCGCGGCCGGGGGAACGCCGCACGCCCGCAGGGTCGCTTCGAGCCGCTGGTCGAGGCCGCGCCACGAGTCGGTCGGATTCATGGGTACGCCTTCGGCCGGATCGTCGAGCCCACGACGATCATGTTATAGCGTGAAACGGTGCAAATTGGCCTTCTCCCGGCGGGGGCGCATGACCTCTTCACCGGTGCGGGGCTCGTCGTGGCCGGCGCGGTGTTCGCCCACGAGGTGCGCCGCCGCGACCGGTCCGACCCGCGGCTGTGGTATCTGGTCGCCGGGGCGCTCGTCGGCGGGCTGCTGGGCAGCCGGCTCGCCGGGTGGGCGCGGGACCTGCGCCCCGCCCCGCACGCGAGCCTCGCCGAGCAGTGGCTGCACGGCGGCCGCAGCGTCCTGTCCGGGCTCGCCGGCGCGTATCTGGGGGTCCTCGTCGCCAAGCGGCTCTGCGGGTACCGGCGGCGATCGGGCGACCTGTTCGCGCCCGCGGTCGCGGCCGGGCTGGCGGTGGGCCGGATCGGCTGCCTGTGCACCGAGCGGCCGGGCACGCCGACCGGCACGTCCTGGGGGGTGACGCTGACCGCGGCCGACGCCGCCCGCTTCCCCGGGACGCCGGGCGGGGTGCCGCTGCACCCGTCGTACGCGTACGAAATCGTCTTCCATCTTCTGGCCCTGACCTCGCTGATCGCCCTGCGCGAGCGGATCAGCCGGCCGGACGCCCTCTTCACCGGGTTTCTCGCCGCGTATGCGGCGTTCCGGTTCGCTGTCGAGTTCGTCCGCGGCAACGAAATCGCCGTGGCCGGCCTGACCCGGCCGCAGCTCTTCCTGCTGGGCTGCCTGCCGCTGCTCGGCTGGCGGCTGCGCGCCCTGGCGACCACCGGGGAGAACGCATGGGCGAGATGACCGGCATGCCGCTGCGCGGCGACCGGATCCACCGGTACGTCAACGCGTTCTGCCCGCACTGCCACGCCGAGGACCCCGGGCGGGACCTGGCCGCGGTGCCCCGGCTCTCCGGATGGCTGGCGATCCGCGACGACCGGGTGTGGCTGGAGCGCGGCTGCCCCCGGCACGGCCTGGTCCGCACCCTCTACGACGAGGACCCGGCGATCCTGGCCTACCTGGAGCAGTGGACCGCACCCACCAAGCGTCACGTGCCCGACCGGGCCGGCAACTTCGCGCCGGTGCCCGCGGCCTACCTGGACGGGCTGCCGGAAATGCAGACCCAGCACACCTGCATCCTGCTCACCGACCTCACCGACGGCTGCAACCTGCGCTGCCCCACCTGCTTCACCGAGTCGGCGCCCGGCGCCGGGGAGCCGGTGCCGGTGGCTGACGTGCTGGCCGGCATCGACGCCCGCCTGGACCGGGAGAACGGCCGCCTGGACGTGCTGATGCTCTCCGGCGGCGAGCCGACGCTCCACCCCGGCCTGCCGGAACTGCTCGCCGAGGTGGCGGCCCGGCCCATCGTGCGGGTGCTGATCAACACCAACGGGCTGACCGTCGCCCGCGACGACGCGCTGCTCGAGCTGATCGCGAGCCACCGGGAGCGGGCCGAGGTCTACCTCCAGTACGACGGGGTGTCCGGCCACGCCCACCGGCACCATCGCGGCGCCGACCTCACCCGGCAGAAGGAGCGGGCGATCGAGCGGCTCTCGGCGGCCGGGGTGTTCACCACGCTCACCATGACCGCGGCGCTCGGGGTCAACGACGGCGAGATCGGGGCCGTGATCGACCGGGCGCTGGAGACGCCGTACGTCGGCGGGGTCACCGTCCAGCCGCAGTTCGGCTCCGGCCGCTCCGGGCCGATCGACTGGACCGACCGGCTGACCCACACCGGGGTACTGGCCCGGCTCGGGCCGCAGACCGGCGGCCGGGTGACCTGGCGCGATCTGACCGCCCTGCCCTGCTCGCACCCGCACTGCTGCTCGGTCGGCTACCTGCTGCGCGACGACGGCGGGCGGTGGCGTTCGCTGACCTCGCTGATCGGGCCCGGGAAGCTGCTGTCGCTGCTGGCCGAGGCGCCGGAGACGGTGGCCAACCGGATCGCCGACGCGGACCTGCCCGCCGAGCTTCGCCGGGCCGTGCGGGAGTCGGTGCTCGGGCTGCTCTCCGAGCAGTCGTCGCTGTCGCACCCGCGGATCGGCGATCTGTGGCGTGACATCTGTACCGGCTGTGACCTGGGCATCGGCACACTCGCGGCGCTGGTGGCGCCGGGTGGACGCCACCGGCTGCGCGGGCTGCTCGCCGAGCGGGTCAAGCGGATCACCGTGAAGCCGTTCATGGACGTCGCCACCATGATCGAGGAGCGGCTGCTGCAGTGCTGCGTGCACGTGAGCACCCGGCGCGTCGCTCCGGACACCGGCACCGGACCCGCCGCCCGGGACGCGGGCGGCGGGCGTGCCGGTGGGGAGCAGTGCGCGCCGTTCTGCGCGGTGCAGGCCTGGCCCGCCCTGGCCGGCCAGCGCCTGGCCCGGAGCCCGGGATGAGCACGCCGCCGGACCCGCTGCGGCTCTGCGTGTACGCCACGGTGGCGGCCCTGGCCTGGCTGGCCGGGCCGCTGGCCGTGGTGTTCTTCGCCGGGCTCGGTCTGGCCGGCTACCTGCGGGCCCGCCGGCTCGGGCTGCGGCGATCGTCCTGCCTGCTGCGGGACGTGCGGTTGGTGATCGGTTATCTGCTGGTCATCCTGCTGGCCGGTCTCGTGGGAGCCGGCCGGCAGGTGGGCGGCTGGCTCTGAGATCCGCACAGATCTGAATCTCTCGATGTGACGGACAGTTCCGCGACAGATGCCCGAACGAGGAGTGACTGTGTTTACACTCCGGTGATGGGAGCGCTCCCAGACGACCATACGGAGGTGCTTGGTGCGTTACGGACACTTCGACGACCGGACCCGCGAGTACGTCATCGAGCGGCCGGACACCCCGCTGCCCTGGATCAACTATCTCGGCACCGAGGAGTACTTCGGACTGATCTCCAACACCGCGGGCGGATACTCCTTCTACCGCGACGCCCGGCTGCGCCGGCTGACCCGCTACCGCTACAACAACGCCCCGCTCGACGTCGGTGGCCGCTACCTCTACCTGCGCGACGACGCGACCGGCGACTACTGGTCGCCGTCCTGGCAGCCGACCCGGCGGGACCTGGACGACTACGAGTGCCGGCACGGACTGTCGTACACCCGGATCGCCTCCGCCCGGCGCGGCATCCGCGCCGAGACGCTCTACTTCGTGCCCCTCGGCGAGACCCTCGAGGTCTGGCGGGCCACCGTGACCAACGAGCGGGACACCCCCGCCGAGCTCTCGCTCTTCTCCGCCGTGGAGTTCTGCCTCTGGGACGCCCAGGACGACGCGACGAACTTCCAGCGCAACTTCTCCACCGGCCAGGTCGAGGTCGACGGCGGCGTCATCTACCACAAGACCGAGTACCGGGAACGGCGCGACCACTTCGCGTACTTCGCCTGCTCGCAGATGCCGGACGGCTTCGACACCCAGCGCGAGGCGTTCCTCGGCGCCTACCGCGGCTGGGATCGCCCGGCCGCCGTCGAGCGCGGCGCCGCGTCCGGCTCGGTCGCGCACGGCTGGTCGCCGATCGGCAGCCATCACGTCCGGCTCTCGCTGGGGCCCGGCGAGTCCCGCGAGGTGATCTTCGTGCTGGGATACGCGGAGAACCCGCGCGGCGACAAGTTCGACCCGCCCGGTTCGCAGACGCTGAACAAGCGGCACGTCCGGCCGGTCGTCGAGCACTGGCTGCGCCCGGAGACCGTGGCCAAGGGTTTCGCCGCCCTCACCGCACACTGGGACCGGCTGCTGGGAGCGCTACGGGTGAGCACCCCGGACACCGACACCGACCGGATGGTCAACATCTGGAACGCCTATCAGTGCCTGGTCACCTTCAACCTGAGCCGGTCGGCGTCATCCTTCGAGTCAGGCATCGGGCGGGGCATGGGCTTCCGCGACTCCAACCAGGACCTGCTCGGCTTCGTGCACATCCTCCCGGAACGCGCCCGCGAGCGGATCCTGGACATCGCGGCCACCCAGATGGCCACCGGCGGCGCGTACCACCAGTACCAGCCGCTGACCAAGCGCGGCAACAACGACATCGGCGACGGATTCAACGACGATCCGCTCTGGCTGGTCCTGGGCGTCTCCGCCTATCTCAAGGAGACCGGGGACCAGACCATCCTCGACGAGCCGGTGCCCTTCGACAACGAGCCCGGCAGCGAGGTCTCCCTCTACGAGCACCTGCGCCGATCCCTCCAGTACACGCTGGACCGGCTCGGCCCGCACGGGCTGCCGCTGATCGGCCGGGCCGACTGGAACGACTGCCTGAACCTCAACTGCTTCTCCGACACCTCCGGCGAGCCGTTCCAGACCACCCAGAACGCCACCGGCGGGCAGGCCGAGTCGGTCTTCATCGCCGGCCAGTTCGTGCTGGCCGCCAAGGAGCTGGCCGGCATCGCCGCACTGCGGGGCCGGCCGGAGGAGGAGGCCGAGTACCGGGCCGCGGCCGAGAAGATGACCGGCACGGTCACCGAGCACGGCTGGGACGGCGCCTGGTTCCGCCGCGCCTACGACTTCTACGGCTACCCGATCGGCTCCGGCGAGAACGACGAGGGGCAGATCTTCGTCGAGCCGCAGGGCATGTGCGTGCTGGCCGGGGTGGGCCGGGAGGACGGGCTGGCCGCCCGCGCGCTGGACAGCGTCGCCGAACGTCTGGCCACCCCGCACGGCATCGTCCTTCAGCAACCGGCGTACTCCAGCTACCGGATCGAGCTGGGCGAGATCTCCACTTACCCGCCCGGCTACAAGGAGAACGCCGGGATCTTCTGCCACACCAACCCGTGGATCATGATCGCCGAGGCCATCGTGGGCAACGGCGACCGGGCCTTCGACTACTACCGGCGCATCAACCCCTCGGCGCGGGAGCAGCTCAGCGAGGTGCACCGCTGCGAGCCGTACGTCTACGCCCAGATGATCGCCGGCCGTGACGCGCCGACCCACGGCGAGGCCAAGAACTCCTGGTTGACCGGCGCCGCGGCATGGAACTTCGTGGCCGTCACCCAGTGGATCCTCGGCCTGCGGCCGGAGCTTTCCGGGCTGCGCGTCGACCCGGTGCTGCCGGCCGCGTGGCCCGGCTTCACGGCCACCCGGGCCTACCGCGGCGCCACCTACGAGATCACCGTCCGCAAGCCGGCCGGGGCGACCGGGCGGGTGACCCGTCTGCTGGTCGACGGCGAACGGGTCGAGGGCACGCTGGTGCCGCCGGCGCCGGCCGGCGCGGTGGTACGCGTGGAGGCAGTGGTCGAAGGAGCGTGACAACCGTCCCGCCGCGCTCCGCGCCGAGCGCAGCACGACAACGGGAGCGCGGGCCGCGCCCGCAGGTGCACCGGATGCCGGCCCCGCCCCGTTGTCCTTCTGCGCTAGGCTCGCTCGCGTTCTACGGGGAGGCCGGCGCGTGAAGATGTTCGTCGTTCCACTGATCGCCGCGCGGAACTGGGCGACCACTGGGTCTCCGTCTCGCCGGAGGCGAAGTTCTTCGGCGACTTCGTCACCCGGGATTACCTCGCCGGCCTCGTGAAGCCGGCCGGCAGACCGTCGGTCGGCCCGTCCGCAACGATCGGCGGAGTGCCCACCGTCAGCGTGATGGCGGAAGACGTGACAGTTCACGTGGCGACCACCGGCGAGCCGCTCGTTACGCCCGGATGCCGGCGCCGGGATGTCGTCGGCGCCGCCGGCGAAAACCTGCGATCGCTCGCTCCGGTCGTACCCGCGGCCTCGCCGGCCTCCTCGGAGATCTTCAGGATCCGCAGGTCAGCTCGGCCGGGTCGGCGCCGTTGCGCGTGTCCGGACGGGCACGCCAGCGCCGCACCCGCGACCAGATGAAGTCGTCGTCGTCCACCGCGCCATACTGCCCGAGCGATAGCTGCATCACGCTGCCCACCGGGCCGTTCGTCACCTGATCCACGGCGGCATAGCCTGGGGGTGAAACGAGCGCAGGAGGACACATGGAGTCACGCACCGACCTCATCGAGGACTTGATGAGCCGCTTCCCGCACGTCCCGCGGGAAGCGGTGATCAAGGAGGATCTGCTGCGTGGCGGTCTGGCGTTCGACGACGCGGCGCTGACCGACAACGAGAACGGCGACGTCAAGCCCAAGTCGTACTTCATCTTCTCGTTCGACCACCGCACGCTGCCCGAGCTGGGCGAGGCCGCGCTGCGCCGCCCGCCGGAGGAGATCGTGCTCACCGGCGGCCCCTACGGTCTGCGCCGCACGGTCGTCTCGGTGCGGACCAACCCGTCCTCGCCGTACCGGGTGAAGCCGGACGCCGACGGCCGCCTGATGCTGTTCCTGGAGGGGCGGGCGATCGCTGAGGTGGGTCTGCCGCCGATGCCCGACTACTACCGGCACACCCTGGCCAACGGCAAGCAGGTGATGGAGGTCGCACCCTCGATCCAGTGGGGCTATCTGATCTACCTCACGGTCTTCCGCGTCTGTCAGTACTTCGGCGCCAAGGAGGAGTGCCAGTACTGCGACATCAACCACAACTGGCGCCAGCACAAGGCGGCCGGCCGGCCGTACACCGGGGTCAAGCCGGTCGACGAGGTTCTCGAAGCCCTCGCCATCATCGACCGGCACGACACGCTGAAGACATCCACGGCGTACACGCTGACCGGCGGCAGCGTCACCTCCCAGGTGGGCGGCAAGACCGAGGCCGACTTCTACGGGCAGTACGCCCAGGCCATCGAGGAGCGCTTCCCCGGCCGCTGGATCGGCAAGGTGGTGGCGCAGGCACTGCCGCGCGCCGACGTGCAGCGGTTCCACGACTACGGCATCCGGATCTACCACCCGAACTACGAGGTCTGGGACAAGCGGCTGTTCGAGCTCTACTGCCCCGGCAAGGAACGGTACGTCGGCCGCGAGGAGTGGCACCGCCGCATCCTGGAGTCGGCGGAGGTGTTCGGCCCGCGCAACGTCATCCCGAACTTCGTGGCCGGCATCGAGATGGCCGAGCCGTTCGGCTTCACCACGGTGGACGAGGCGATCGACTCGACGGCCGAGGGCCTGCAGTACTTCATGTCCCGGGGCATCACGCCGCGCTTCACCACCTGGTGTCCGGAACCGACCACACCGCTGGGCAAGACGAACCCGAACGGCGCCCCGCTGGAATACCACATCCGGCTGCTCGAGACGTACCGCGCCACGATGGAGGCCAACGGGCTGACCAGCCCGCCCGGCTACGGCCCGGCCGGCGCCGGCAAGGCGGTCTTCTCGGTCAGCTCCTTCATGGACAGCCTGCCCGCCGAGGAGTGATCGCCGCCCGGCGGCCGCTTCCGGACGGAAGCGGCCGCCGGGCGCCTCTCCGCGCGCCCGGCCGAGCCGTTCACCGAACTGACCGCCGCGGCCCGGGAGACCCGGGCGGACGCCGTGATCGTGGGACGGTCCGCCGGGATCCTGCACCGGATCGCCGGCTCGCTCGCGGTCAAACTGGTCCGCTGCGGGAAGTGGCCGGTCACCGTCGTACCGTGATCATCTCTGCGGGTTTTCCGATCCCACGCTCCTGAGCCGCAACCTCTTTGCCCTCAGGCAAGGGCTGCAACCCCGGTGAAACCCCCCGATTGAGGGGGGCACCACCGAACTGCAACCCCCGGAACGGCAGAGACCCCTGATGAAGAACTCCCGCCCCCGCGTCCGCACCGCTGTCCTGACCGCCTCGTTGCTGTTGGGTATGGGGCTTACCGCCACGCCGGCGCGCGCCGAGTCCGTCGCGCCGGACCTGAGCACGCGGATGTCCGCGGTGACCAGCGCCAAGACGATCAACTACTATCCGTCGGACGCCGGCTGGTCGGCCATGTGGACCAACTTCGACCCGGTCGCCATCGACGCGGACCTGGCCAAGGCGGCGAGCCTGGGCGCCAACGACGTACGGTTGATCGTCTTCCCGGACGCGTTCGGGTTCCCGACGCCGAAGACCGAGTACACCGAGCGGCTGAGCAAGTTCATCAGCATCGCCGACTCCCACGGGATGACCGTCAAGATGACCCTCTTCGACTGGTGGGAGGGATACGGCGACGTCACCCGCAGCATCGCGTGGGCAAAGGCTGTCGTCGAGCCGTACAAGGACGACCCCCGGGTGCTCGCCGTCGAGCTGAAGAACGAGTTCCGGCCGGACGACACCGCCGCGGTCGCCTGGGTCAAGCAGCTCATCCCGGCGATCCGGGAGGCCGCCCCGGCCATGCCGCTGACGCTCTCGGTCGACGGCGGCACCGGCGCGGCCGGGATGGCGAAGATCAAGGACGCCCTGGCGAGCACCCCGCTGGACTACTACGACTTCCACTTCTACGGCAGCTCGGAACGCTCGCTCGCGGAGATCCGCAAGGCGCAGGCAGCTGTCTCGCCGTCCCCGATCGTGATCGGCGAGACCGGCGTGAGCAGCAGCGCCACCAGCGAGGGCGAGCAGGCCGCCTACCTGGCCCGGGTGTTCCGCGCGGCGACCGAGGCGGGCGTCGGGTCGGTCGCGCCGTGGACGCTCAACGACTTCTCGGCCGGCGCCATCCCGTCCCAGTCGATCGTCTCCACGATCCCCGCGCAGTACACGTACGGGCTGTACCGCGCGGACGGCACCGCGAAGCTGGCCGCCTCGGTCGTGAGTACCGCGTGGACCACCGGCACCATGCCGAACAGCTACCTCAACCTGGGCTTCGAGGCTCCGCCGAACGAGCTGACCTGGAAGGCGAACCAGCCCGAGGCCGGGGTCGGCACGGTCGTCACCGACATGGCACGCAGCGGTTCGTACTCGCTGAGGTTCACCGGCACCACCCGCACCACCGCCGGGCTGCCGTCGATGCGCACCTCGCCGATCACCCCGGTGCAGCCCGGCTACCGGTGGCGGGCCGAAGCGTACGCCCGCGGTCTCAACGCCACAGGCATCACCGAGATCTCGCTGAGCTGGTTCGACGCGAACGGCAAGTGGATCAGCGAGAACACCTCGAACCGGCTGCCCGCCGGCAACACCAGCTGGACCAAGCTGGTCGTGGAGACCACCGCGCCGGCCGGCGCCGCCGCCGTGCAACTGCACCTGAAGTCGGCGGACAACACCGGCACCGTCTACTTCGACGACGTCGCGATCTCCTGAACGACGCGGTAAACGGCTCCGGCCAGGTCATCGCTCACGTAGATGGCCCGGTCGGGGCCCTGCACGGCCATCACCGGCCGCCCCCAGCGGTTGCCCTCGGAATCCTGGAAGCCGCCGAGCAGCGTCCGCTGCGGGCCGACGTTCCCGGCACTCCACGCGAAGAACGAAACCTCGGGCGCCCGCGGCGGCTGCCGGTTCCACGAGCCGTGGATCCCGACCAGAGCACCTTGGCCGTACGGCGGCGCGAGCCGGGCAAAACTCAGGCCGAGCGGCGCGGAGTGCGCTCCCATGCCCTGCTCGACCCGCGGCAGCTTGGAGCAGTCCAGCTTCGCGCCGTCCGGGTTCAGCTGGAAGTCGCGGTCCCAGGTGCGGTCGGTGTCCGGATTGCAGTACGGCCAGCCCAGGTCCCGCCCCTGCGTCAGCTTGGCCAGCGGTTCCAGCGGGTGGTCGTTGACGTAGCTCTGCTCGACCCGGCCGTCGGCCGGGTCGGCGATGTTGTCCCGGCTGTTGACGGCGGTCCAGACCGCGCCGTCCGGGGCGATCGCCAGCCCGGTTCCGTTGCGCACCCCGCGGGCGAAGGTGGCCGGCGTCCCGCCGCCGGGCGGCGCCTTCAGAATGGTGGCCCGTTCCGGGGTGGCGTCCCGGTCCTCGGCTGACACGTTGCCGGTCGAGCCGACCGAGACGTAGATCGTGCCGTCCGGGCCGACCGCCACGCTCTTCAGCGCGTGCGCGTAAGCGCCGCCCAGCTCGGCGCTCCTCGCGTCGGGCAGGCCACGGATCACCACCTTCCGGGCGGAGACCGCGCCACTCCGGTACGTGAACGTGTTCACCTGGTCACTTTCGGCCACGTAGAGCGTGTCTCTCCGGAACGCCAGGCCGTGCGGCTGGTTCAGTCCGGCGACCAGCGTGCGCTGCTCGCCCGGCGCGGGGCCGAGCGCGACCACGTCGCCGAACCTCGGGCGCGAGACGAGCAGGCGCCCGTCCGGCGCCCAGGCCAGCAGCCGGGCGCCGGGGACCGATGCCCAGAGCGAGACCGTCCAGCCCGCCGGGGCGTGGATCCGGTGGCTGGTGCCCTGGACCGCGGTGGCCACCAGGCCGCCGGCCGGTGGCGACGAGGACGCGGTGGTCGAGCACGCCGTCAGGGCGAGCGACAGGCCGCCGGCCAGCATCGCGCGGGAAACGGTCGTCACGAGGCGCTCTTACCCGCTTCCGCGTCCGGTAACCAGCCCCGCGTCGCCGCCCCGCCGCCGGCTCGCCCGCCGGACCACCGACAGTTGCTCCGGGCCTGCCGGACGGTGGGCCGCCGCTCGGGCGCCCGCCGGACGGTCCGCGCCGCTCCGGCGGTC
>NZ_BOMW01000010.1 GCF_016862395.1 Actinoplanes siamensis | reverse complement strand
CCGCTCCGGCGGTTGCTGGGTGATCCGCCGCCGCTCCTCCGTGCTTCCGCGCGCCCGTTGCGCCGCGAACGGTACCGTTGTCGGTCGCGCCCGCACCAGGAGGAACCCGATGACCATCTACGGCCGCGGCGGCATGGACGTCCGCCAAAGTCGCCGCCTGCACCCCGGCGTCCTCGCCCTCGTCATCACCGCCGGCGTCATCGTCGTCGCGGCGCTCGCCTACCTGGTGCTGCGCTCCCCCGCCGAGCCGGTCACGCCGGTCGCCGCGTCGTCGGCGGCGGTGTCCTCCGCGCCCGCCGCCGAGCCGAGCCCCACCGCTCCGGCCGGTCTCACCACCGGAACCTGGCAGGTCTCCCCCGCCGACGACCCGGACTCGTACCTGGCCGTCAAGGGCGAATACGCCACGATGTCCCAGGTCCCGGCGGCCCTGACCGTGGTGCGGGGCCTGGCCGACGACAGCTGCTTCACGTTCCGCGACGAGGATGGCAAGTACCTGCGGCACTTCGACTACCGGCTGCGCTTCGACGCCGAGGACGACTCCGAACTGTTCCGCAAGGACGCCACGTTCTGCGCCGAGGACGACCAGCCGGCCGGCTCGTTCCGGGTCCGGTCGATCAACTTCCCGGACTACTTCCTGCACCGCCGTGGCACGGATCTTTACATCGACAAACCCTCCGGCGGGGACTCGTTCACCGCCGAGAGCACCTTCACCCTCCGACCCACCGCGTGAGACGGACCACCGGCAGCTCGGCCTTCTCCCGGTAACCGGCGCTCCGTCGCGGCCACGATCACCCGGCCGCCGTCCCGGCGCGCGGCGGCACGGCGTTGCCAGGTTCGTCAGACCAGGCGCCGGATCTCCCCGTACGCCCGGTAGAAGCCGCCCCGCGCGGCCTCGCGCACCCCGCTGACGACGAACCTGCTGCCCGCCTCGCGGATGCCCTTGGGGAACTGCACCTGCCAGTCGGCGTGGTAGCCGGACGACAGGACCCGGATCCGCAGCCGGCCACCGACGTCGACGCACTCGACCAGGACGCCGTCGGTGGCGTCGTGCACCACCTCGACCGTCGTGGACGGGACGACCGCCGGCATCCGCGGCGGCGCCTTGACGTCGACGGCCTGCGGCACGGTGCCGCCGACCGCCGCCCGGATCGCCGCCTCACTGGCGTCGATGCAGGCCAGCGAGCCGTCGGTGGTCACGATGTAGAGCCGCTCGTCCCGGTACTGCATCGAGAAGGCCGAACCGCAGCCGGTCGCCAGTTTCCACAGGCGGGTGCCGTTGGTGTCGAAGCAGTAGATCGACGATGCGCTGTCCCCGGCGAACACGTAACGCCCGTCCGCGGCGGCGGCGCACGAATACACCGCGGCGTCGCACTTGTACACCTGGCGGTGCGAGCCGTCCTTGCCGAGCTCGACGACCTGGCGGGTGGAGGTGCCCGCGAACACCGTGTCCCGCTCCTGCCAGCCGAACAGCACCGGCCCGGTCCGCGTGTGCCACCTCTCCCGCCCGGTGCGCCAGTCGTAGCTGGTCACGCCGCCCGAGTGGCCGTGGTGCACGGCGGTCTCGTCACACCGGACCATCCACGCCGAGTTGCCCCGGCCGGGTCGCTGCCAGAGGAACTCGTCCTCGTGGTCGATGGCGGAGATCCCGCCGTTGGCGTCGGAGACCCCGAGCACACCGTCGTGGATGTCCAGCCAGTAGATGTCGATCTCCGGGGCGATCCGGTAGGCCAGGCGGGGCACCTTGCCGGACAGGTCGTAGACGTTGCCGTCGTCGCAGCCCGCGTAGATCCAGCCGTCGTCGGCGACGATGCATTTCACCCCGTCGGGCAGCCGGAACTGCTGGCGCACCGTGGCGTCGTGGCCCAGCGTGGTGATCAGGCCGCTCTCGTTGCCGACCATGCACACCTCGTCGTCGACGAAGATGCCGAACGCCGGGCTGCCGGACGCGTAGCGCCACAGGATCGGCGCGCGGGTCGCCGTGGAGCGGGTGCTGACGATCTGCCGCCGGGACACCGACCGTTTCCGCCGGCCGCCGGGCACCGCCGGGGCGTACCCCTTCCGCACCTTCTCCCCGATCTTCTTGGACGCCTCTGCCTTCGCCTTCTCCGGGCTGGTGAACGACGACCGCTTCAGCTGGCCCCGGTCGCCGATCCGGCCATATCGGATGGTCAGATCAGTGCCGTCGACGGTCACCTCGTAGAACTTGTGCGCGCTCCCGCTGTCTTCGGAGAGTTCGAGGTACGTCGTGTCGGCAGGCATCACAGCCACCCTTCGCCATGCGGTCCGTCATCGGATGCGGGAACCGTAGCGGCCGGGTACGACAAAAAATCAGAGCGTGCGGAACAGCCCTCTCGGTCCGGCCACCGGCGCGAAGTCCTCGGGCGTGGTGTGGTAACGGTCCTCGAACGCGGCCGGCAGCATGATGCCCTCCGGGTCCATGTCCCGGAACAACGTGTCGAGGCGGCGCTCGTCGTCCTCCGAATCGG
Organism: Actinoplanes siamensis; assembly: GCF_016862395.1. Classification (GTDB taxonomy): domain Bacteria; phylum Actinomycetota; class Actinomycetes; order Mycobacteriales; family Micromonosporaceae; genus Actinoplanes; species Actinoplanes siamensis. The sequence goes on along the minus strand of NZ_BOMW01000010.1, from coordinate 38,733 downwards.
CCGCCGCCGGGATCTCGCGGAACAGATTCGCCAGGCCGTTGAGGCCGAAGTACTCGCACGCCTCCACCGCGGCCCGCAGGTCCTCCGGATCGAAACCCACAGCCACGGTCGCCGCGCCGCCGTTCAGCATCGCGCCGTGGACCAGCAACAACGCGCTGAGATGCCGGTCGCCGACCCCGCCGCCCCGGTGGGCGCACGCCCGCTTCCACACCTCGTCGATCACGTTCATGGACAGATCATCACCGGACCCGGGTCCGGCCGGTCCCGATTTCCCGGAAGCGCCCTGGATCCGGGGCGCGCCGGCGACCATCCGGTTCAGGGTGACCATGGGGCTCGGCGCCGGGGCGCACCGCGGCCTGGCCGGACCGGGCGGAGCTCCGGTCGGCCGCTGACCTGGGCAGAACCGGTCAACTGGCCGCCCCCTGGTGGTCAAGGCCGCTGTCACCCCCTGGTGACAGGGACGCCGGGCACCGAACGCGACGTCACCAGTCCCGCCGCCTCCAGGGCGCCGGGCGCCGAACGCCGGGCCACCCCGGCGAGCAGGTCGGCGACCTGGACCCGCGGATCGTCCCGGGAGTCTGCCATCACCAGCCCGGCCAGCGGCGAGACCCCGTCCGGGCCGGCCAGCGCCAGCTGCAGCCGGGTCAGGCGGTCGGCGGTGAGGGCGCTCTGCTCGTCGTGGGTGACCAGCACCCGGCGCCGCCGCGGCCCGCTCCAGTGCAGCACCGTCGAGGCCAGCGCCGGCAGTAGCGGCTCCAGCGGCGGCGGGATCGACCGGTCCTCCTGGTCCAGCCGGGTCACCACGGCGCGGACGTGCACCGGGTCGAGCTCGTCGGCGGGTGTTCCCGGGCGCAGCGCGTCCCGGGCCCGGAAGAAGCGCTCGACCCGGGGCGGGAGGGGACGCCGCCGTTTGCTGCGGACCAGGTCGATGAAGGCGGCCAGGAACGCGTCCCGCTCCGGGCCGGCCGGATGGCGGGCGAGCCCGGCGGCACGCTGCGCGTCGCCCAGCAGCAGTCCCGCGATGCTGGTGATCAGGAAGAGCTCCTTGTCGATCAGGCACACGTGGGCGCGACCGGCCAGCGCGGCCAGGAACCAGTCGATCGCCGCGCCCGGCCCGCGGAGCAGCTGCCCGGCCTTGACCTCGTGCCGCGAGGAGCTCAGCCCGGTGATCAGCTCCCGCGCCTCGTCCCCGGTCAGGTCCACACTGGCGTGGGTGATCACCGGCGCGCCGGAGCGCAGCAGGTTGGTCCCGGAGAACCCGGACTCGTCACAGGCGATCTCCACCACGGCGCCGGCCACCGCCCCGCTCGGCGGCAGCCCGCCCTGCAGCGGCGTGCGCACGCCGCCCATCGTGGTCCGCGCGACGGGCCGCCGCAATCCGATAACGTGCCGGGGCATGGGAGTCACCGAGCGGGCGGGCAGCCGGCGGCCGCGCCAGGAGCAGGTGGAGGGCACCCGGCTGCGGATCATCCTGGCCGCCGAGCGGCTCTTCGCCGAGCACGGCGTGTTCTCCGTCTCGAACCGGCAGGTCAGCGAGGCCGCCGGGCAGGGCAACAACGCCGCGGTGAACTACCATTTCGGCACCAAGGCGGATCTGGTCCGGGCGATCATCCGGCGGCACGCCGAGCCGATGGAGGCGATCCGGGCCCGGCTGCTGGCGAGGTACCGGGGCAGCACCGAGCCGCGCGACTGGGTGACCTGCACGGTGCGGCCGTACACCGACCACCTCACGTCGCTGGGCACGCCGAGCCGGTACGCCCGGTTCGCCGCCCAGGTGATCACCGAGCCGGGGTTGCGGGAGCTCGCCGCGCCCGAGTTCGCCGGGGCGTCCGGGCTGCGGGCGATCACCGCGGCGCTGCACGTCTGCCTGCCCGGCCTGCGGCCGGCGGTGTGGACCGAGCGCGACGACATGGCGCACACCCTGATCGTGCACCTGTGTGCCCGGCGTGAGCGCCTGTTGCCGGACGACGCGGCCGGCGCGGCGCGGGTCTGGGCCCGCACCGCCACCGGCCTGATCGACGCGATCGAGGGGCTCTACCGGGCGCCGATGAGTCCACAGTGATCGACATTCCATCGAACAATCACTTGACTTAAAAACCCGCCACGGCTTAGCTGATCCGGCCATCCCCTTCGGTTTCCCCAGAAGGACGCTCATGTCCCGCACCTTCCAGCCGCGCCGCTACTCCGCCGAGCAGCTCGGCGCGCTGCGCGCGAAGTACCAGGCGGAACGTGACCGCCGCATCCGGCCCGAGGGCAACGCCCAGTACCGGCGGGCAGCCGGCGAGTTCAGCTCGTACGCCAAGGACCCCTACACCGGGTGGGCCGAACGGGACACCGTGCACGACCGGGTCGAGGCGGTCGTGATCGGCGGCGGCTTCGGTGGCCTGGTCAGCGGCGCGCGGCTGCGGCAGGCCGGCGTCGAGAGCCTGCGGACGATCGACGAGGCCGGCGACTTCGGCGGCACCTGGTACTGGAACCGCTACCCCGGCGTCCACTGCGACATCGAGGCCACTGTCTACCTGCCGCTGCTGGAGGAGGTCGGCTACGTCCCGAAGTGGCGGTACGCCCCGGGCGAGGAGATCCGCCAGCACGCGGTCGCCATCGCCAAGCAGTTCGACCTGTACGCGGACACCATGTTCCACACCCGGGTGACCGAGCTGCGCTGGGACGACGACGCCGCCGAGTGGACCGTCACGACCGACCGCGGCGACGAGTTCCGGAGCCGGTACGTGGTGATCTCCTCCGGCGCGCTGACCCAGCCGAAGCTGCCCGGCATCCCCGGCATCGACGAGTTCCGGGGCCGCACGTTCCACAGCAGCCGCTGGGCGCACGACTACGACCTCACCGGCAAGCGGGTGGCCGTGGTCGGCACCGGCGCCAGCGGGATCCAGATCGTCCCGTCGATCGCCGCCGACGTCGAGCACCTCTACGTCTTCCAGCGCACCCCGTCGTCGGTGGACGTGCGCGGCAACCGGCCGACCGACCCGGCCTGGGCCGCGTCGCTGCGGCCGGGCTGGCAGCAGGAGCGGATGGACAACTTCCTGACGCTGGTCACCGGCGGCCACGTCGAGCAGGACCTGATCGGCGACGGCTGGACCGCCACCGCCCGCCTGCAGCGCCAACTGCTCACCGGCACGCTCGACGAGACCATCTCCGCCGAGGAGCGGGAGCACCTCGACGAGCTCGCCGACGTCCGCAAGATGGACGAGATCCGCGGCCGGGTCGACGAGATCGTCGAGGACCCGGCCACCGCCGAGATCCTCAAGCCGTGGTACCGCTACATGTGCAAGCGGCCCACGTTCAGCGACTTCTACCTGCAGACCTTCAACCGGCCGAACGTCACACTGGTGGACACCGCCGACTTCGGCGGCATCACCGCGATGACCCCCACCGCTGTCGTCGTCGGCGACCGGGAGTACGAGGTCGACTGCGTCATCTTCGCCACCGGCTTCGAGGTCGGCATCTCCGGCGTCGTCTCCGGCACCCTCCCGGTGTACGGCCGCGGCGGCCTGCCGCTGCTGCGGCACTGGTCGAAGGGACCCCGCACGCTGCACGGCTTCTACAGCCACGGCTTCCCCAACCTGTTCCACCTCGGCTCGCTGCAGAACGCCGCCTCGGTCAACTTCACGCACGTGCTGCAGGAGCAGGCCATCCACATCGGCGCGCTGATCGGCGAGGCCCGCAAGCGCGGCGCGCGGCGGATCGAGCCGACCGCGGAGGCCGAGCAGGCGTGGGTCGACGTGATCCGGGAGACGGCCCCCGTCACCTTCGACTTCCAGGCCGAGTGCACGCCGGGGTACTACAACGGCGAGGGCAAGCCGCGGCCGGTGAACAACTCGTTCGGCCCGGGCCCTGTCGTCTTCCACGATCTGCTGCGCCGCTGGCGCGCCGAGGGCGGCATTGACGAGGTGCTGCGCACGACCTGACGTAGGGTTTCGGCATGAGGGCGATCATTCTCAGCGACTCCGGCCTGCGGCTCATCGAGCGCGACGTCCCGGAGCCGGGTGACGGCGAGATCCGGGTCCGGGTGGTGCGCTCGGGCGTGAATCCGACGGACTGGAAGCGCCGCTCGGCCGGCTCGGCCGGTTCGGTCCCGAACATGGACGGCGCCGGGATCGTCGACGCGGTCGGTCCCGGCGTGCTGTCGCACCACGTCGGCGACCGGGTCTGGGTCATGCTCGCGGCCCACACCGGGCCGTTCGGCACCGCCGCCGACTTCTCCATCGTTCCGGCGGGGCACGCTTTTCCACTTCCCGAGCCGATGTCGTACGACGCGGGCGCCGCCCTCGGCGTGCCGGCAGTCACCGCGCACCGCGCCCTGACCGTCTCCGAGGTCGGCCCGCGCCGCCTCTCCCCCGGCGCCCTGGAAGGCCGCACCGTGCTCGTCGCCGGTGGGGCGGGCGCTGTCGGCCACGCCGCGATCCAGCTCGCCCGCTGGTCCGGCGCCACGGTGGTGACCACGGTCAGCAGCCCGGAGAAGGCGGCGCTGGCCACCGCCGCCGGCGCGCACCACGTCGTCGACTACCGGCGCAACGACGCGGCCGGGGAGATCCGCGCGGTCGCCCCGAACGGGGTGGACATCGTCGTGGAGGTGTCGCCCGCCCGCAACGCAGAGCTCAACCAGGCGGTGGCGGCGAACCACGCGACCATCGCGATCTACGCCAACAACGGCGGGGACACGGCGGCCTTCGACATCCGCCCGCACATGATGATCAACGCGCGGGTGCAGTTCCTGATCCTCTACACGGTCGGGGAGGCGGCGCTGCAGGCGGCGGCCGAGGACGTCGGCGCGGCGCTGCGGGACGGGGCGCTGCCGGTCGGCGAGGAGCACGGGCTGCCGCTGCACTACTTCCCGCTGGAGCGCGCCGCCGAGGCGCACGACGCGGTCGAGCGGGGCGCCGTCGGCAAGGTGCTGATCACCGTCGAGTGACGCCGGGCTGCGGGTCCCGGGTCAGCGGCGATCTTCCTGGACGGCGTGCGCGACAGCGACCCGGTGGCCCGCCCGGGCGAGTTGCTGGTCGCGCTGAGCGGGGCCGGCCCGGAGGACGCGCGCCGCGTGCGACCTGCTGCGCGCGCAGGTCGCGCGTACCCCTGGGAGCCGATCGCGGGCCGACTGCGCATGACGATCAGTTTCGGTCTCGCAAGGATCACCGAGCCGGCCGGCATCGCCGCCGCGATGGACGCCGCCGACAAGCGGCCCTACGAGGCGAAGCAGGGCGGCCGCAACCGGGTGCACGCGCGCCGAGCAGTGGCGCCGGGGAAAGATCAGGACTGCCGATGCGCCGTCACGGGCGGGCCGCCGCGCGGAATCCGGTCCAGCGCAGGTCACCCGACAGGTGGCTCTGGTCGTTGAACATCACCAGGGTGGGTGCCAGGCCGGTCCGATACTCGATCACGGTGAGACCGGTGTTCGCGCTGTCCAGGCCGAGCCACCGGGTGGGCGGGGCCTGCAGCGCGTGCCGCACCAGCCACGCGATCGGGTACGCGTGCGTGACCAGCACCTCGTGCGAGTCGGGCTCGGTGCGCTCCGGGGCCCTGGCGAACCGGGCGACCAGAGCCTCCGCGGTCCGCTTGCCGGCGGCCGCCTCGCCCTCGTCGTAACCGTCGAAGAAGCCGGCCCAGGCGCGGGGCATCTCGTCCGCGTCCGGCACGTACGGCACGTGGTCGACGAGCTCGGCCGCCTCGGCGACCGGCACGTCCGGCAGGTGTACGGCGATCTCGCGCGCGCTCGCGGCGGCCCGCGGCAGCATCGAGTGCCACACCGCGTCGATCGGCAGCCCGGCGAGCCGCCGTCCGAGAAGGTCGGCCTGCTGGTATCCCGCGTCGGTGAGCTCGCCGAAAGCGTCCGCCGCGCCGTGTCGCGCCAGATAGAGATATCGGGTGGCCACGAGAGAACCTACCGGCTTCCCGGCTCGGCGCCACGGACGATGCCGAGTGTCGACAACAGATCCTCGTGGAGTTCCATCCACACCGCGTGGCACGACGCGACACCGATCCCGGCCACCCACTGCCCGTCCCCGGCACGGGCCCGCGTCAACGCGGCGCCGAACCGTTCGGCGTAGCCGCCGAACCGGGCCAGCACCCCGGCGAGAGCGCCGGTGAGCCGGGTCAGTTCCGCGCCGATCACCGTGAGCTCGTCCAGCACCCGGCCGTCCCACCGTGGGTCGCTGTGGTCGTTGGCGGCCAGGCGGTCGTCCCCGGCGGGCCGCAGCTGCCAGTCCGTGCAGGCCCGCACCAGCCGTCCGTTGAGGATCTCGAACTCCTTGTGCGCCTGCTCGACGGCGTTCCGGGCGCCGGCCCGGTCGAGCTCCTCGGCGAGGTTCCGGGAGTCCCGGTCGCGCCCGGCCTCGGTGAGCGTCCACCCGCTGGTGCCGCCGAACTCGACGTATGTCACCCACCCGTACGCCTCGAAGTCCCGCAGAAGCTCGGATGCCGTCCCGGGGTCGATGCCGGCGCGGCGGGCGACCACCGTGTCGGCGGCCACCCCGCTCACCCGCACGGCGTGCAGGACCGACAGTTCCGGTGCTGAGGCATGCGTCATGGCAGTCAGCATTCAGCCTCCCGCACCGGGCGTCAACGCGGCGCACCCGCCTCCCGGAAGTAGGGTAATGGTCCAGATATCCTCCACGGACGCCCAAGGAGGCCTGTTGCTGATCGATCTGGCCGACGCCGAAACCGCGACCTCCGGGGGAAAAGCAGCGGCGCTCGCCCGGCTTCTCCGAGCGGGCCTGCCGGTCCCCCCTGGTTTCGTGGTGCCGATCGCCGCCTACGAGCGGGCGGACGGCGGCCTCTCCGCCGCGCTGCTCGACGAGATCGCCCAGGCGTTGCCGCGGCTCGGCGACGGTCACCTCGCCGTGCGCTCGTCGGCGACCGGTGAGGACACCGCCCACGCCACCGCCGCCGGACAGCACGACACCTTCCTGGGGGTCCGCGGCCCCGATCAGGTGGCCGAGGCCGTGCGCGGGTGCTGGGCGTCGCTGTGGTCCGAGCGCGCCGTGGCGTACCGGCGCCGGCAGGGCGACACCCGGTCGCCCGCGATCGCCGTGCTGGTGCAGCGCCTGGTGGACGCGGAGGTCGCCGGGGTGATGTTCACCGGCGGCGAGGTCCGGCTCGAGGCGTCCTGGGGGCTGGGTGAGAGCGTGGTCGGCGGCCGCGTCACCCCGGATTCCTGGACGGTGTCCGGCGACGCCGTCATCCGCCGGTCGCTCGGCACGAAGCGGACCCGGATCGACCGCACGGTGACCCGCGAGGTGGAACAGGCCGACCGCGAGCGCTTCTGCCTCACCGACGACGAGGTCGTCCGGCTCGCGCGGCTCGGCCGGCGGATCGCCGGCCTGCTGGGCGGCCCGCAGGACGTCGAGTGGGCGATCGCCGGCGCCCAGGTCTGGATTCTCCAGTCGCGCCCGGTGACCAGCGCCGTCCCCGCCGCGCCCGCGCCCGGCCGGGACGGCGGCGGCAGCGCCCTGACCGGCACGCCCGGCAGCCCAGGACTCGCCACCGGACCGGCGCGCGTGGTGCGCGGGCCTGCCGACTTCGTCCGGGTCCGGTCCGGTGACGTCCTCGTGTGCCGGACCACGGATCCGGCGTGGACCCCGTTGTTCGGCGTGGTCAGCGCGGTGGTCACGGAGGTCGGCGGCCTGCTCTCGCACGCCGCGATCGTGGCCCGCGAGCAGGGCCTCCCGGCCGTCCTCGCCGTGCCGGACGCGACGACGGCCCTGCCCGACGGCGCGCCGGTGGAGGTGGACGGGAGCACCGGCAGGGTGGCCGTCCTCGATTCCTGATCGGAGGACGGCCGGGCCCGGGCGGCCGCCGGAGCGAGCGGCCGGGCCCGGCCGGCCGTCAGCAGTAGACCTTGGTGCGGCCGGCCTTCTGTCCCCATGTGCAGGTGTCGTGCGTCTTGCCCGCGCTCGTCCGCAACGTCGCGGTGTCCCCGGTGTTGTTCCAGACGTAGTTGCCGGAGCCCCAGTACAACGTCGTCCTGGTGTTGGTCCCCTTCCCGGTGTGCAGGGTGACCTTGCCGCCCTTCGCGGCGATGGTCACGCTGCCGAACGTGTACGTCCGGGACTTGTCGACGATCTTCCAGCCCTTCAGGCTGACCGCCTTGCTGCCGGTGTTCACCAGTTGGATCCACTCCGCGTTCAGCGACGCGTTGGAGCGGGTGTCCTTACCCGGCGAGTCGTACTGGACGGCGTAGAACCGCAGGGCCGGCGCGGCCTGAGCCGGACCGGTGGTGGCCAGGACGCCACCGGCGGCGACGGCGAGCGCGCCCAGGGTGGCCAGCGACTTGCGCATCAAGCAATCCCCTCAATGCAGTGGAACGGAAGTCACCGATTCTCGCGGCCCTCCCCGCGCTCGCGGGCCGGAACAGCTCGCGTGTCCGGGTGGTTCCCGCGCGCCTTTCAGCCGGCGATCCTGTCCAGCAGGATCGGCGCGACCGGCCGAGTGAGCGAGAAGACCACCCGGACATTTCCCGGACCGTTTTCGGTGGTACGGCCATCGGCGCCCACCACTATCGACAACAGCGGGGCGTCGTCCGGCGTCGCGTCGCCCACCAGGATCGCGGCGGCCAGCGGGTCGTGCAGCGGAATCTCGCGGGCGCCGAACCTGTCCTGGTAGCTGTCGAAGTAGACGGGCACCATCGCGGACAGGGCCTCCCGCAGCGGCGACCCGGTCAGCCGGGCCACGTCGGCGGTCCCCCAGCGGTGCCGCATGGTGACGTCGAGCGGCACCAGGGTCACCGACGGCCACGGCGCGCCCAGCACCGTCGCGGCCGCGGCCGGGTCGTGCGCGATGTTCGCCTCGGCGTGCGCCATCCGGTTGCCGGGAACCCGGACCGCCCCGCCCATGACGGTGACCGACGCGAGCAGCGCGGGCAGCCGGGGTTCGGCCCGCAACGCCGCGGCCAGGTTGCCGCACGGCCCGGTGGCGAGCACGTGCAGCTCCCCGGGGTGCCGGCGGGCGAGCCGGAGCAGGAGCGCTTCGGCCGTACCCGCGATCGGGTCCGGTCCGGACGGGAGGCGGACCCCGCCGACGCCGTTGCCGCCGTGCACCGAGACCGATCGCGGATGTTCTCCGGCGCCGACGGCGACCGGGATGTCGTCGCGGCCCGCCAGGGCCAGCACCCCCAGCGTGTTGGCCGCGGCCTGGGACGCGGTGGTGTTGCCGTGGACCGTGCCGATCCCGGCGATCGTGACGTCCGGACGGGCGAGCAGGTAGGCGATGGCGATCGCGTCGTCGATCCCGGTGTCGCAGTCGAGATAGATCAGCATGCTCCAGTTGTACAGATGCTGCACGAGCACGTCGAGTGATGACGCGCGGCGAACCCGCAGGTCAGCGTGAACCGGTTAAGGGCCTTCCGGAAACCTCCCGGAAATCACTCATTGACATAGCTGGACACGAGCCCTAGTTTCGGCCGAGGAAAGCGCTTACCTGCACGTTGGGGCCCCACCTCATTCCCCTTCACCCGTCCCCAGCGGAGGAATCCCCCATGTCCCCGTCACGTCGCACCGTCCTCGCCGCGGCCGCCGCCGGCGTCCTCGCCGTCGGCGGCACGCTGACCGCGACCCAGCTCAGCGCGTCCGCGGCCGAGTCCAGCCCGGTCGGTTTCGCCAGCCTCAACGGCGGCACCTCCGGCGGCTCGTCCAGCACCTCGGTCACCGTGACCTCGGCGTCCGCCCTCAAGTCGGCGCTCAGCTCCAGCACGTCGCAGACCGTCCGGGTCTCCGGCCTGATCTCGATCTCCGGCATGTACAACGTCGCCTCCAACAAGACGATCGTCGGCGTCGGCTCGAACTCGGGGATCACCGGCGGCGGGCTGAACCTGTCCGGCGTCCGCAACGTGATCATCCGGAATCTGGTCTTCAAGAACGCCGGCGACGACTCGATCAACGTGCAGGAGGGCACCACCAACGTCTGGATCGACCACAACGACCTGTCCAACGGGTACGACGGCCTGATCGACATCAAGCGCGGTTCGGACTTCATCACGGTCTCCTGGAACCACCTGCACAACCACGACAAGTCCATGCTGCTCGGGCACAGTGACGACAACAGCTCGCAGGACCTCGGGCACCTGCGCGTCACCTACGTCCACAACTGGTTCGACGGCACCAACCAGCGGCACCCCCGGGTCCGGTTCGCCAACCCGGTCCACGTGCTGAACAACTACTACAGCAACATCGGCTCGTACGGCGTGGCGTCCACCGAGAACGCGGGCGTCTTCGTCGAGCGGAACTACTTCGAGAACGTCGCACACCCGACGGTCACCCAGACCGGCGACTCGGACTCCGGCAACCTCAAGGTGCTGAACAACTACAAGGTCAACTCGGGGACCGAGGAGGTTCGCAACGGCGCCGGCGTCGCGGCGATCCCGTACTCCTACACCCCCGAGTCGAACAACACGGTCAAGGCCACCGTCACGGCCGGGGCCGGCACCGGCAAGATCTGACCTAGCGCGCACCTGACGGCGCCCGCCCCCATCCCCAGGCGGGCGCCGTCCCCGCGCCGTTCCCGGATCGTGCTCCGCACCACGATCACCAGCCCCGGCCCCGCATAGCCGGTGATGCCGCACGTTGCCGCCGCGGCACGGGCGGCGCAAGGCCGGCGGCTGACCACCGACCGCACGCCCGGCGCGGTCAGGCATAGATAACGATCATCCGGAACGGCGAGAATCGCGGTCATGAGCAATCACGCCGCGACCGTACCGGAATACGATCTCTTCACGCCCGAGGCGACGTCGGATCCCAACGGGTTCCTGCACCGGGTGCGCGCGGAAAGCCCGCTCGCCTGGCTGCCTCAGCTCGACGCCTACCTGCTCACCCGGTATGCGGATGTCAACGCCGCGCTGCGGGACAAGCGGATGGACAGCGCCAACATGGCCCGGGTCCTGCAGCGCCTGACCCCCGCGGAGCAGGAGGAACTGGCCCCGGTCCGCCGGTCCATCGAGATGTGGATGGGACACACCGTCCCGGCCCATCACGTCCGGTTCCAGCAGCTGCTCAAGCGGTACTTCACCCCGGCCATGGTGGACCGGCTGCGACCCCGGGTGCGCGAGTTCACCAACGAGTTGCTCGACGCCGTGGCGCCGAAGGGCGAGATGGACGTGGTACGCGACCTGGCGTACCCCCTGCCCGCGAACGTCATAGCGGAGCTGCTCGGCATGCCGGTCAGCGACCGTGAACAGCTGCAGGCCTGGTCGCGCGACATCCTGCCGATCTTCGGCAACGGCGACCTGCAGGGACTGCGCCAGGCCCAGCGCAGCATGCTGGAGATGCACGACTACCTGCGGGTCATCGCGGCCGACCGGCGCCGCGATCCGCGCGAGGACGTGCTGAGCACGTTCATGGCGGCCGAGGCCGAGGGGATCGTGACCGAGGACGAGGCGGTCGCCAACTGTGTGCTGCTGCTCTTCGCCGGCCACGAGACCACCGCGAACCTGATCGCCAACGGGCTGGTCCTGCTCTTCGAGCACCCCGATCAGCTGGAGCGGCTGCGGGCCGACCCGGAGCTGACCCCGTCGGCGGTGGAGGAGATGCTGCGCTGCGACGGACCGGCAGGCGTCATCGGGCGCGTCACCACCGGGCCCGTGGAGCTGGCCGGGCACACCGTGCCCGCGGGACAGCACGTCTATCTGGCGCTGATGGCCGCCAACCGGGACCCGGAGGTCTTCCCCGATCCGGACCGGTTCGACATCACCCGGGAGCGGAACCGGCATCTGAGCTTCGGCATGGGCACCTATTACTGCCTGGGCGCGGCGCTCGCCCGGATGGAGACCGACGAGTGCCTGCGGATCCTGCTGCGGCGCTGCCCCGGGCTCCGGCCCGCCTACCGGACACCGGACCGGCTGCCGACCATGCCGATCGGCCACCGGCTGGCCTCGCTGCCGGTCACCTTCTGAGGAACGCGGACGCCACCGGCGCCGGCCGTCGAACAGCTGGAACCGGCCTTCGACGGGGGATCCGCTGTTGGATCCCCGACTCTCCGGGCCCGCGGATGCGCTACTTCTGGCGGGTCCGGCCGGGGCGCCGCCCGCACCATCGGATCCACCTGCGGAGGAGGACCGATGGAACAGTCACTTCCCTTGACCGGGCGCGATCGCGAGATGCGCGGTTTCCGCGCGCTGCTGGACCGCGTGACGCCGGACCGGCCGGCCGTGCTCCTGGTCGGCGGGCCGCCGGACAGCGGGCGCGCGCGGCTGCTGCGGGAGTTCGCCGCCGTGGGCCGCGACCTGGGCGTGGGCGTGGGCGCCCGCCCGGATCGGGTGGTGCTGGTCCGCGGACGGCCGGGGCCGGTCGATCCGCACGCGCCCGGAGAGCTGGTCGCGCAGGCGGGGGTGCTGGTCGTCACGACGGGTGAGGCCGGCATCGCGGCCGAGGCGCACCGGATCCGGCTCGGGCCGCTCGCGCCGGGCGAGGTCCGCGGGCTGATCACGACCATGATTCCGGGGGTACGGCCGGGGCCGCGGCTGCTCGACCTGAGCCGGGTGGCGACGGGCCGCCCCGGGGCGGTCGTACGGCTGATCGCCGCCCTGCGCGCGGAGGGCCTGCTCCGAATCGAGGACGGGGTCGCCACGCCGATGCCGTTCCGGCTGCCGGAACGGACCCGGGCCCGGCTGGCCGGGCGGCTCGCCGGGCTCAGCCCGGCCGGGCGCCACCTGGTGCAGGCCGCCATCGCGCTGCCCTCGCCGTTCCCGCCCGCGCGGCTGGGCAGCCTGCTCGGCAGCACCGTGGCCGGCCTGCTGCCGGCGATCGAGGAGGCGTTCGACGCGGGCCTGCTGGTCGCCTCCGGGGGCGCGCTGCGGTTCAGCCACGACCTGGTGCGCCCGGTGGTCGAGGCCTCCATGCCGTGCGCGGTGGTGGCCGCCCTGCGCGGGGAGCGGCCGCGGCCGGCGACCCGGCGGCCCCCTCGGCGGGAGGTCGCCCGGGACGCCGACTGGAGCCTGCTCAGCGAGCGGGAACTGCAGATCGCCGAGCTGGTCGGGCTGGCGCTGACCAACCGGCAGATCGCCGAGCGGGTCGGCCGGTCGCCGCACACCGTCAACTACCACCTGCGGCAGATCTTCCGGAAGCTGGACCTGACGTCCCGGGTGGAGCTGGTGTCGCTACTACGGCGCCGGGAGGCGAGCGCGCGGTGAGCCGTAGAGCCAGTCGTGCCCGCCCGCCGGGGCCGCCGCCAGCGCGTGGTCCCGGATCCGCTGCTCCGGGCCGTCGGGCAGGTGGTGCACCCGCAGACCGGCCCGGGACATCCGGTAGACCCGCCCGACCCGGTGCCGGCGCAGCGCCTCGAAACGGGCGAACGGATCCGGGTGGTCGGCGCACCGGGCCAGCGTCACGGCGTCCTCGACCGCCTGGGCCGCGCCCTGGGCGAGGAACGGCAGGATCGGATGGGCCGCGTCACCGAGCAGCACCATCCGGCCGCGGTGCCAGGACGGCAACGGCGGCAGGTCGCGCAGGGGCCACTGCCGCATCGGCCCGGCCGCCCGGATCAGCTCCCGGACGGCCGGGTCCCAGCCGTCGAAGGACGGCATCGGGCCCTCCGGGGTGACCACCACCAGGTTCAGCCGGCCGGGAGCGATCGGGTAGGTGACGCAGTGCCGGCCCGGCCCGAGCCACACGGTCACCCGGTCCGGGGCGGACCGCGGCAGCACGGCCCGGCGCGCCACCAGGCCGCTGTGGCGCGGGGCCGCCGGGGCCACCGCGTCCCGGAGCACCGAGTGCAGGCCGTCCGCGCCGACCACGGCGTCGAAGCGGTCCGCCGAGCCGTCGCCGAAGGCGAGGACCACGCCGGCCGGCTCGTCGCGGACGGCCACGCAGCGGCGGCCGAAGCGCACCGGGACCGTCCGCCGCAGCGCTGCGGTCAGCGCGCTCCTCGGCAGGGTGAAGTATCCGGTCGCGTACCGGGTCAGATCGGTGCGGCCGAGCACCGCGCCGTCCGCCCAGCGGCGCAGCTCCCGGTGGGACACCCGGTGACGCAGCGGCACCCCGAGACCGATCAGCTCGCCGGCCGCGTTGGGCGGGACCTGGATCCCGGTCTCCTCGGCCTCGGGGGACCGGCGCCCCTCGAAGACCACACAGTCGATGCCGCGGCGGGTGAGCGCCGCGGCGGCGGTCAGGCCGCCGATTCCCGCGCCGACGATGGCGATCCGCACGGGCGCCTCCTCTCAGTAGTAGCGCAGCGCGCGGTCCCAGTCCTCGTCCGCGGCGAACAGCCCCCGCGGCTTCATCACCTCCGGCATCGCGGTGAGCACCCGGACCGGCACCAGCGCGCCGGGCGGCAACGGCTCGACGTGGACGTCGACGCCGAAGGCCGCGCCGATGGCGGCGGTGAGCTCGGCGGTCGCGGCGTGGCGGTGGCGGGGCGGCACCTCGATCTGCACGGCCAGCCCGTGCCGGGTGTGCCGGGCGCGCCAGAACAGCACCCCGTACTCGGCCGGCAGGCGGAACACCACCTCCTCCAGGCCCACCTGGGTCAGGCCCGCGCCGTCCTGGAAGCGGCCCAGCACCCGGACGACCGGCAGCACCCAGCCGCACGGGCAGTCCGGCCGGGTCACCTCCACCCGGTCGCCGATGTGGTAGCGCAGCAGCGGCATGGCCTGCCGGCAGAGCGGGGTGACCACCAGCTCGCCGGCGCCCTGCGCGCTGAGGCGCCCGGTGGCCGGGTCGTACACCTCGAAGATCGCCCGGTCGGCCCACAGGTGCAGGTTTCCCTGCGGGCACTCGCCGGCCAGGCCGCCGGTCTCGCTGGATCCGTACTCCTGGACCACCGGCGCCTGCCACAGCCGGGCGAGCCGGTCGCGCCGGGCCGGACTCAGCGGCTCGCCCGCGACCAGCAGCGCGCGCAGCGCCGGGAAGTCGTGACCGGGCCGTAGGCCCAGCCGCTCCGCCGCGGCGGCCCAGAGCAGGGCGTCGGTCGGCAGCGACCAGGTCAGCGTGACGCCGAGATCATGCAGCAGGCGCACGACCTTGGCGTACGGCGTGGCCAGCGACCGGTTGTCGGCCGGGACCACTGTCGCGCCACAGGCCCGGGCGGCCGCGTGCGCGACGTGTCCGGTGAGCATCAGCGCGTACGGCGTACGCACCAGGAACGTGTCGGACGGCCGGATCCCGACGTGGGTCCGGGCGTACCGGTCGATCAGATCCGCCCAATCGTCGGCGGTGTAGTACGACGCGGTCGGCGTCCCGGTGCTGCCGCTGGACTCGTGATAGGTGGCCAGCCGCGACCGGTCCACCGCGAGCATCCCGAACGGATACGCGTCGCGCAGATCCTCCTTGCTGGTCAGTGGATAGTCCTCGAGTTCGGCCCGGCCGGCCGGCACCCCGTCCCGGCGCTCCCGGTAGAACGGTGACGCGGCGGCCGCCGCCAGGGTGTCCGGCAACAGCGCGTCCTGCACCTTCGCCAACCCGGCGAAGTCCGTCCAGTCCCCCAGCCCGGTCACAGCTCGTGACACAGTTCGTCGATGGGATAGCCGACGTGGCGCTCCCGGCCGGGCAGGTGGCCGAGGATCTCGTCGCCCGGCTTGAGCTCCGTGGAGTTGTGCACCACCGCGCCCGGCCCGAGCACCCGTACGTGCCAGTCGTCCTGCACGATCAGGTTGACCCGCTCGCCGCCGGGCGCGACGGCGTCGACGGCGAGCAGCGGCCTGGTCTCGATCTTGACGCGCCCCACCGTCACCGGTCGGGTGCGCCCGTCCGCCCGCACCGCCAGCACGGTGGCGCCCGCCCGCAGCTCGCACAGGTAACGCGTGCGCTCGTGCCCGGCCAGCGTGTACGACATGATCGCCCCGGCGTTGACCCGGAACGGCCGCATCGGCATGTAGGGCAGCGGATGCGTCTCGCTCACGCAGAGCACCAGCCCCCGCGAACGCGACCCGACCAGGATCCCCTCGTCCTGCCCCAGGTAGGAGCAGGTGTCCACGCAGGCCCGTTCCCCGGAGCCGCAGTGCCGGATCCCGGTGACGGTGAGCGTGACCAGGTCCAGGTCCGGCGAGCCGGGCCGGGTCACCTCGGCGAGCTTGGTGGCGTCCCCCGGCCCGCCCGGACGCAGCAGGATCCCGTCCGGCCCGCGTTCCAGCACGGTCAGGTGCACCGAGGCCTCCACCACCGTGTCCACCTCGGTGACGATGCGGCCCGGGGCGCCGTCCGCGGCGGCCAGCACGATCTCCAGTGGGATGTGCGTCGGATCGCGGAACCGCAGCACCGTCAGCTCGTCCCGGCGGACCCGCTGGCACGCCAGGTCCAGGGTGTCCGCGTCGGTCACCTCGACCCGGCTGGCGAACCGTACGCCCGGACGGGCCGCGGCCAGGCGCTGCGGATCCCCGTGCCGGATCGGGTCGACCAGCACCAGGTCGGCGTCGCCGACATCGCCGGGCAGTTCGCCGCCGGTCACGGCGAGCACCCGCGACACGGTCGGGGGCAACCCGGCCAGGTCCGCCGGGTCGTCCGCCACGATCGCCTCGAACCGCAGGTGCACGGCCTCCTCGACGACCTCCCGCCGCCACCGGCCGGCCTGGCGCAGGTCCAGCCAGCAGGCCCGCTCGCGCATCGCGGCGCTCATCGGACGGCCACCGGAGCGCGGTCGTGCACCACGGCGGCGAGGCGGCGCACCACGGCGGCCGGGTCGCCGGCCGTGAACACCAGGCGGCCGGCCGCGACCCCGGCCGCGCCGGCCCGCATCGCATCCGCCATCCGGCTCAGCACCGCGTCCGGGCCCGGGTCCGGGGCGCCGCCGGCGGCGAGCACCGGCACCCCGGCGCCCGCGATCACCCGGGCGGCCGCCGCCGGGTCGTCCGGCAGGGCCGTCTTCACCAGGTCGGCGCCGATCTCCGCGGCGACCGCGACGGCGTGCGCCACCAGCTGCGGCGCCCGGCCGTCCCGGATCGCGGGGCCGCGCACGTACATCATCGCCAGCAGCGGCAGCGACCACCTGTCGCACTGCTCGGCCACCTCGGCCAGATGCTCGATCTGGGCCGCCTCGGTCCGCGAGGCGGCGTTCACGTGCACGCTGACCGCGTGGGCGCCCAGGCGCAGCGCCTCCTCGACGCTCGCCACCGGATACTTCGCGTCCGGGTCGGCGGCCAGCGCGGTGCTCCCGGTGAGCTGGACGATCAGCGACAGGTCACGGAAGCGGGCCGGGCGGATCCGGCGGGCCGCTCCCTTGTGCAGCACCACACCGTCGGCGCCGTGCTCGGCCAGCTGGGCGACCAGGGCGTCCAGATCGGCCGCGGCGCCCAGCGGGCCGGCGCCCACCGCGTGGTCGAGCGGCACCAGGAGCAGCCCGGAACCGCCGCGGCGGCCGAGGTGCCCCAGGCGCAGCCGCCGTCCGAAGGAGTCGTTCCGGTACATCGCCACACCTCCTTGTTCGTCGTTCCCCGGCGACGTTAGGGGCGTCCACGGTGGCCGGCCCACCGCACGAGTGGGTAGCCGGGCGGAAGAGCCTGGTCACGCCGTACCCACTGGAACGGGTAGCTGCGGGTACCGATCGCCTGTGATAGATATGCAGACGTACTGCGACAAGGCCGTCACGGGGATTCATCTGACGGGGGCGGCATGAGCTGGCGTCTGCTCGGCCGGGAGACCGAGGTCGAGCTGCTCACCCGGATCCTGGACGACACCGCGGCCGGCGCCGGCGGCTGGCACACGCTGACCGGGCCACCGGGAATCGGCAAGTCGCGGCTGCTGCGCGACGTGGTGCGGCTGGCCGCGCGGCGCGACCTCACCGTCGCCGCCCGCGAGGCGTTCCATCTGGACCAGGCGGCGCCCCTGGTGACCCTGGCCGGCGCGCTGCGCGACTGCACCCCGGCGACCGCGGCGTTCGGCTGGCTCGCGCACCGGGAGCCGGAGCGCTTTGACCCGTTCGGCACCCTGCAGCGGCTGCGCGCCTCGCTGGAGCAGGCGGCCCGGGAACGCCCGCTGCTGATCGTCATCGACGACGCGCAGTGGATGGACGAGCTGAGCGCGCTGGCCGTCCGGGAGCTGATCCCGGCCCTGGAGTCGTCCCCGGTGCGCTGGCTGCTGGCCCATCGCCCGCCCTCCGCGCAGGACCGGGAGAAGCCGGGGCACCAGCTGATCCGGCGGCTGACGCGGGACGGCGCCGCGCCGATCCGGCTCGGTGTGCTGGACGAGACGACCATCGCGCGGCTCAGCGCGGACGTGGTGGGCGCCGAGGTGGACAACACCGTGGTGGCGCTGGCCGCCTCCTGCGGCGGCAACCCGCTGCGGACCGGGCAGCTGCTCAGGGCGCTGGTGGCGACCGGGCAGCTGGTGGTCACCGACGGGGTCGGCTCGGTGGTCGGCGGCGACCTGCCGTCGAGCTTCGTCGACTCGGTCCGGGAGGTCGTCGACACGCTGTCCGAGCCGGCCGCGTGGATGCTGCAGGCGGCATCGGTGTTCGGCCGTCCGTTCGGCGTCGAGGAGGCCGCCCGGCTCGCCGGCCGCCCGGTCGCCGAGCTGTATCCGCTGGTCCGTGAGGCGATGACGGACTTCCTGGTGGAGGACGGCGCGGGCGGGCTGGCGTTCGCGCACGACGCGGTCCGGCAGGCCGTCTACAGCCTGCTGCCGCGGACGATGCGCGAGCAGCTGCACCGGGAGGCCGCGGCGATCACCCAGGACGTCGGCCGTCCGGCCCTGGAGGTCGCCGATCACCAGCTGCGCAGCGGCCGGTCCGGTGCGGCCGACGCGGTGCGCCTGGTCCGCTCGATGGCCGGCATGGTGGCGCGGGTGGCGCCGGGCGCCGCGGCCGACGTCATGGTGCGCGCGCTGGCGGCGATCGGCCCGGACGACCCGGAGCGGCCGGCCCTGGTCGCCGACACGGTCGGCCTGCTCGCCTCGGCGGCCCGCCTGGAGGAGGCCCGCAAGCTGGGCGGCGAGGCGCTGGGCGCGGGCCTGGCCCCGGAGACCGAGGCCCGGCTGCTGCTCGGCCTGGCCGAGGCGTGCAAGCACGGCGGCCGGAACGAGATGTGCGTCCGCTACGCCGACGAGGCGCTGGGGTACGCCGGGCTGCCCGCGGGGCTGCAGGCACGCCTGCACGCGGTCCGCGCGCACGCCCTCTGCTACCTCGGCGACCTGCCGGCCGCCGACGAGTCCGGCGCCCGGGCCGACACCCTGGGCCGGGCCGGCGGTGAGTACGGCGCCGCCGTGTTCGGCCTCAGCGGTCGCAGCCTGGTCGCCTTCACCACCGGCCGGCTGCACGAGTCGCTGGACTTCGCCAGGACGGCCACCGCGCTGGTCGACGAGTTCGGCGGGGAGGCGGCACACCGGCATCCCCGGATCTGGCTGAGCGCCGCGCTGATCGCCCTCGACCGGTTCGAGGAGGCGGAGCAGGTGATCCGGACCGGGCGCCGCGAGTCCGACCGGACCGGCGCCACCTGGACCGAGCCGCTCTGGCACCACTTCCGGACCGCCCTGCTGTTCGCCACCGGCCGGCTCGAGGAGGCCGCCGTGGAGGCCGAGTCCGGTCTGCTGGTCGCCGAGCAGCACGCCGCGCACGCGCTCGCCATGCCGCTGCTCGGCATGCTGGTGCGCCTCGCGGTGGTGCGCGGCGACATCCCGGCGGCGCAGCGGCACCTGGACCGGATCCGCCGGCTCGACGCCGACGGGGTGACCGCGGTGCCCGAGGACGTGCTCTGGCCGGAGGCCGTGCTGCTCGACGCGACAGGCTCCGCCCAGGCCGCGTTCACCCTGCTCCGCGGCATCTACGCGGGGCTGCCCGGACGACCGGCGCTGCTGGTCTCGGATCCGGCGGCGGCGGCCGCGCTGGTCCGGATCGCCCGGGACACCGGCCACCCCGACGAGGCGGCGGCTGTCGTCGCGGCCGCCCGGCGGCTGGCCGGGCGCAACCCCGGCTCCCGCTCGGCGGCCGGGGCCGCCGCGCACGCCGACGGGGTGCACCGGGGCGATCTGGGGCAGGTGCTGCGCGCCGTGGCGGGGTTCCGGGACGCCGGGCGGCCGCTCGCCCTGGCCGCGGCGCTGGAGGACGCGGCGCTGCTCGGGCACAGCGAGGCCCGGCCGGCGCCGCCCGCGCCGGCGCCGGCCTCGCTGCCCGAGCTGTCCCCGGCCGAGCGGCGGGTGGCCCTCGAGGTCGCCGCCGGCAAGACCAACATCGAGGTGGCCGAGACGCTGTACATCTCCCGGCACACCGTGGACGCTCATCTGCGCAACATCTTCGCGAAGCTCGGCCTGCGCCGCCGGGCCGAGCTGGCCGCCCGGGTCGCCCGGGAGAGCGGCCCAATCACGTGAACACGGGATACACGAACCCCGCTCCGGCACCGAGCATGGCGATGTAACCAGCCGCCCGGCCCGAGGGGACACCGCCCATGCCGACACCCGCCTTGCGTACGCCGGTGCTGCTGGCCGGGGCCGGTGTCGCCGGCTCGCTGACCGCGCTGGAGCTCGCCCACCACGGCGTGGCCAGCATCGTGGTGGAACGGGCGAGCGGTCCGCCGCGCGCGGCCGACCCGGTGCTGATCAGCGGGCGCAGCATGGAGCTGCTGCGCAGGCTGGGCCTGGCCCGGGAGCTGCGCCCGGACGGCGTGGACCCGAGCTGCCCGATCGACATCCTGTGGAGCCGGGCGGCCGGGCGGGCACCGGCCCTCACCTGGCGGCTGCCGTCCGCCGAGGAGCTGCGGCGGACGTACGCCGCCACCGCCGACGGCACCGCCCCGATCGAGCCGTACCTGCTGATCTCCGGGGCGGACCTGGCCGTCCGGCTGCGCCGGGCCCTGCGCCGGCACCCGCTGATCGACCTGCGGACCCGGTGGACGCTCACCGACGTGCGGGAGGACCGGGACGGCGTGGCGGCCACCGTGATCGACGCCGAGGCCGGGACACGGGTGGTCATCGAGACGGCGTACCTGGCCGGCTGCGACGGCGCGGACAGCACGGTACGCCGCTGCGCCGGACTGTCCCTGGAGGAGCTCGGCCCGCCCGCCCCGTACGTCACCGTCCACTTCCGCAGCGCGGCGCTGGCCGGCCGGTGGCCGAACCCGGCCGCCCTGATCGCCACCGAGGTGACCCTGGTGACCGGCCACAGCGGCGACCTGTGCGTCGCGCACCTGCCGGTCACCGCGGACGAGCAGGCCGGCGTCGGCGACCCGGCCGAACTGCTGCGGGACCGGCTGGGTCTGCCCGGCGACCCGCCGGAGATCGTCGCCGTGGCGCAGCGGACCGGCGTGCCGTCGATCGCCCGCGCCTACCGCCGGGGCCGGGTCTTCCTGGCCGGGCAGGCCGCGCACCAGCTGGAGGCGCCTGTCGACGAGGTGGACACCTGCATCGGCGACGCGGTCGGGCTCGGCTGGCGGCTGGCCGCCGCGGTGCACGCCTGGGCCGGTGAGCCGCTGCTCGCCGGCTATCAGGGCGAACGCCGGCAGCAGGCGCTGCTGGACCGGGAACTGGCCCGGCGCGCGCTGCAGACCCGGCGGCGCTTCCAGCGGCTTGTCGAGTCGGGTGCGAACGAGCAGGTGATGGCGGAGGCGCTGGGCCAGGAGGCGCCGCAGCTGGACCCGGCGCGGACCGGCGCGCCGCGGACCGCGGGACGGCCCGGTTTCCGTCCGCCGGCTTTCCGGCTGGCCGGCGGCGACCACCTCTTCGACCGGCTCGGCCCGCAGTTCACGCTCGTCGACCTGACCGCCGGACAGCACGGGTGGCCGCTGCTCTCGGCGGCCCGGGCGCGGGGGATCCCGGTCCGGCACCTGCCGGTGACCGGCGTGCCGATGCCCGCGGCCTGGCCCGGCCGGCTGGTGTTGATCCGCCCCGATCAGCAGGTCGCGTGGTGCGCGAACGACGTGCCCGCCGACTGCGGGGCGGTGCTGGATCAGGTGACCGGCACACGACAGGCGTTATACGAGAACACGTGATGCCGGCCGGAAGATCCACTGGGGACACTCGACGTCTCCCAGCCGATCCGGACGAACCGAGGGACGATGTCGCACACGATGAACGAGGATCTGGCGCGGGCCACGATCGCCGGCTGGTACCTCCGGCTCTCCGGCAACCCGTGCGCCCAGCGCAACCACTGGCAGACCCGGACCATGTACTACCGGGCGGTCGCCGAGCTGCTCGCCGCCCGCCCCGATCGCCCGCTCACCTGGAAGGTGATCGTCGGCGCGGCCCGGCCGCGCGGCAGCCGCAGCACCTTCTACGAGGTGGCCGGCCAGCACGCCCGGCACGGGATGCTGGGCGAGCTGATCGCCGACGGCAGCCTCCGCTCGTACGAGATCATCCTGCGCTACGGCCGGCCAAGCCCGGTCGAGCAGCTCATCGACGAGGCCAAGGTGTGGTCCTTCTGGCCGCACCGGCAGCACTTCGCCGAGCGGGTCGCCGGCCCCGGCGCGGCGCTCGACCCGGTTCCCGCGGCGCTGTCCGACGCGCTGATCGCCTGGGCCCGGCTGAACCCGGCGCTGGCGGCGGCGAACGCGTACCGCCCGCCGGCCTGCGCGGTCGAGGACCTGTCCCTGCTGCACCGGGGACGCCTCGCCGCCACCCGGGCGGAGAGCCGTCTCACCGAGGTGCTCCGGCACGCGGGGCGGGGCCTGCCCACCGGGTGACCCGGCCCCGTCCCGCCACCGCGGGTCTCACCGGGCCAGCACGCCGATCGTGGCGGTGACCGCCAGCAGCCCGAGGCCCACCAGGAGCGTGAGCACCGCGATGGTGACCGCGTGATACTTGCGCGCGGCCACGTTGGCGTTTGTCAGGATCTGCCCGGACAGCGCGGAGAGCAGCGCGGCCCGGTCACCGAGCAGACCCGACAGCTCCCGGTGGAACGCCTCGGCGTCGTGCCCGAACCGCCCGGCGATGGTGCGGTAGAAGAGCAGGTTCTGGTGCCCGTCGCGGAGGAACGTCCGCGGGCGCAGCGCCACGCCGGCCGCGCCCGCCGCCGTGACGACGGCGGCCGCAGTGGCGATCGCGGCCACCGCGAACAGCGCCCCTCCGGCCCGGTGCTGGGAGACCAGGGTGTACAGCAACCCGCCCAGGACGCCGCTCGACGCCAGCGTCGCGGCGGCCTTCGTCTCGGCGTGCTTGACCTGGTCGAACTGGAGGGTCAGGGCCCGCCAGGCGTCCTCGACGCCGGCCGGCGCCGGGGCCGGTGGGCTCTTCCGCGTCGTCATCGGCCTCCTCTTACGGGCAGACGGCCGCCTGATCATCGTGCAGGATGGCGACCGTAGGGGGTGTCATGGCGGAGCGGATCCCGAGAACCATCACCGGCTGGGCGTCCGGAACCTTCCTGGGTGGTCTCACGCCGTCAGCCGCCGGCGAGTTGCTCGGCCTGTGCGCGCGGCGGCGTTATCCGGCCGGCGGCGCGATCCTCCGTGAGGGCTCCATAGGGTCGCACGTGGTCCTCCTGGAGAGCGGCTTCGTCAAGGTGACCACGGCGGTCGACGGCCTGGCAACCCTGCTCGGCATCCGGATGCCCGGCGAGCTGATCGGCGAGATCGGCGCCCTGACCCGGACGCCGCGCAACGCGACCGTCACCGCCTGTGGTGTCGTCCAGGTCGGCCTGATCCCCCGGCCGCTCTTCGAGGACTTCCTGCGTCGCTATCCCGACACCTCCACACTGGTGATGGCGACCATCGCCCGCAAACTCACCTGGGCCAACCGCCGGCGCAGCGACTTCGCCGCCTTCCCGGCCCACATCCGCCTGGCCCGGCTGCTGGTGGAGATCGCCGAGGTGTGCGGCCGTCACCACCCGGACGGCCGGATCGAGATCGCCGTCCCGCTGAGCCAGCCGGAGCTGGCCGCGATGATCGCCATCGCCCGCGCCACCGTGGGGAAGGCGCTGCACGAGCTGCGCTCCCGGGGCCTGATCGGTACGGCGTACCGCCGCATCGTGATCCTCCACCCGGAGGGCCTCGCCCGCGTGGCGGACGGCGTCGGCTGATCCGGCCTCGGGCCGGGTCAGGTCGCGCGCTCGCGCGGTGTATCCCGGTGTGTCACGTCGCCGGCGTCACGGCGTGTCGTCCCGCAAGGCCCGCGCCAGGCGGCGCACGGCCTCGTCCATCTGGTCCGGCGCGGCGGCCGCGTAGGTGAGCCGCAGGTGCGGCGCGGGCGGCTCGGCGGCGAACCAGGGGCGCCCCGGGAACACGATGACGCCCTCGGCGGCAGCCCTGGCCGCCACCCGCGTGTCGTCGGCGCCGTCCGGCAGGCGCACCCAGAGGTGCAGCCCGCCCCGGGGGATCCGCGCCGGGACCAAGCCGGGCAGGTGCCGCCGTAGTGCGCAGAGGAGCGCTTCCCGCCGGACCCGCAGAGACGATCGGAGCGTACGCAGGTGCCGCCCCCATCCCGGCCCGGTCACGAACTCCAGCGCGGCCTGCTGCAACGGCCCGGCCACGAAGAAGTCGTCGAGCAGCCGCGCCGACCGCAGCCGCGCCCCGGCCGGCCCACGCGCCCCGATCGCGGCGATCCGCAGCTCGGGCGCCGCCGACTTGGTCAGCGAGCGCAGGTACACGACGTGCCCCTCGGGGTCCCCGGCGGCCAGCGGCGGCGGCGCGTCGCCGTCGATCACCAGGTCACGGGCGTAGTCGTCCTCGATCAGGAACGCGCCGTGTTCGCGGACCGCGGCCATCACCGCGTCCCGCCGGTGCGCCGCCAGGCTCGCGCCGCTCGGGTTGGCGTGCAGCGGCTGGCAGTAGAAGAGCCGCGCGCCGGTCCGCGCGAACGCCGCCGCCAACTGGTCCGGCAGCACGCCGTCGCGGTCGGCGGGCACCGGGACGACGCGCAGCCCACCGGCGTGCGCGGCGGCCAGCGCGCCCAGATAGGTGGGCGACTCGACGAGCAGCGTGTCCCCGGGCGTGGCGAGCGCGCGGAACGCGGACGACAGCGCGGCCTGCCCACCCGGGCAGATCACCAGGTCCCGCGCGCGCAACCCGGTCCGCAACTCGCGGGCGAACCAGTCGCGCAGGTCCTCCCGACCCTCGGCGGGACCACGCCGCCACGCGGCCGGCTGCCGGGCCACCCGGGCCAGCGCGGCACCGAGCGCCCCGGTCGGCTGCAGGTCGGCGTCGAGATAGCCACCGGATAGCGGGATCGCCCCGGCCGGCGGCAACGCCAGCAACGCCTGCATCTCGGTCTCGCCGAAGCGGCCCGGCCCGAGCGCCACGGTCTGCCAGGAGAGGTCACCCGGCGGCGGCGCCGCGGGTTGCCGCGCCACGAACGTCCCGCGCCCCGGCCGCGCCTCCACCAGTCCCTCCGCGGCCAGCGCCCGGATCGCCGCGGCGACGGTGACCGGGGACGCGCTGTGCCGGGCGGTCAGCTGGCGCACCGACGGCAGCCGTGTCCCGGCCGGGCCGGCCACCGCCCGGCTCCGAAGATCTTGGATAACACGGGCGGCTGCGTTACCGTCGTTCATGAGAGACAAGAGTAACGTTACCGAGCGCGGCACGGTAACGGCCGGCCTGGCCCTCGGCGCGCTCGGCGTGCTCGCGTTCAGCATGTCGTTGCCGGCCACCCGGGTCGCCGTGCACGACCTCGACCCGTGGTTCGTGGCCTTCGGCCGGGCTGTCGGGGCGGCCGTGCTCGCCGTCGTCTACCTGCGGGTGGTGCGCGCGCCCCGCCCCACCCGGCAGCAGTGGCGCCGGCTGCCGGTGGTCGCGCTCGGCGTGGTCGTCGGCTTCCCGCTGTTCACGTCGCTGGCCCTGACCAGCCAGACCTCCGCCCACGGCGCCGTGGTGATCACCGTCCTGCCGGCGATG
The DNA here is from genome assembly GCF_016862395.1 of Actinoplanes siamensis. Classification (GTDB taxonomy): domain Bacteria; phylum Actinomycetota; class Actinomycetes; order Mycobacteriales; family Micromonosporaceae; genus Actinoplanes; species Actinoplanes siamensis. The sequence goes on along the minus strand of NZ_BOMW01000010.1, from coordinate 13,055 downwards.
ACAGCGGTCTTCGCCGCGCTCCGCGCGCACGAGCGGCCGCCCCTGGCGTTCTGGCTGGCCGGTGGCGGCGGACTGATCGCCGTGCTGCTCTTCCTGAGCACCACGGGCGCGGTGCGCGGCGCGCTGGCCGCGGCCGACCTGTATCTGCTGGCCGCGGTGGTGCTGTGCGGCCTGGGCTACGCCGAGGGCGGCATGCTCGCGCGGGAGCTCGGCGGAGCCCGGACGATCTGCTGGGCGCTGCTGGCGGCGCTGCCCGTGACGCTGCCGGTCACGCTGGTCGCGGCCGTCCGGCACCCGCAGGCCGGCGACGCGGGCGGCTGGGCCGCGTTCGGCTACCTGACCCTGGTGTCGATGTTCCTCGGGTTCTTCGCCTGGTACGCCGGCCTGGCCAGGGGCGGCATCGCCAAGGTCGGGCAGATCCAGCTCGCCCAGCCCGTGCTGACCCTGCTCTGGTCGGCGCTGCTGCTGGGCGAGCCGGTGACGCCCGCGTCGATCGGGGCGGCCGTCGTCGTACTGGCCTGCGTGGTGCTGACCCAGCGCACCCGTCAGGACGTGCGGGTCAGCCTCCACCACAACGACGGTTCGCCGGTCGCCCCGTCGGTGCGCAGCGGAACCCGTACCCCCGAAGCCTGAACCTCGCCCACCACCTGCCCGGCGCCGACCCGCGCGCCCGGGCCGGCGGTGGTGGTCTCGACCTTGACCGACAGGCCGGGCCAGCCGACCACCTTGAGCGGGCTCGCCGGGGTGACAGTGGTCGACGCGCCCCAGGCGGTCTCCACCCGGCCCACCGGCTTCGCGGCGAGCAGCTGGTACTCCTTGACGGTCCTGCGGACCGCGGCGAGCAGCTTGCGGACCTCCTTGTTGACCGCGGCCAGCTGCTCCGGGGTGTTCGCGCCGGGCTGGTTGAAGACCGCGCCGACGATCACCAGCTCGCGCGAGCCCACCTTGAGCCGGGACGCGAAAACCAGGTTGCCACCGGCCTGGTCGGTCGAACCGGTCTTGATCCCGAAGACGCCGTCCACGCCGAGCAGCGCGTTGTAGTTCTGGATCGTGCCGACCACCGGGATCTGCGCCGTGCGCAGCTCCACGATGTCCGCGAACACCTCGAACTCCAGCACCGCCCGCGCCAGCTTGACCTGGTCCGCGGCGGTGCTGGTGGTGCTGGGCAGGAAGCCGCTCGGGTCGGTGTACTCGGTGTCGGTCATCTGCAGCTCGTCGGCGGCCGCGTTCATCTTCTCCAGGAAGCCGTCCAGGTCACCGGCGTCCCAGACGGCGAGCTGGTGGGCGATGTTGTTCGCGGACGGCAGCATCAGCGCCTCGAGGGCGTCCCGCTCGGTCAGCTTCTCCCCCTGCTCCACCCGGACCAGCGACTGCCCGCTCGGGATCCGCGAGTTGTAGTCGGCCACGTCCGCGGCGGTCACGGTGAGGCCGGGCCCCTCGTCGTCGCCTTCGAGCGGGTGGTTCTTGAGGATCACGTAGGCGGTCATCACCTTGGCGACGCTGCCGATCGGCTCGGTCCTCGCGCCCCCGGAGCCACCGATCCGGCCCAGGCCCTCGACCATCAGCTCCGCGGAGCCCCGCGCCGGCCAGGGCATCTCGGGCAGGCTGCCGGGGATCTTCAGGGTGCCGGCGACGCCGGTGGTCAGCGTCGCAGCCGGCAGGTCGCGGGTGAGCTGCACGGCCGCGCCGCCGCCGAGCAGCGCGACCAGCAGGAAGACGGCGACCAGGACGGCGGCCAGCCTGCGGCTTTTCCGCGGCGTCTGCGGCGCGGTGCCGCCGCCGCTCTGATACGTGGTCGGGCCCGGCGCCTGCGGCTGGTGCGGCACGGCCGGCTGCTGCGGGAAGGGCGGTTGGTGCGGGATGGGTGGGTGGTTCGGGAAGGGTGGTTGGTTCGGCACGGGCACCGTGGCCCGGCCCGGCCGGACCGGCGGCTGCGGCGGGCTGTGCTGGACCGCGCTCTCCGCCGGCCTGGGCACGGGCACCCGCGCCGATCCGGTCGCCGGGCGACTGCCGCTCTCCGGCGGCGCCGGCGTCTCCCGCCCGGTACCGTCGTTCGGCTCCGCCGCCTGCGTCATCAGCCCGCTCCCCACCCGCCCGGACCGCCCGGACGCCGGACCCAGTATTCCTGAGCTGCTCAAATCACCAGCAACCCCACCACGACCAGGGTTTCCCGGCACACCGCCATGGACATGACGGATTTACATGCGTTCCACTACAGGGAGGCCACAGCCGACAGGGGGAACCGGATGAGCGCCACCGAGGTCGTCGTCACCGGGCTGGGTGCCACCACTCCGCTGGGCGGGGACGTGGACTCGCACTGGGCGAACATGCTCGCGGGCCGATCCGGCGTGCGCCGGATCGACGACCGGGTCAAGCACTACGCGCACTGGGAACAGCTGCCCACGCTGATCGGCGCGCCGATGGCTGTCGAGCCGGACTCCGTGCTCCCCCGGGTGCAGGCCCGCCGGCTGGACCGCTGCGAGCAGGCCGCCCTGGTCGCCGCCCAGCAGGCCTGGGCCGACGCCGGCAAGCCGGAGGTCGACGGCGCTCGCCTGGCCGCGGTGATCGGCAGCGGGATCGGCGGCATCACCACCATCCTCGGCCAGGACGACGTCATCGAGGAGAAGGGCCCGTCGAAGGTCTCCCCGCTGGTGGTGCCGATGATGATGCCGAACGGCCCGGCCGGTTGGGTCAGCATCGAGTTCGGCGCCAGGGCCGGCGCCTACGCCACGGTCTCGGCGTGCGCGTCCGGAGCCGAGGCGCTGGCCCTGGGCGCGCGCCTGATCCGGGCCGGCGAGGCGGACGTGGTCCTGGCCGGCGGCACCGAGGCCTGCATAGCGCCGCTCCCGATCGCCGGTTTCGCCCAGGCCCGCACGCTCTCCAGGCGCAACGACGACCCGGCCCGGGCCTCCCGCCCGTTCGACGCCGACCGCGACGGTTTCGTCCTGGGCGAGGGCGCCGGCGTGGTCGTCCTGGAACGGGCCGGCTTCGCCGCCGCCCGGGGCGCCCGCGTCCTGGGCCGCCTGGCCGGTTACGGCGTCACCGCCGACGCCCACCACATCACCGGACCGGACCCCACCGGCGCCGGCCAGATCCGGGCCATCCAGGCCGCCCTGCGCAGCGCCGGCCTCACCCCCGCCGACATCGATCACGTCAACTGCCACGCCACGTCCACCGTGGTGGGTGACGTCGGCGAGGCCGCGGCCATCCGCTCGGCGCTCGGCGAGCACGTGGTCCTGACCGCCCCGAAGTCCAGTTTCGGCCACCTGGTCGGCGCGGCCGGCGCGGTCGAGGGCATCGTCACGCTGCTCTCCCTCCGCGACGGCGTCATCCCGCCCACGCTGAATCTGGAGAAGAAGGCCCCGGAGGTCGATCTGGACGTGGTCGCCGGCCGGCCCCGCCAGCAGCGCATCCGAGCCGCCATCTGCAATTCCTTCGGCTTCGGCGGCCAGAACGTCTCGCTGCTGTTCACCCCCGCCTGAAACCCGAGGTCACCCGCGCCGGTCAGCCGCTCGCCCGCCCAGAGCCCATTCCACGGTCACGGTCGCCGACAGCTGCTGGCGTCCCGGCTCGATCGGAACAGTGGTGTCCCCGGCCGCCATGCCGCCCCTGAGCGCGATCGGCTCCGCGTCATCCGGAGCCACCTCGCTCACCCGGATGACCGGCCCGAGCGACCGGCCCGCGGCCCGGGCGTACAGCTCGGCCTTCCCCCGGGCGTCGGCGAACGCCTTGCGGCGCGCCTCGGCGAGCAGCGCGGAGTCGTCCTCGATGGCGAGCGACACACCGTTCAGCCGGGCCGCGTCCCCACCCGCCGCGACGGCCGCGGACAGCACCGCCCCGGCCCGCGGAATGTTCCGGATCTTCGCGGTCAGTCCCTGGGTCACGGTGTAGCCGGTGATCCGGTTGTCGTTGTCCTTCCTGGACGAGACGCTGACGTCGGACGTCTGCAGATCGGCGCCGGCCACCCCGCCCCGCACGAGCGCGTCCCGCATCCGGCCGACCGCCGTGCCGGCCTGGTTCAACGCCTCGGCCACGGTGGACGCGGCAGCCTCCACCGCGACATTGGCGACGAGCGTGTCGGGCGTGCCGGACACCTCGCCGGTCCCGGTCACCAGAACGCTGTCCCGCGACTGGTCGACATCCGCCGACCCCTCCACGGCCCGTGGTCGCTGATCGGCCCGTGATCGCTCGACGGCACGCGTCCGCTCCGAGGCCCGCGACTGGTCCACGGCCCGCGACCGCTCGGCGGCCGGAGACCGCTCGGAGACGTCGGCGGAGGCGGGCGAGGCCGGCCCCACCAGCGACGGCACGACGAGCGTGGACAGGGCAATCAGCGTGCGTACAGTAATTCCGTTTTTAGTCATTTCGCCACTTTATTGCGGCTCCTTCGGCTCGTCCGGCATTCCGCGTACCCGACCGTGGCCCCGTTGCGCGCCGGTCTGGCGCAGCGTCAGCGACAGCACGTTGGCGATGCCGAGACCGGAACCGGCCAGCAGTCGCACAGCGGCCAGCTCCACAGCCAGCGCGACTCCACGTCCGGGAAGGATCGCGATCAGCAGGGGCAGTCCGGTGAAGAGGACGAGCGCCGACGCGAAAGCATCCAGCAGCCACGCCACCGGCACCACCGCGAGGAGCACCGCCCGGATCACGTCCATGACCACCATCACCCGCCGCCGGCGCCGGTTCTCCAGCCACTGGCCGGCGACCAGTGGGACGAACAGGTTCGGCGGGTAGGACGCGGTGCCGATGGCGACGACCGCGCCCGGGCCGGCGTGCCGGGTCAACACCGCGACCAGGGGCAGGGCGACCGCGGTGACCTGCGAGCCGAAGACCGAGATGGTGTGACCGGCCCAGAACGTCGCGAAGTCCCGGTCACGGCGAATCAGCGTTACCACTACGTACCTCCTTGGTGGTAACAGTCTGCGGTAGGGTTGGCGAATGCGACAGCCAGGAGACCGGACGCCCGCCCCGGCCCACCTCGCCGTGGTGCAGGACCTGGCCAACACGGTCGACATCGAGGCCGGAAGTGATCAGCTCAGCACGCCCGCCCAGCTGGTGGCGTTCTGCGCCCGGCACGGGATCACCGCCGGCGAGGTGACCGACCGCGACGTGCTCGACTGCCGCGAGCTGCGGGAAGCGCTGCGGGACGCGTGCCACGCGCACACCGGGGAACCGATGCCCGCCGCGTCGCTGGAGAGCTTGCGGAAATTCCTGCGGCGCGGGCCGCTGCTGGTCCAGGTCGGGGAGGACGGCGGGGCGCGGCTCGCGCCCGTACCACTCGATCGTGGCGTCGAAGCACTCACCGCGAGCGTCGCCGCGGCCATCGCCACCGCCCTGCTGGACGGCAGTTGGAGCAGGCTGAAGGCCTGCGCCGCGCACTCCTGCCGCTGGGTCTACTACGACCGCAGCCCGGGCGGGCGGAGCCGGTGGTGCACGATGAGCATCTGCGGCAGCCGGACGAAGATGCGGGCCTATCGCGGAAGGGGACGCTGATGGCGCGGATGGCCCTGGCCACGCTCGCCTCGCGGGTCGCCGGGTTCCTGCGGGTGCTGGTGCTGACCGCCGCGCTCGGGCTCGGCACCCGCCTGCTGGACGCCTACAACGTAGCGAACACGCTGCCCAACGCGGTCTACGAACTGCTCGTCGGCGGGGCCATGGCCAGCGTCGTGGTCCCGCTGCTCGCGCGGGCGGCGCTGACCGATCCGGACCATGGTGTTCTGTACACCCAGCGACTGCTCTCCCTGATGGTGTACGGGCTGAGCGCGATCACCCTGCTCGCCATGGCGCTGGCGCCGCTGCTGGTGGGCCTGGTCGCGCCCGGTTTCACCGCCGGGCAACACGAGCTGGCGGTGGTCTTCAGCCGGTACTTCCTCCCGCAGATCCTGTTCTACGGGGTCAGCGCGACCGCGGGCGCCGTGCTCAACATCCGCGGCCGGTTCGCGGTGGCGGCGTGGGCTCCACTGTGCAACAGCCTGGTGGTGATCGCGGTCGGGCTGCTGTACGTGTCGTCGCGCAGCTTCACGCTGCTCGCGATCGGCACCACCGCCGGCGTGTTCGCGCAGATGGCCTTGGTCGTGGCGGCGCTGTCGCGGTCCGGTTTCCCGATCCGGCTGCACCTCGACCCGCGCGGCATCGCGATCCGCCGCATCGCCGGGCTGGCCGGCTGGGTGCTGCTGTCGGTGCTCGGCGCGCAGGCGTTCCTGCTGGCCGCGACCCGGGTGGCGTCGCTGAGCGGCCCGGGCGGCGTCACGGCGTACCAGAACGCCCTCGCGGTCTTCCAGGTGCCGTTCGCGGTGATCGCGCTGACCGTGATGACCACCATGCTGCCCCGCCTGAGCCGCAGCGCCGCGCGCCGCGACCACGACCGGATCGTCCGCGACCTGTCGCTGGCGGTCCGCGTCGCGGTGGCCGTGATGGCCCCGATCGCGGTGGCGTTGCTACTGCTCGGGCGCCCGATCGCGGCGGTCCTGTTCGACCACGGCAGCAGCGCGCCGGCGACGGTCCGCCTGCTGGGCACGGTGCTGGCCGCGTTCGGCCTGGCGCTGGTGCCGTTCAGCGCCTACTCGATCCTGCAGCGCGGGTTCTACGCGACGCAGGACACCCGCACGCCCGCGCTGATCACCGCGGGCGTCGCGGTGACCGGGATCGTCGGGTGCGTGGTGGCCGGTCGCCTGCTGCCGCCGGCGTCCATCGTGGTCGGGGTGCCTGTCGCGTACGCCGTCGCGTACACGCTCGGCCTGGCGGTGACGGTGCTGGTACTGCGGCGCCGGTTCGGGTGGATCGACGGGCGGCGGCTGATGCGTACCCACGTCCGGGTCTTCCTCGCGGCCTCGGCCGGCGCTGTCGTCGCGGGCGGCGCGACCGTCCTGACCGGTTCCGCGATGCCGTTGCTCACCGTCGCGGCGGCGGCCGGTGTCGGGGCGCTCGCCTACCTCGCGGCCGCGAAGCTGCTGCACATCGGTGAGCTGCGCCTGCTGCTGGCGACGGCCCTGGCCGGCTTCCGCTGACCCATCCGCGCACCGCCGGCCCGTCCACCGCGGCCGGGTCACCCCGAGAGAACCCCGGGCGGCCAGCTCGCTTCGCCCGCCCGGGGCTGGCCTGCCAACGAACCCTCGCACCCCGCCGCCCTGGTCCTGCCGGCCGCGCGGCTCGGGCTGGAGGCCGGCGCGCCCCCGGGACGCCGCGTCCGCCGCGCACACCACCGTCTGATCAGCGGCCGCCGGCGGGGACGTGCAGCGCGGCCACCAGACGGTCGACCTGTGCGCGGATCTCCGGGACCGCTGTGGTCTCCCAGGAGTGCCCGCGGCGCAGCGGCCCGGCCAGCCACAAGCCGGGCCGGATCCGGCCGTCCGCGTCGGTGTCCACGCCCAAGCCGTACGGCCCGGGCCGGACCGTGCCGTCGCGGAACAGGCCGGCCAGGAACGGGTCGGCGGAGCCGGGCAGCGCGCCCGGCCCGGTACAGCAGATCACCGCACCGTAGTGGCGCGGCTCGCGGCCCTCGACCCCGACCTCGAACCCGCCGCGCGGATCCGGGGCGATCGACCGCAGCCGCCCCGCGGAGAAGCTCAGCGTGCCCTGGGCGCGCAGCGCCTCGATGCGGGCCGCGATCGGCGGCGCCATCCGGTGCCGGTGCACGTCCCAGAAGCGCACCACGTGCCGCAGGAAACGCTGCCGGTCGCAGTCGCCGAGGTCGGCCCAGAGCCGGTCGGCCTGGTGCCGCAGCGTGTCGACGACCGCGACCCAGTCGGCGCCGGCCGCGATCGCGCCCCGTACCCGGCGCAGCAGCCGGCGCAGCGTGAGCCCGCCGTCCAGGATCAAGTCGGGGTGCGCCGACGAGGGCGGCAGCTGCGGGTGGGCCAGCGGCGGCAACCCACGGCGGGAGAGCGCCTCGATCGGCCCGCGATGACCGGCTTCGGTCAGGCTCAGCGCGACGTCCACCGCGGTCAGGCCGGTGCCGAGCAGCAGCACCGGCTCGCCGGCCGGCGGCGCCGGGTGCTCCGACCACGGGTCGGTGACCAGGTACGGGCTGGCGTAGGCCGCGTCGCTGATGCCGGGCAGGCGCTGCTGCTCCGGGTTGCCGACGGCGAGGACCACGTGCCCGGCGTGGACCGGCCCGGCGTCGGTGAGCACGACGTAGCCGTCCGGTCCGGTGTGCAGCGCGGTGGCCGTCGCGACGTGGTGCCGCAGCCGGCCGGTCGACGTGGCGACGGTCTCGGCGAATTGGTCGGCGAGGTAGTCCCCGTAGACGGCGCGGGGCAGGAAGTCGGTGCCCTCGACGTCGTACCCGTGCGCGCGCGCCCAGCGGACCAGGTGCATCGGGTCGTCGGGGCAGATGCTCATCGAGCCGGCCCGCGCGTTGAGGATGTGCCACGGCTGGGCCGCGCCGTAGGCGACACCCCGGCCGGGCGAGAGGTCCGGCGCGATCAGCACGACGTCGCGGTCGGTACGGCGGATCAGCGCCCGCGCCAGCAACGCGCCTGTCGCGCCCCCTCCGACGATCGCCACGGTCCGGTCGCTCAGGGCGTCCCGACTGGCGGGCACCACCACTTCGACGAGGCTCGACATCTCATTCTCCCGCAGGTCGACGCTGGGCCAAGCAAACCACAAAGCCCACAGGTTTTGTAGGCTACGGAGACGCGTGCCGCAGAGTCTACGGCCTCGGCTCGCCCCAGCCCGATACCGTCCCCGGCATGTTCGGAGGCGATGCGGCGCCGATCGAGAGCACCGGCGGCACCCGGCGCGGGCCGCCCGCGGCGAATCGCTCGTCCGGACGAGCCTCACCGCGCCCGCACCGCCGGATTCCACAGCCCGGATCCGCGCGCCGGGCGAGCACCACGCGCACTCCATCCGTCGACGCGGGAGATCCGCTCGATCCGGCACGCCGAGCTTGTCGGCAAGATGCCTGGCCGGCCGGAGACGGCCGCCGGCCGATGCGCGCGGCGGCGCCCGCCGGATCCGGTCGGTTGTTGCCGCCTCAGCCGCTCAGCGCACCCATGTCGAGACGGCCTGGAAGCCTTCCGCCTGCCGCATCCAGAAATAGCCGTACGCGGCGGTGCTGCCCAGGTACGACCCGACGTGGGCGAGCAGCGTCCTGGTCCCGGCACGGTCGTGGCCGGCCAGATAGTTGGCCAGCGCGAGCCAGTGGCGCAGCGTCACCCCGCGGGCGATCAGGCGGGGCTCGCCGGCCGCCCGCCATTTGGCGGCGCACCAGGAGATCTCCTGGATGACCTCGGGGCGGTGGAAGTACTCCATCTTCGCGGCCAGCGACTCGGCGCGGGTCTCGAAGCCGAACTCGCGCAGCGCGTACTCGAAATGGGCCAGCAGCGGCAGCATGACGACAGACGCGCCGGCGGGTGCGGCGGCCGCCGGACCGCGGGCCGCGGCGAACATCTGCTCGTGCGAGCCGTACCACTTCTGGCAGAGGAACGTGACAGCCGTCAGGTGCGCCTCGAAGTGGTACGGGTCGCGGGCGACCGCCTCGCCCAGCGCGGCCCGGAAATCGTCCTGGTGCTCGTGCCCGTGGGCCAGCATCGCGCCCATCCGGATCACCCAGGGGTACGGGTCCTCCGGGTTCAGCTCGGCCGCCCGCTGACCGGCCGCGGCGGCGAGCGCGGACAACCGGTGGAACTCGCGGAACTGTTCCGGGCCGGTGTTGCGCGCCGACGCGCCGCCCCGGGCCTGGCCGGCCAGCTCGTTCAGCCCGTCGGCGCGCAGGATGGCGACGGTCGGGTCGCCGGGCATCGCGGCCTCCCAGGCGTGCACCCAGTGCGGGGCGTGCCCGGCGGCGATGCCGAGCACCGCGAGCCGCCGGCTGCGCAGCTCCCAGTCGCGGCCGGTCGCGTGCAGCAGGTGCGGGGCCGCGGTCCAGTCGCCGGCCGTCGCCCGGTCACGGGCGCCGCGAAGCTGCAGGTCCGCCTGCGCGTAGTCGGTGTCCGGGGTGAACGGCTTGCGGAAGCGCTCGAACATCCGGTGATCATAGAAGCGGCAGCCGCCGGGGCCGGTGTGCCCGCAGTTCGCTCCGGCCCTCAGTCGCCGACGCGCGGCGGGGGCACCGGTTTCCCGGCCGCTCCTCCGGAATCGCCGGCCCAGGCCGGCGGCTGGCCGGGCAGCCGCTTCGGCGCCGCCGGGAACCGGCCCTGGCCGAGCGCCGCGCGCATGGTCGCCACACAGTGGTCCCGGGCGCGGTCGACCCGTCTGCGGTCGTAGTGCTTCTCCAGGTTCATCTCCGCGTCCGTGGTGCGCAGCGGTTTCTGCCAGGCCGCCTTCATCTGGTCGCCGACCTCGGCCTTCGCCTCGTCGGCAAGTAGCCGGTACGCGACCGCGACGGTGGGCGCCTCGATGTCGAGCAGCGCCTGGTGGAACGCCAGCCGCGAATAGATCCGGCTCACCTCCTCGGTGAGCTGCTGGCGCCCCTCCAGGGTGCCCGGCCGGCGCCGGATGCGGTATGGCATCTCCGCATAGTCCTCGATGACGCTCAATGCCTCACCGAAGGCCAGGGCGCGGCGTTCGCGGCGCGCGGCCCGCCGGTTCAGCGCGTAGGTCAGCAGCGCGGTGAGCGCGGCGCCGAGGATCGCGATGACCGGGGCGATCACCGCCGTGGTCTGCGCGGCCGTCCAGGTCATGCGGGGGACACCGCCCGGGGACGTCAGATCTCGTGAAGGACGTCGATGATTCTGACAGCCTGGCCCGGCTCCCATTGATCCGGCCCCGGCCCGAACAGGCGGTTGATGCCGTTCTGGCAGGGCAGGCCGGCTAACGAGTCCGCATGCCGGTGCAGCCAGTCCAGCGCGGCGCGGTAGGGCCGACCGCCTCGGTACACCCGGTCGGGGACGTTGAACAACAGACATTCGAGAAGGTACGACGGGGCGGCGCCCTCGGCGATCATCCGCTCCCGCTCGGCCAGTTTCCGGACACGTTTCGCCGTGCGGACGGCCGCTTTGAAACGGCCGCCGGTACGCCCGTCCTTCGCGTCGCCGTTGCGCCGGTGCTGCTTGGGGAAGTTGACTATCGGCCGGCCTTCCCGGTCACGGAAGAAGACGCCCTGCTCGTAACGGCCCGGGGCCAGCTGGAAGCGGTGCTCCGTCGCAACCAGAACGTCGACCATCTCACCGAAGAGCGAATCCGGGTCGTCGACATTCAGGCACCGGCGGCCCATGCGCACCGTGTAGGACTCCCCCAGCACGGCGAGAACGTCGTCGCGGAAATCCTCCCAGCCGTAGCCGGCGCCGAACGGCGCCCTCAGCATGAGAACCAGGTCGATGTCGCTGGTCGGCTCCAGATAGGTGCCGTTCACCCGCGAACCCTGGCCGAAGATCTCATATCGCCGGGAATCGAGCCGGGGCGATCGGTGCAGGGCGTCGCGCAGCACACCCTCGGCCCACGACAGCAGGAACGCGTCGGGCGGCGCGACAGCCGCGAGCCGAGGCGTCAGCAGCGGCCGGACCACCGCAGCCGCCCTCCGGAAGTCATGGTCACGCCGCCAATTATGCCTCGCCGGCCGGCGCGGACCTCCGGTCGCTCATCTCAAGGACAAATGAGATCAGCGGGGCGGCTGATCGTCGTACCCCATCGTGGTTTTCCGGATCCGCCGGCCGGGACCGAGGCGGACAGTCGGCGCCAGGCGGCGTCGATGCCCGGATCCTGGCTCCCGTCGCGGACGGCACGGCGAACTCGCGCACACGCCGCCGGGCGAGCAGACGGGGCCGGCGTCCACAGGGGAGCGCATCGGCACCCACTTCGCGTGGACACGGTCGCGGCGAAGCGATGCGCGTCCCCGCTCTCCCCTTTTCCGTACTACCAGCGCCGTCGTCACCGTCCCGTCGCGGTTTCCCGCAGCGCGACCGCGGGTCGGCGTCGGCCAGGGCGCCGGTACCTCAAGGAGCCCGGCCCGCCCTGCCCCGCATCCACCGCCTGAGACCCGCCGTATCCGTCCCGGGTCCCATGCCCCATCGCCCACTCCGACCGTTCCGCAGCCCTCCTCCACTGGGCAATTGACCAGTTCAGAGGCCCGATGGCGGAAAATGACGATGCGGTATCGAACGGCTGACCAACTATCACGCGACAAGATGACGCGCGACTATAGTCAGGGCGTGCCGAGACATCTCATGGCAGCGGGCGAGATCGCCAAACGACTCGGTCTCAGCCGCCAGCGCGTGCAACAACTGGCCGAAAGAGACGACTGGCCCGAGCCCTTCGACGAACTCTCCATGGGCCGCGTCTGGCTGATCAGCGACATCGAGACCTGGATCCGCCACCAACGCGCCGACCGCGTACGCCCCGCCGAGCCCCCACCCACCGCCGGCCCCGCACTCACCACCGAACCCCCACCGCATCCGCCGAGCACCGCCAACCCGCCACCGGCCGGCTCCACCTGAACCGCAACCGGGCCGGTCGTCACCCTCCCGGCACCCCGTAGCCGGAGGCCCCGCCGAGCCCTTGAGACACCCTGGCCACCAGGCGGGCAGTCCCGGCTGGCCGCCAGAGGTCCCTCCGGGCCTTTGCGGCACCTCTGGCGGCCAGTCCGCCAACGCCGGCCGGCGGTCAGAGGTGTCTCCGGGCGCGAGGCCGCGTGGGCGTCAGGCCCGACGCGCGGGCGGGCTGGTTCGCAGCCAGTGCTCGGCGGGGAAGATCAACGGTGGTTAACTGTCGCCATGGGGCTGTTCACGCTGGAAGAGGCCCGGGCGGAGCTGGAGCGGCTGCGACCCGTGCTGAACGAGATCGTCGCGGTGCGGGCGGACATGGTGGAACTGTCCGCGGCGCTGGTCCCGGGTGGTGAGCCGACCGCGCTGGGCGGGCTGCCGGAGCGGAAGGCAGCCGAGGCGCGCCTCAACGAGCTGATGACGGTCGTGCAGGAGTCCGGCGCCGAGCTGAAGGGCGTCGCACCGCTGCTGGTCGACTTCCCCGCCGACCTCGGCGACGTCCCGGTGCTGCTGTGCTGGCTGGAGGGCGAACCCGAGCTGGGCTGGTATCACCGCCCGGACCTGGGCATCGCCGGGCGCCGCCGACTCCCGAGCTGACGCCGCCGGCGCCCCGGGGCAAGGCCACGCCCGGAAGCG
>NZ_BOMW01000009.1 GCF_016862395.1 Actinoplanes siamensis | reverse complement strand
AAAGGCCACGCCCCGAGAAGCACCGCGCCGGGAAAGGCCGCGCTCGGCGAAGCGCCGCGCCCAGGAACGGGCGGGACGCGCAAGCGAGCCGGCCGCCGGGCGAATCGCGGGCGGACCGGAGTTCCTGTCGTGCGCCGCGGCTGGTCCGGGACGCGGGCACGTCCCGGACCAGCGCGGATCAGGAGCCGATCATCGAGAACACGGCGTCGGCGGTCTCCGGGAACGCTGCCAGCAAGGCTGCTGGTCCGGGCCGATCATCGTCCGGTACGGCCGGAGCCGTCACCCACTCCCCCGAGCAGCCGAGCAACCCCGCCACCGCCTCCGTGCTCTCCGGATGCGCGGCCAGGAACACCCCGACCGGACCGCCAACCGCCCCCGGAGCGGCGTCGGCCCCGCTCGGCCCCCGGCCGGCGGTCCACGACCCGCTCGACTCCGGGCCGGCGACCTCCGACCCGGTCGCCCCCTGACCGGCGAGTCCCGACCCGCTCGGCGCCCGGCCGGCGCGACCGGACGCACCGGGCGCCCGGCGGGCGAGCCACGGCGGCGTCCACCCCTCCATCCCGGCGAGCGTGGCCGGGAAGGTACGCCCGGCCTCCCGGGTCAGCACCGGCACCAGCTCCGCGGCCTGCGACTGGAGCGTGGTGATCAGCGTCGGCAGCCACGGCAGCAGCACCGGGTCGGGCAGCCGCCCGAACGCCTTGGAGAGGGTCTCGACAACGAACGGGGCCAGGCGTGGGACCGGTTCGAGCGCCTGCACGAACCCGCTGACATACTGCGGGACCGCCGGCACCACCAGCGGGTTGCCGAGCAGGTCGTCGACCAGGGCCCGGAGCTCCGCGAGGGACAGGTCGCCGAGCTGGTGCCGGGCCGCCCAGAGCAGCGCCAGCTTGGCCGGCGTCTCCGGGTGCGACTGCCGGACCGCGATCTCCAGCTGGGTCCTGTCGCAGCCCAGCGACAACGCCAGGCTCTCCATGCCGAACAAGAAGCCGAGCATCGCGCCGACCTGCCGGACACCGCTCTCCTCCTCGACGAAGGCGGTCGGCAGCAGGGTGCAGTAGTGCGCGTACCCCACGGTCACGAACCGCTCGCACCAGGACGGCAGCACGGGCGTGGTGGAGCGGTAGTGCCCGAGCAGCCGCCGGATGCGCCGCAGCACGTCCGGCGCCTCGTCGACGGTGCGCTCGGCGGCGAGCAGCTCGACGGCGCGGGCGCCTAGCTCGTCGGTGAGCCGCGGGCTCTGCAGGAACAGCATGGAGTTCTCCACCGCCTCGAGGGCGGTGGCCGCGGTCGCCTTCGGGTCCCAGGCGTCCCGGCGCAGCCGCTGCTCCAGGACCTGTTCGACGGTGACGCCCTCGTAGCCCAGCTCGATGACGGCCCGTTGGTGACGGCCGAGGTCGAGGTCCCAGCTCTCCTGGAAATGCTTCTCGCCGAGCCTGCGGCTGCCCATGATCGGGCGGACCGCCTGGTCGGGCAGCAGGTAGCGCAGCATCCAGAGCAGCTGGGAGCAGGGCGCCAGCTCGGGTCTCGCGGTCAGGTCGAGCAGCGCGCGCTGGATGCTGCGCTGCTCCAGGTTGAGCCCGAGCGGGGCGAGCCGGTCGTAGACGTCGCGGGCCAGCGGCGGCAGCGCGTCGTAGCCCACCTGGCCGACCCGGTCGCCTCCGAGCAGGATCTCGCAGAGCCGCCGCACGTCGCGGCGGCCCGGCACGCGGTCCTTCTCGATGCAGGTGACCGCGGCGTCCTGGAAGTCGTACGGCGTCGGCCGCGCCCGCCCGCGCATCCCGGCGAGCAGCACGGACGTCTCGAAGACCGCTATCGCGTCGGCGGTGCTGGCGAGGTACCCGTTGCGGCGGGCGAGGCGGACGATGTCCACGCACCAGCCGCGCAGCTCCTCCTCGTCCAGCCCGTCCAGCGCCGGCGGCCCGGCGAGATAGCCGCTGAGGTGGTCGGCGACCGGCCCGCCGGCCGCGACCGGCAGCGGCAGGCGACCACCTTTCTGCCCGTCCAGCCGGAACGGCTTGAGTCGCTGCTTCTTCAGGTTCTTCTGCCAGGTCGTGGCGGCGATCGACACCGAGCCGGGCGCCAGGCCGAACTGCGCCTCGATCGCCGAGTGACTGGACGGGATCAGGCCGTACAGCCAGGTCGTCGCCGTCCGCGGGGTGATCGCGAAGTTTGGCGTGCCCGGCGCGGAACCGACCTCGGGCAGGCGGCTGGCCGCGTGGAACGCGCCGCAGACGTAGAGGCAGTCCGCCGGATCGGCGCCGGTCGCGGCGAGGTGCGCGCGGATCCGGGTCCACATGTGGCGTTCGCGGTCCTCGTCGCGCGCATACCGCGCATCGTGCGGGGCCAGCCGCCGGAACAGGCTGCCGACCATGGTCATGACCTGCCGGTACGTGTCGTGGTCGGCCCCGGCGAGGGGCTGCTCCACGTACTGGTCCCACCATTCCGACCAGTGCCGCACCCGTCCGTGGTGCAGCAGGTGCTCCTCCAGCTCGGCGAACCGGGGCCGCAGGTCGCCGATCTCCACGCCGACCGCGTCGCCGTGCAGATCGTCCTCACCGTCCGGAGTTTCCGCCGCGGCGCCTTCCCCGAGGAACTGGAACACGTGGTCGGTGGACCTGTCGACGAGGACCAGGGAGACGCCTGGTGTCTCCAGGGCGTACGAGATGGCCTGGTATTCCGCGGACGCCTCGGTGACCGGCGCGATCACCGAGAGCGGCGCCGACTCCTTCGGGAAGCCCTCCAGCTCGGACGCGAAGGCCTGCAGCGCCACCGGCAGCTTGCAGTTGCGCAGCTCGGTGAGCAGCGGCTGCAGGTCCTCGCAGAGCTCCAGGTAGACCACCTTGGGCTGCTTGTCGCGCAGCCGCCGCAGCATGGCCAGCGCGGACGCCGGCGAGTGGTGACAGACCGGGAAGATCTCCAACGGCTCGCGCAGCGCGTGGTCGACGTCGTCGACGATCCCGGCGAGGATTTCCGGCAGCGTCGCCGGTCCGCCGCCGAGCGCCTCAGCGGCGCCGAGCAGCTGTTCACGCAGTGAGTCGAAGGTCATGACAACGTCGCGATCGCCTGGCGGCCGCCCTCCAGGAACCCGGTCCACTCGCCGCTCTTCTCCTTGCTGCGCGGCTCGATCACGCCGTGCCAGTACTTGTTCAGGATGGCCAGGTCCTCCGGGCTGCGCCGGGCGAGCGAGCCGACCAGCGACCCGGCCAGCGTCTCGGCGGTCAGCTTGCTGGCGCCGAAGAAGTTGCTGTGCAGGATGGCGTCCTCCAGGACACCGATCTGCTCGGCGGTCGAGAGCGCCGACTCCAGGCGCTCGTCGTCGCTGGTCGCGGACGTGGCGGCGGCACGCAGGTCGGCGAAGCTCTGCAGCAGCACGTCGAGCAGGGTGGGCGGCACCTCCAGTTCGATGTTGTGCCGGCGCAGCAGCTCCTCGGTGCGGAAGCGGACGATCTCCGCCTCGCTCTTCTTGTTCGTCACCACCGGGATGCGGACGAAGTTGAAGCGCCGCTTGAGCGCCGACGAGAGGTCGTTGACGCCGCGGTCCCGGCTGTTCGCGGTGGCGATGATGCTGAAGCCGGGCTTGGCGAAGACGATGTTGTCGTCGTCCAGCTCGGGGATGGACACGTACTTCTCGGAGAGGATCGAGATCAGCGCGTCCTGCACGTCGCTGGTGGAGCGGGTGAGCTCCTCGAAACGCCCGATCACCCCGTGCTCCATCGCCGTCATGATCGGCGACGGGATCATCGACGCGCGGGACTGGCCCTTGGCGATCACCATCGAGACGTTCCACGAGTACTTGATGTGGTCCTCGGTGGTGCCGGCGGTGCCCTGCACGACGAGCGTGGAGTTGCGGCTGATCGCGGCGGCCAGCAACTCGGCGAGCCAGCTCTTGCCGGTGCCCGGGTCGCCGATCAGCAGCAGCCCTCGGTCCGAGGCCAGGGTGACGATGGAGCGCTCGACGAAGCTGCGGTCGCCGTACCATTTCTGCTCGATCCGGCGGTCCAGGCCGTCGGAGCGCTCGGAGCCGAGGATGAACAGGCGCACCATCTTCGGGCTCAGCCGCCACGAGAACGGCTTGGGACCGTCGTCGACCGACTCCAGCCAGTCCAGTTCCTCCGCGTACTTGACCTCGGCGGGGGCGCGCAGCATGTCACTCATCAGGGGTCTCCTAAACGATGTCAGACGAGGAAGTTCTTGAGCTCGGTGACGAGCTTCTTGATGTGTCCGGACAGGACCGGGGTGCCCTGGTCCTTGAAGCGCTGCCGGAACCACGGGTTGACGCTCTGGTGGCCGCCGCTGCTGACCGAGCCGACCGGGATGAACTTGACCCCGGTGCGGTGGATCGACTGCATGCCGTCCCAGACGGCCTGCTCCCGCCACTCGTAGAAGTCGGAGATCCAGACGACCACGGTGTTCCGCGGGTCGGTGATCTTCGGGCGGGCCAGCTCCAGCGCGACCGTGCCGTCGGTGCCGCCGCCGAGGTGGGTGTGCAGCAGCACCTCGAACGGGTCGTGCACCCACGGGGTGAGGTCGAGCGCCCGGGTGTCGTAGGCGACCAGGTGCACGTCGACCTTGGGCAGCCCCGCGAAGATCGAGGCGAGGATGGTGCAGTTGACCATCGCGTCCACCATCGAGCCGGACTGGTCGACCACCACGATCAGCCGGGCCGGCTCGATCCGCTTGGCGGTCTGCTTGTAATAGAGCCGGTCGACGTAGAGACGCTCGTCCTCCGGACTCCAGTTCGGCAGGTTCTTCCAGATGGTGCGATCCAGATCGAGGTTCCGGAAGATCCGCTTGGGGGGTACGGACCTGTCGATCGTCCCCTGGCTGGCCTGCGCCACCTGGGTGCGCAGCACCTCGGCCACCTCGTCGACGAACCGGCGGATCAGCGCCTTCGCGTTGGCGAGCGCGACGCCGTCCAGGTTGTCCTTGTCCCGCAGCAGCTGCTCGATCAGCGACATGCTCGGGGTGAGCTGCTTGGCGAGCCGGTTGTCGGCCAGCACCTCACGCAGCCGCATCCGGCTCACCAGGTCGGCCTCGATCCCGGCCAGGGTGGCGCCGAGACCGGCCGCGTTGCCCGCGCCGGAACCGGCTCCGCGGCCCGCGCCGGCCCCCTTGCCCGCACCGGCGCCGTTGCCCCCGCCGGAACCGGCGCCGCTGCCGCCACCGAGCCCCGCGCCGCTGCCGCCACCGAGGCCGGCGCCCGCGCCGGCCGCGCGGCCGCGCAGCTCGCCGGGCTGGCAGCCCATCGCCCGTTCGAACCAGCCGGCGTCGCTCTGCCATCGCTGCAACCGCTCGGCGGTGACGTTGCCGGAGCCGGTCGCGAACACGTTGAGCAGCAATTTGGAGGCCAGCGCGGCGCGGCGCACCTCGCCGTCGCGGTCCTCGCCCGGATCGCTGATCAGGCCGTCGAACTCCGCCTCCAGCTGCGGGAACCGTTGCACCAGCGTGTCCATCGAGACGGCCGGGTCGAGCACCGCCGCGGGCAGCCCCAGATCGCCGACGATAGCCATGCTCCCGGACTCCAGAGCGGCCTGCTCCTCGGGGTCGAACAGACGCGCGAGCAGCCGCCAGTAGAGGATCTGCCGCCGAGTCTGCGCGGACCCGCCGCAAGCGGCGCCCGCACCGGAGGCAGCGGCCGCACCCGAGACCACGCCGGACGAAGGAGCGGCGCCCGCGTCGAAAGCCGGAGAAGCGCTCATTTCCGCAACAGCCTTCCCGCGCGCTCGCGCAGCACGTCCACCGCTGTGCCGGCGGCGGCCTCCGCCTTGGCGGCCTTGGCGTCGGCCGGCCCGAGCGCCCAGTCCCCGCCGTGCACCGCGACCGGCTTCTTCTTCACCACCGCCTGCACCGCGAGCGGCTGCAGCAGCCACCGCCCGTCCCACCGGAGCAGCCCCAGGCAGGCGGTCGAGGAGGCGACCAGGGCGGGCGTGAGCGGCCCCGCGGCCGGCAGCCGGGCCAGGTCGAGCGCCACTGTCACCCCGCCCCCGAGGTCGAACGCCTCGCCGGCCGGCCGGTAGCCCTCCAGCAGCACCGGCTCGGCGAGCACCGCGGGATGCCGGTCCAACACGTCCACCGGCAGCGCGGCCGCCGCCCCGAGGCGCACCCGGGCCGCCGCGAACGGGTCGGCCGGCTCCCCGGCGGCCGCCCTCGACTCGTCCCAGATCAGGTCGCCGCCGGGGGTGAGCCCCATCCCGGAGACCTCGACCGTGCGGCGCTCGGCCAGGACGGCCCGGAAGATCGGGAACGCGCCGAGCATCCGCCACGCGGACGGCCCGCTGATGGTGTCCACCTTGGCCGCGGCCACGCTGGTGCGGACCAGCCGGACCCTGCCGCCGGAGGTCTCCAGCAGGGCGTGGGCCTGCGCGCGGAACACCGTCGGATGCTCGTGCAGGTCGACGCCGAGGACGACCAGGCGCCCGTCGACCGGCGTGGCCGGCGGGACCGGGTAGCCGCCCTGGGCGAGCAGCAGCGCCCGGGTCCACAGGTCGGCCCAGCGGCGCGCCGGGATCCGCGGCAGTGTGGCCACCGGCGCGGCCGCGCGCAGCTCGGCGGCGAAACCGTCGAGCAGCACCGCCAGCCGGCGGGCGCCCGGCGTGGCGAGCAGCGACTGCACCGCCTGCGCCGCGCCGCCGGCCAGCTCGTGGTCGACCCCGCGCCACCCGGCGATGGCCAGCTCGCGCAGCCAGGACCGGCCGCCCGCGAGCAGGTGACCAGAATCGGTCGTGGACGCGGCAGGAGCCGAGGCCTGCCGAGACCGGCCGAGCGCTGTGTCCAGGCTGGACACCAGCGCGTCGTGGGCGGCGCCGAGCAGCGCCGCGCGGGCGCCGGCCAGGGCGGCCAGGTGCTCGTCGGTGACCGTGCCGGCGAGGATCTTGCCGATGGCGTCGGCGACCCGGTCGGCCAGCGGCGAGCCGGCGAAGGCGGCGGCGAGCGACTCCAGGGCGGCGGCGCGCTCCTCGTCGATCCGGGCGAGGCCGTGGACCAGAGCGTCGTCCACACCGTCGACCAGGGACAACGCCTCATCGAGACGGTCCGGCACACCGCGCAGGGCGTCGGCGAGCATCAGCGCACCGCCGCCGCGGCCGGGAACCACTGCAACTCGGGCAGCGGGTCGGTGGCCGGCTCGACCTCGAGGTAGGCCAGGTGCCGCAGGAAGCTGGCGAACACCTCGGCGGCGCGGTTCGGCGCGGCGGTGGTGTGCAGGCCGGACCAGAGGTCGGCGGCGTCGTCGGCGAGGTCGGCCCTCAGGTAGCGCGCGACGCGGTCCCGACCGTACTGCGCGAGGGCGGCGTCGGCCAGCGCGCGGAGGTGGTTGCACGGGTGCGAGCCGCCGGAGAGGCCGCCGCACGGCCGATTGTTGTTGGTGTTGCAGCTCAGCCCGTGGTCACCGGCCGTGATCGAGGAGACGTAGACCCGCTCGACGTCGGAGCCGCTGGACACCACCCCCTGCAGACGCCCGTCGGCCAGCTCCACGAACGGCACCTTGGCCAGCTTGCGCGGCTGGGCCGGCGCGATGACGGGCGCTGAGCTGCGCCGCTCGTAGTCGGCGCCATCAGTTGTCACAACAGATCCCTCCCTCGGGAATCGAGTGGAGGTAGTTGTATCGGAGCGGTACGACAAAAACGTCGGCGGATCCCCCGCCGATCCTGACAAGCCCAGCTCAGAGCCCGGAAGTGTGGATTCCGGCGGTCGCGGTCAGCTCCGGGCCGGCCCGCCGCCCGGCCGCCGCCACGATCCGGTCCGGGCGGATCAGCAGCGCCCCGGGCGTGCCCCGGCCGATCATCGCGAAGCCGTCGCCGAGCGACGGGTCCAGCTCCGCCGGGCAGAGCCGGCCGCCGCCCGGGCCGACCAGCGGGCCTCGGCGCAAGGACGGCCAGACGACGGTCGTCGCCCGCCGCTCCGCGCCCGGCAGCCGGGTCACGGTCCGTAGCAACGCGCGGCGCAGCGGCGCCGAGCGCCGGCTGCCACCGGTCATCACCGAGCCGATCAGCATCGCCATCCGGATCATGGTTTTCGCGTACGGCCTCCGCTCGCTCTCGTACGTCGACAGCAGCCGGTCGTCGGCCCGCCCGGCCAGCACGAACGCGAGTTTCCAGGTCAGGTTGGCGGCGTCACGGATCCCCGCGCACATCCCCTGACCGATGAACGGCGGGGTCAGGTGTGCCGCGTCGCCGAGCAGGAACACCCGCCGGTCGCGCCAGCGCTCGGCGAGCGCCCCGCGGAACGTGTACGCCGTCTCCCGCAGGAACGTCAGCCGCCGCGGATCGGCCCACGCGCGGATCCGCTGCGCCGCGTCCACCGGCTCACGCAGCAGGAACTCCCACCGGTAGCGGTTCGGGGTGACCGTCATGAAGGTGGCCGCCCGCACCGGGTCGCACACCTGCTGGACCCCGTCGTAGACGTCCAGCGGCGCCGGCGACGTCGCGTCCACGACCAGCCAGTTCTGGGTGAAGCCGAGGTCCTCCCAGCCGGCGGCGATCGATGACCGGACCAGGCTGTTCGCTCCGTCGCAGCCGAGCACGGCGTCGGCGAGCAGGTCTCCCCCGACCCCGGTATCAACTGATCGATAACGGACATGAATGGGCCCCGCGTCGGGCTGCACGATGTCGTGCACCTCGATCCCGCCGCGGATCCCGGCGTGCGGCAGATCGCTCAGCTCGCGGCGCAGCAGGCGCTCCAGATCCGGTTGATCGAACATGTTGGCCTGCGGGAAGCCGTGCGGCCCGACCGGATCCCGGGTGAACGTGGCGAGCGGCCGCAGCGCCGGGTCGACCAGTTGCATCCCCGGCGCCGGCCGGGAGATCTTCCGCAGTTCGCCGGCCAGGCCCAGCCCGGCGAAAACGCGGAACACCTCGTCGTCGAAGTGCACCGCGCGGGGCAGCGGGTACGGCTGGGCGAACCGGTCCAGAACCAGGCAGCCGACGCCGCGCCGGGCCAGCATCAGGGCGGCGGTGAGCCCGGTCGGCCCGGCTCCGACGATCACTACCGGCACATGGTCCACCGGACAAACCTAGGAGAGCGCGCGCAGCACCGCCACGCAGGCGCCGGCTTCGGCGGCGACCCGGCCGCCCTCCCACAGCGACAGTCCGATCCGGTCCAGGTACGCGGTCACGTCCACGCGGAGAACTTTCGGGACATCAACCCGGCTTGAGGTCAACCGGAGCCGCGACGGTCCCCGCCGCCTGGATCGCCCAGGCCCTCAACAAGTCGCGAAACCGCAGCTCAGAGCCCTGGCGGAGTTAGGCTGAGGCTTTGGACAACAGCTCGGCTGCGGCTGGCCGAACCGAGGATGAAGCCGACATCGCGCCCATGGAGGGCCGACCTATGATTCAGATAACAGCGGGACGTAAGCGTACGACCGCTCTGAGAATTCTCCCAGAACGCATCGGTAGCGTTCGATACCTGAGGAGCCCCGATCAGGTAGAGGAGCATCTATTGTCTTCCCCCCGCTACGCCCACATTGTCTGGCCGATGTTCCGGGTGGTCGTCGGCCTGCTGTTCACCTGTCACGGGCTGGCCGGACTGTTCGGCATGCTCGGCGGCAACCGCGGCACCGGCGAGGCGATCCCGGTCGGCACCTGGCCGAACTGGTACGCGGCGCTGATCCAGTTCGTCTGCGGACTGCTCGTCATGGTCGGACTGTTCACCCGGCCCGCCGCGATCCTGGCCTCGGGCTCGATGGCCTACGCGTACTTCGTGGTGCACCAGAAAGCCGGCTTGATGCCGATCCAGAACGGCGGTGTCCTGCCCGCCCTGTACGCGTGGAACTTCCTGCTCATCGCGACGGTCGGGGCAGGCGCCTGGTCGCTCGACGGCCTGATCGCGAGCCGGCGCGGCGCCGCCCCGGAACGCGTGCCGGAACCCGTCTGACCGAGCGTCCGGCCGGCTCTCCCGGGCAACCCGCGGAGCCGGCCGGAAACGGTCACTGGAAGCTGACGGCGGTGGGGCGCACGACCAGGACGACGCGGTGCTCCACGTCGCCGGGCGGGCCGTCGAACCTCATGTCGTAGCGGGCGGCCAGCTCCGCGAAGAACTCGCCGGAGGTGTCCGGGTCGATGCGCTCCACCACTCCGCGGACCTCGAGATAGCGGTACGGCTGCTCCGGGTCGTTGATGGAGAGACTGATCCGCGGGTCGGCCCGCAGATTGTGGTACTTACGGCGCTGCGTGCTGTTGGTGAAGTAGAGGAACTCCCCGTCGTAGCTGAACCACATCGGGTTGACCTGCGCCTGCCCGTCGGGGCGCGTGGTCCCCAAGTGGCCGAAGAGCGGGCGCTGGAGCAGGTCGACATGACTGTCCGGAATGACGCTCATGCCCTCGACCCTACCCAGACGTCCACTCCGGCGTAGACGGCGGACGCCCGGCTCGAGCGGGACCCGAGCCGGGCGCAAGCGGAAAGGTCACACCCGGGTCAGCCAGAACGTCAGATCGATCGACTCGTCGGTGAAGACGCGCGGCTGCGCCCAGTCCGGCTCGCCCTCGGCGAAGTCGGTGGCCAGCACCTCGTCGGCGACCAGCGCACCGTGCTCGGTCAGGGCCAGCGCGGTGTCCCCGCCGGCCTGGTACCGCAACCGGATCCGGTCGGAGACCTCCAGGCCACTGGTCTTGCGGGCCTCCTGGATCTGCCGGATCGCGTCCCGGGCCAGTCCGGCCCGGCGCAGCTCCGGCGTCAGGTGCAGGTCCAGGGCCAGGCTCGCGCCGGCGTCCGAGGCGACCGCCCAGCCCTCACGCGGCGTCTCGGTGATCACCACTTCCTCCGGGGACAGCGTGATCTCCTCACCGCCGACCGTGACCGTCGCGGCTCCCGCCGTACGCAGACCGGTCTTGAGAAGCGCGGCGTCAGCCGCCTGGATCGCGGCCGCGACCTGCTGGACCGCCTTGCCGAACCGCTTGCCCAGCGCGCGGAAGTTCGCCTTCGCGGTCGTCTCCACGAAGGAGCCGGCCAGCGGCTCCACCGCGTTCACGTTGAGCTCCGCGGCGATCTCACCGAGCAGCTCGCCGGACAGGTCGGCGGCGCCGGAGACCAGGGCACGCGACAGCGGCTGGCGGACCTTGAGACCGGACTCGGCGCGGGCGGTGCGGCCCAGCTCGACCAGCCGGCGCGTGGTCGCCATCTGCGCGGAGAGCCGCTCGTCGATCAGCGACCCGTCCGGCTCCGGGAACGCGGCCAGGTGCACCGACTCGGGCGCCCGCGGGTCGACCGGGACGATCAGGTCCTGCCAGACCCGCTCGGTGACGAACGGCGTGATCGGCGCCATCAGCAGCGTCACCGTGCGCAGCGCCTCGTGCAGCGTGGCCAGCGCCGCCGGGTCACCGCGCCAGAACCGGCGCCGGCTGCGCCGGACGTACCAGTTGGAAAGGTCGTCGATGAAGGCGGCGATCAGCTTGCCGGTCTCGTGCGGGTCGAACGCCGCCATCGCGGCGTCCACCTTCTGGATCAGCACCTGCAGCTCGGAGAGGACCCAGCGGTCCATCGCGGTGCGGCCCGCCACCACGGTCTCCGGCGTCCAGTTCGCGGTACGGCCGTAGAGCGCCTGGAACGCGACAGTGTTCCAGTACGTCAGCAGGGTCTTGCGGACCACCTCCTGCAACGCCGTGTGACCGACCCGGCGGGCCGACCACGGGGAGCCGACGGCGGCCATGTACCACCGGACCGCGTCCGCGCCGTGCTGGTCCATCAGCGGGATCGGCTCCAGGATGTTGCCGAAGTGCTTGGACATCTTGCGGCCGTCCTCGGCGAGGATGTGGCCGAGGCAGACCACGTTCTCGTACGGCGAGCGGTCGAAGACCAGCGTGCCGACGGCCATCAGGGTGTAGAACCAGCCGCGGGTCTGGTCGATCGCCTCGGAGATGAACTGCGCGGGGAAGCGTTGCTCGAACAGCTCCTTGTTCCGGTACGGGTAGCCGAACTGGGCGAACGGCATCGACCCGGAGTCGTACCAGGCGTCGATGACCTCGGGGACGCGGGTGGCGGTCTGCCCGCACTCCGGGCAGGCGAAGGTGATCTCGTCGATGAACGGGCGGTGCGGGTCCAGGCCGGACAGGTCGCGATGCGTCAGATCACTGAGCTCGGCCCGGCTGCCCACGCACGTCAGGTGGCCGTCGGCGCACCGCCAGATCGGCAGCGGCGTCCCCCAGTACCGGTTGCGCGACAGCGCCCAGTCGACGTTGTTGTTCAGCCAGTCGCCGTAGCGGCCGTGCTTGATGCTCTCCGGCTGCCAGTTCGTCTTCTCGTTCTCGCGCAGCAGCGCGTCGCGCACCGCGGTGGTCCGCACGTACCACGACGGCTGCGCGTAGTAGATCAGCGCGGTGTGGCAGCGCCAGCAGTGCGGGTACTTGTGCTCGTAGGGCTCGTGCTTGAAGAGCAGCCCGCTCTCCTCGAGCTCCTCGACCAGCGGGGCGTTCGCCTCGCGGAAGAACATCCCGCCGACCAGCTCGATCTCCGGCTCGAACGTGCCGTCCCGGCGCACCGGGTTGACCATCGGCAGGCCGTAGGCGCGGCAGCTCGCCAGGTCGTCCGCGCCGAACGCCGGCGACTGGTGGACCAGTCCGGTGCCGCTGTCGGTGGTGACATAGCCCGCCAGGATCACGATGTGCGCGTCCGGCACCTCGACCAGCTCGAACGGACGCCGGTACGTCCACCGCTCGAGCTCCTTGCCCAGGAAGCTCTCGCCGGTCGGCGTCCAGCCCTCCGGGATCAGCGGCTCGGCGACGACCAGGCGCTCCCGGCCGTCGGTGACCACCACGTACGTCACGTTCGGGTGCACCGCCACCGCGGTGTTCGACACCAGGGTCCACGGGGTGGTCGTCCAGACCAGCAACGACGTGGTGCCGGCCAGCGGGCCCGAGGTCAGCGGGAACCGGACGTAGACCGACGGGTCGACGTCGATCTCGTACCCCTGGTCCAGCTCGTGGTCGGAGAGCGTCGTCTGGTCACGCGGGCACCACGGGGCCACCCGGAAGTCCTCGACGAGCAGGCCCTTGTCGAAGATCTGCCGGAGCGACCACCAGACCGAGTCGATGTACTCCGGGTCCATCGTCCGGTACGCGCCGGCCATGTCCACCCAGTAGCCCATGCGCTCGGTGAGCTGGGCGAACGCGTCGGTGTGCCGGGTCACCGAGGCGCGGCACCGCGCGTTGAACTCGGCGATGCCGTACGCCTCGATGTCCTGCTTGCCGGAGAAGCCCAGCTCCTTCTCCACGGCCAGCTCGACCGGCAGGCCGTGGCAGTCCCAGCCGGCCTTGCGGGCGACGTGGTAGCCCTTCATCGTCCGGTAGCGCGGGAACACGTCCTTGAAGACGCGCGCCTCGATGTGGTGCGCGCCCGGCATGCCGTTCGCGGTCGGCGGGCCCTCGTAGAACACCCACTCGGGGCGCCCCGCGGACTGCCGCAGGGTCTGTCCGAAGATGTCGCGATCCCGCCAGAAACGGAGGATCTCGTGATCGAGGGCGGGCAGGTCAACCTGAGCCGGAACCGGGCGGTACATGCCGGAAGACTCTACTCGGCACTCCCGGACGCCGGCGGCGCAGGCGGGCGGGACACCGGCGGACCGTAGGATTGCCGATCAGGCGGCGTCGGGATGAGGGGTTCGGGTGTGGCACGCTCGTTCGTTCTTCTGAAACCCGATTGCCTGGGTACGGGACGGACCGCCGCCGTCGAGGCCGCCGCCGTGGCCGAGGGCTTGACGGTGGCGTGCCGCCATCGTCTCCGGCTGACCCCGGCCGACGTGCGATTGCTGTGGCCGGAGTACCGGGACGGCACACACGTGCTGATGCAGGCGTTCCTGGACCGCTACCTGTGCGCCGGGCCGTCCGAGGTGCTGCTGCTGCACGGCCCGGACGCGTTCGAGGCGGCGCGCCGGGTCAAACGCGTGATGCGCGCCCGGTACGCGAACGGCCCGTTCGCCAACCTGGTGCACACCGCCGAGCGCCGCGGCGAACTGGCCCGCCAGGCGACCCACCTGCTCGGCCGCTGCCCGGCCTGCGCCGGCCCGTTCAGCTGCGACGAGCCCGCCGCCGACCTGCCGCGCCCGGCCGGCCGGGACTTCCGCCGGGACGAGGACCTGCCCGCTCTGGTGGACTCCCTGTGGCCTGCCGTGCAGTCGGCCGATCCTCCGCCGCCGGCCCCGCACCGCCTGGACCGCTCCCCCGCCGCCGCGGTCTACCTGGGCGCCGACCGCGCCCACTCGCTGGACTCCGCGGTGACAGCTGTCTGGTCCGCCCTGCCCGGCATCGCCCTGGCCCACGCCGTGCTGCTGATGCTGCATGCCGGCCGGGTCGGCGGTTACCCGATCGCGGTCGGCAGCCGCCGCGCGGTCGCCCGCAGCCACCGCATCCTGCTCGAACACGGCATCACCGCCTGCGGCATCGGTCCCGTCCCGCCGGCCCCGGGACGGTAGGGATCCCGGCCCGCGGCTACCCGGCCCGGCATGAGCGCGGACACCTTCGCCGAAGTACGGGAACTGCTGGAAGACCTCGACTTCCCGGCGGACAAGGACGCCATCGTGCGGCATGCCACCGGACACGGCGCCCAGGAGGACTCACCGGCGGTCCGGGCCCTGCGCGGCATGCCGCTGGCGGCCTACCGGAACATGTCCGAGATCCGCAGCTCCGTCGACCTGCGGCCGGAGGAGCTGCCGGATTGACCGGCCGACGGCGCGGTCAGGACGCGGACAGGACGTCGACGACGAACCGCAGCGCGCCGGCCGGTCGCCCATCGCTCGGCTTCTCCCCGTACGCCAGGTCGGCGGGGATGTCGAGCTGGACGCGGCTGCCCACCTTCACCCCGATCAGCCCGCGGTCCCAGCCCGGGATGACGTTGCCGGCCCCGATCCGGAAGCTGAACGGCTCGGAGCGGCTCCAGGACGAGTCGAACTCCTTGCCGTCGGCGTAGGTCACGCCGACATAGTTCACGTCGATGGTCTGGCCCGACTGGACCGTCGCGCCCGTGCCCTCGATCAGGGTCGTCGCCCTGAGCTTCGTGACGGCGCCGCTGCCCGCGGCGGCGGACGGCTTCCTGCCCAGCGCGGGATCGGCGCCCGCCGGCAGCGGCGGGAACGCGGCGCTCGGCGCGGGCGTGCCGGGGGTGGCGCCGGCATCCGTGCTCGCGCTCCGGGCGGGCGGGCCCGACTGCGACGCATCGCCGACCCAGACGATCAGCCCGACGAGGAGCGCCAGCACGACCACCGCGGCGCCGGCCACGGCCAGCACCCGGCGGCGCTTGCGGATCGCCCGGGCGCGGGCCTTGGCGGCCTTGGCCTCGGCCCGCTTCTCGGCCTTGGTCTTGAGCGGCTGCCCGCCGCCCCTGGTGCGGCTTGTTACGGAATCGGGCACCGTCCGACGATACGACACTCGGCGCCCTCCGGTGGCAGCCGGACAGCCGGCAAACCCGACCGCGTCCCGGGCGGCCTCCTCTACCGCGCCCCCGCCGGCCTGGCCTTGTCGATCTCCCGGCCGGGCGGGGTCATGCGATCTCCGGCCATCGGCGGTGCGCCGGCCGGGTGGGCCTCGGTGGCCTCGCCGGCCTCGGCCGCTTCGGTGGCCTCGGTGGCGGGCCCGGCCGTCGCGCCGGAGCGGAAGGCGCGGGGATCGAACGGGCCGCCGGGCTGCTGCTGGACGAACTCGCCCTGCGCGTCACTGATCAGGCCCCGTGCCCGGTCGGGATCGTTCTGTGCATGGCTCATGCCGGGGAGGTACCCGGGGACGGCGGAAATGCACCGGCTCAGCCGATCGAAGTCGGACTGGTCCCGCAGCACCCCCGGAAGGACTCCCCGGCGAACGAGCCGCCGACGACCACCCTCAGCCCCAGCCCGGCGAGCGAGGCTGGTCCTCATGGTGGTCAAAAGCCGCCGGCGGCGACGCTGAGCCCCAGCCCGGCGAGCGACGCCGGCTCTCATGGTGGTCACCGCGGGCGGGTCACTTGCTTTCCCGTCTGCCGGAAGCCGGCGCGGACGGGCGTTGGTCACCCGCGGCGGTCGCGTACCGAGGGTCGTGGTTCGTGACGGAGCAGCTTGCTCCGCAACCGGGGGCCGGCACCCGGCCGGGAACGGGCCGCCCGGGCGTCCGCATGCGGGAACACGAAGCGCTTGACGGCCCACAGCCGGAACACCATCGCCACCAGCGTGCCCAGCACGATGCCGCTGACGAAGTCGGCGATCTCCTGGGCCGGCCGGCCCACGTCCGGCACGCGCAGGTCCAGAACATAGCGGGACACCGCGAGCGGGATCAGGTTGAGACCGATGCCGATCGCGCTGACCGCGAAGAACAGCGCCGCCTCGTGATGCTGTTCCCGGCCGCCCCGGGTGCGGAACGACCACTCGCGGTTCAGCACGTACGACAGGATGGTGGCGAGCACCGTGGCGAAGGCCAGCGCGGTGACCGGCTTGTCGCGCAGCACGGTGAGCTTGAGCAGGTAATTCACCGCGGTGGTGGCGAGGAAGCAGATCCCGCCGACGACGAGGAACTTGGCCGCCTCGTGATGTCTCCGCCATAACCGCTTCAGCCGCATCCGGCGGAGTTTATTCGCTGGCAGCGGCCCCCGCACAACGCGCCGGCGACATCTCGCTGCTGGGCAGTTCGATGGGTGGTTACGGCGCGCTGCGGATCGCCTTCGCCGACCCCGGCATGCACGACGGCGCCGAGCGGCTGCACCGCGAGCTCTGGGACCTGGACATAGGCGGAATTCCGGAGAACCCGATCCGATGGTACGGAGCAGGCCTGGCTGGCGTGGGAGGCGTCCGGCAGGCAGGGCGACCCGCCGCGGTTCGACCCCTTCGGCCCGTCCGCCTCGGTGGCCCTGCGCGTGATGATGGCCGACGAGCTGGCCGGGATCGCCCGCCGCGACCCGGACGGCACCAGGCGCTACGGCCGCATCTGACCCCCGGAGGATACCGGCGGTCACGGCTCGCGTTTCCGGCTCGGCGGGTCCGGCGCCCCGACGAATGTGCGGTTCCTTCGCGGTCAGCTCGCTGCGGACGTTTCCGTACTCCGGCGCCCCGACGAATGTGCGGTTCCTGTCCGGCGGCGGCCCGTTCCGTCAGGTCAGCGCCACGACCAGGGTCTCCAGCTCGGGGATCCGCTGGGCCTCGGCGAGCGATTCCTCCAGCACCCGGTCGTGGATCGGCCGGGCCTGGCCGAGCAGCTGCTGGCCGGCTGGGGTGAGCTCGGTGTAGATACCACGGCGGTCGTCGGCGCAGAGGATGCGGGTGAGCAGCCCGCGGTCCTCCAGGCGGGTGACCAGCCGGGTGGTCGCGCTGCTGGAGAGCGCGGCGGCACGGGCCAGTTGCTGCATCCGCATGTGCCAGCCGTCCTGGCGGCTGAGGGCGTCCAGCACGGTGAACTCGACCACCGACAGCTTGTGGGCCGCCTGCAGCTCCCTCTCCAGCGCCGTCTCGATCAGCCCGTGCAGGGCGGCGAGCCGGCGCCAGCCCTGGGCGCGGATCTCCACCGCGTCGTTCCCGATCCCCATGTCGCTCACCTTACACCGGCTTGCGCAGATATAGCGCGCCTGCAACTATTGTCTGCGCCTGATATTGCATACGCTGGAGGAAATTCCGTGCCCATCGCTCTGTACGCGCTGGCCATCGGCGGCTTCGGGATCGGCCTGACCGAATTCGTCATCGCCGGCCTGCTGCCCGAGGTGGCCGCCGACTTCCGCGTCACCGAGGCCGTCGCCGGCGGCCTGATCTCCGGATACGCCCTGGCTGTCGCGGTCGGCGCGATCCTGCTGACAGCGGCCCTGACCCGAATCGACAGGCGCCGGGCGCTGCTCGCCCTGATGATTCTGTTCATCGCCGGGAACGTGCTCTCGGCACTCGCCCCGACGTATCCGCTGATGCTGCTGGGCCGCGTCCTGGCGGCGCTGTGCCACGGCGCGTTCTTCGGCATCGGCTCGGTGGTCGCCACCGACCTGGTCCCGGCCGCGAAGAAGGCCGCGGCCATCTCCACCATGTTCACCGGCCTGACGGTGGCCAACGTGCTCGGCGTTCCCCTGGGGACGTTCCTCGGCCAGGCCGCCGGCTGGCGTTCGACGTTCTGGGCCATCGCCGCGGTCGGCGTGCTGGCCTTCGCCGGGATCGCCGCCCTGACGCCGGCCACCCCCGCGGCCGCCGGCGCCGGCCCGCTCCGCGAGTTCCGTGTCTTCACCAGCGCGCAGGTGTGGCTCTCGATCCTGGTGACGATCCTCGGCTTCGGCGGAATGTTCGGCGCGTTCAGCTACCTGGCGTACACGCTGACCGGAGTATCCGGGTTCACCGCCGCCGCCGTACCGTGGCTTCTGATCGTCTTCGGTGCCGGCCTGTTCGCCGGCAACATCCTCGGCGGCCGCGCCGCCGACCGGAACCTGCCGCGCACCCTGGTCGTCCTGCTGACCGGCCTCGCGGTGATCCTCGCCGGATTCGCGCTGACCGCGGGCAACCAGGTCGCCGCGGTCGCCGGGCTGCTGCTGATGGGCGGCTTGGGCTTCGCCACGGTGCCGGGCCTGCAGATGCGCGTTCTCCGGCACGCCGGGCAGGCTCCGACGCTGGCCTCGGGCGCGAACATCGCCGCGTTCAACATCGGCAACGCCTTCGGCGCCTACCTGGGCGGGCTGACCATCACCGCGGGGCTCGGCTACACCTCGCCGCTGTGGGCGGGCGCGGCGGTCACCGTGGCGGCGCTGCTGGTCTACGTGCTGGCGACGCGGGTGCGCGGCGGCGAGTACGCGGAACCGGTCAGCTCTCGAGAAGCCCGCGCCGAGACGGCTCCCCTGGCCTGAGTATCACGCAGGAGCCGACCGACCACCTCTACGGCGCCGACCTGGGCCCGCGCGACCCGTCCGGGAACGCGATCCGGATCCTCCAGCAGGGCCCGGGAGAATTCCCGCGGCGGCGGCGCGCCGCGCTCGGCCACGGATCACCTCGCCGGCTCCGCCGCCGCGCCGCGGTGCGCCCGCCGCTGATCCACCTCGCCGGCTCCGCCGCCGCGCCGCGGTTGCCGCCGGTCCGGTTCAGGCGGCGAACAGCAGCGCGGCGTCGATGAGCACGACGACCGCCGTGGCGAAGTGGACGCCGAAGGCGACCGCCCGGGTGCCGCCGTGCCGCAGGACGATCACGGTGTCGCCCACCGGCACGAGGGCGACCACCAGCATGAACCACGCCTCCGGGCGCGCCCCGGCGAAGGCGAGCAGGGCCAGGCCGATCAGGCCGTACGCGATGTCGCGGACACCCTTGACCGACAGGTAGGCGTCGCCCTGCCCGGCGGTGGCCGGCACACCGTAACCCGCCGCGGATGCCTGCGGTACCAGCAGGAACCGGGCGCCGATGAAGACGATGAAGAGGTTGAGCACGACGGCCAGGCCGTACGCCAGTGTGGTGATCATGAGAACTCCTCGCTAGCATCGCTAGGTTTTGAAGCGACACTAGCAGAGCATCGACAGCTCGCCTAGTGGCGCTAGAATCTCTGTCATGCCGATTCAGGAGCGTCGCGAGCGCGAGCGTGCGGAACGGGAGCGGTTGATCGTCGACGCCGCCCGGGAACTGGCCGAGGCCGAGGGCTGGGACGCCGTCACGACCCGCCGGCTCGCCGAGCGGATCGAGTACAGCCAGCCGGTGCTCTACAGCCACTTCAAGGGCAAGGACGCCATCATGGCCGCCGTGGCGCTCGACGGCTTCGCCGAGCTGGCCGCCACGCTGCGGGCGGCCCGGGCCGGCGCCGCCGACGCGAACACCGCGCTGGCCGAGGTGGCCGCCGCGTACACGCGTTTCGCCGAGACCCGGCCGGTCCTGTACGAGACCATGTTCACCAGCGCCGTCGACCTGACGTTCGCCAGCCCGGAGACCCCGGCGCCGCTGCGGGCCGGGTTCGCCGAGCTGCGCGAGGCGGTGCGGCCCTCGGCCGGCGACGCCGACCTGGACACGTACACCGAGCTGTTCTGGGCCAGCCTGCACGGGCTGACGACGCTGACCCGGGGCGGGCGGCTGCCCCGGGAGGCCCAGGAGCGCCGGCTGGCCCTGCTGCTCGACCGCTTCAGCCGCGGTTAGTTGGGTCGACCGCGCCCGTTCACCGGGCGGTGCGAGCCCGGGTCCCGGCGCGACCGACCCGCCCGATCGTGTCCGCCGATATCGCCGCAATGCCGCCGGCCCCCTCGAACGCCACCCGGCTTCGTCAATGCCCGATTCGTCGGAACGCCACAGATCGGCCCTCTGGTGCGCCGACGACCCGAGCCGCGCTGGGTCGTACCGGGAAAGGTCGTCCGGTAGGACGGTGCGGGCGCGCGGCCGGCGTGCAAGGGTGGTCGGGTGCAGATCGAGCTGGGTCGTGGTCGCGCCGCCGGGCAGCGGGCGGGCTGACGGCGTGCGGGCGGGGCGTGTGGTGGGCGTGGAGGCGCCGGGCCTGCGGGGGTCCGGGTTTCTGATCGCCGGGCGGCTCGTGCTGACCTCGGCCCGCGCGGTGCCGGAGGCCGGTGCGGCGGTCACCGTCTACCCGGCGGTGTCCGGGCGGGCCTTCGACGGCGTCGTCGCCTGGCGCGGGACTCCGGGCGGGCCGGACGACGCCGCGCTGGTCCGGGTGGACGATCCGGGCTGGGCCGGGGCCGGCGGGCCGGACCCGGCTCTCGGGCGGGTGGCGACGAGCCGGCCCGGCCTGCCCGGTGCGGCGTGGGGATTCCACCGGCCGCAGTGGGCCGCCGAGGCGTGGCAGGTCGCCGGCTCGGTGGATCCGGGCGCCGGGGACCGGTTCGTGCTCCGGGTGAGCGGTGGGCCGGCGGAGACCGGACCGTTGCCGGCCGGCGCGGTGGGGGCCGCCGTCTTCTGCCACGGCCTGCTGACCGGGGTGGTCACCGGCGGCCACGCCGGGGCGCTGGAGACGGTCCCGGTCAGCGCGCTGTGCCGGGAGCCGGACTTCCTCGCCGCCGCCGGGCGCGACCAGTTGCGACTGTGGCCTGTGGAACTGGCCGGGGCGCAGCGGGGCGACCCCGGCCGACCGCGCTCGCCGTCGGCGCTGTTGCGGGCCGGGGCGCAGGTCGTCGGGTTCCGCGGGCGGCACCGGCTGATGGACGAGTTGGGCGCCTGGTGTTCCGGGAATGGCTTCGCGGCGATGCTGCTGCACGGTCCGGCCGGGCAGGGCAAGTCCCGGGTGGGCCACGAGCTGGTGCGGCGGCTGACCGCTGTCGGCTGGGCGACGCTGTGGCTACGCGAGGACGTGGGCGGCGAGACGCTCGGGCCGATCGGCGACGTGGTGGTGCCGCTGCTGATCGTGGTGGACGACGCCGAGAGCCGTCCCGGGCAGGTCCGGGCGCTGCTGGAGGCGTGCGGGCGGCACGACGGCCGGCAGCCGCTGCGGGTGCTGCTGCTGGCCCGTGACACCACGCTGCGGTCCGAGCCGCTGCTGGGCGGCGCCCCGGTGGTGGCGCTGGACGACGACGAGCCGGACCGCCGGGACGCGTACCGGCGGGCGGTCCACGACCTGGGCGCGGCGCTGCCGCGGATCCCCGGGTACGCCACGCACGACTGGCCGGGCACCGCGGCGCGCCTCGCCGGGACGGCGCGGGACGCCGGTGGGCAGGCGCTGACCGTGCAGACCGAGGCCCTCGCCGATCTGCTGGACGCGATGTGGCCCGGCCCGGCAGCCGACGGGCGCAAGACGCCACCGGACCGGGTGCTCGCCCACGAGCAGCGCCACTGGGCGTTCACCGCGGCCTGGCAGGGCCTGGACCTGCCGGAATCGGAGCTGCACGACCTGCTGGCGGTGATGATCCTGTTCGGCGCGGCCGACCGGGACCAGGCCGCGCGCCTCCTGAGCGCCGTCCTGGCCGAACCGGGCCCGGTCCTGGACTGGCTGGCCGAGCTCTATCCCGGCCCGGACGGCCGGTTCTGGGACGGCCCGCGGCCGGACCGGCTCGCCGAGCGTTTCGCCGGCCGCCGCCTGGCCGCCTCCCCCACCCTGCCCGAGCCGTTCCTCCCGGTCGCCGACCGAAGCCAGCTGCGCCGTCTGCTCGTGGTCTGTGCCCGTGCCGGGCAGCCGGCCGCCCTGACCGACCTGTGTGTCAGGCACGCCGAGCACCTCACCGACGCCGCGCTCGACGCGGTCACCCGCGTGGCCGAGCCGGAGCCGCTGATCGCCGCGCTGCGGCTGATCGCCGCCGGCCCGGACGTCCCGCCGGAACGCCTGGCCCGAATCGGCGAGCGGCTGCCCCGGTCCAGCCCCGCGGCGGCCGAGGTCGCCCAGCGCATCGCCGAGCGGCACCGGCGGACCGGGCGGTTGCCGGAGCTGGCCACCGCGCTGTACAACCTGTCGGTCCGGCTCGGTGATCTCGGCCGCCACGGCCCGGCGTTGGCGGCGATCGAGGAAGCCGTCCTGCTGCACCGCCGGCTCGCCGCGCAGGAGGCCACCACCTACGAGGCCGGCCTGGCCCGCTCGCTGAGCGGCCTGGCCGTCCGCCTCGGTGAGCTGGACCAGCCGGAACCGGCGCTGGCCGCGGTCGCCGAGGCCACCGAGATCTACCGGCGGCTGGCCGGGCGGCAGCCGGAGACGTTCCTGCCCGAGCTGGCGCTGGCGCTGCGCAACCTGGCCCTCGGGCTCGGCGCGCTGGAGCGGCACCCGCAGGCGCTCACCGCGATCGAGCAGTCGGTCACCCTCTACCGGCAGCTCGCCGCGGCATGGCCGGACGAGTCCGGGCCCGAGCTGGCCACGTCGCTGAGCGTGCTCGGCATCACTCTGGGCCTGCTCGACCGGGACGAGCAGAGCCGCGCCGTGGCCGAGGAGGCGGTGGCGATCCGCCGGGGGCTGACGGCGAGGCGGCCGGACATGTTCTGGCCGGGTCTGGCCACCGCGCTGACCGATCTCGCCGTCCGGCACGTGGTGCTCGGCGAGCGGGCGCAGGCGCAGGCCGCGATCGACGAGGCGCTCACGATCCGGCACGGGCTGATGGAGCGGCAGCCGGACGCGTACGCCGCCGATCTCGAATGGTCTCTGCACGTGCACAAGGTGATCCAGGAGATGTGACGGACGCGCGAAGCGCTCCCCGGGATCTGGTGTTGGAACCGAAGCCGGCAGGATCCGCACACGTTCCCCACCAGCCGGCCCCACGGTCGGCTCAGCGAACCCGAAACGAGCCGTTCCCGAGTACGCCGCCGTGGCGCGACCGGGCCGGGATCACGCCGTGCCGGTCGGGATCAGCCGGCACGGCGGCGGGCCCGCCGGGCCGCCAGTTCGTCACCGGCCGCAGGCTCCTCGGGCCGCTCCCCGGCCGGCTGCGGCGCCGCCGGTTCGGCGGGCAGATGCGACAGCGAGCCCTGGATCTCCTTGAACGCCCCGCCGATGGCGATGCCAAACACGCCCTGGCCGCCCTGGAGCAGATCGACGACCTCCTCCGGGGAGCGGCACTCGTACACCGTCGTGCCGTCCGAGATCAACGTGATCCCGGCCAGGTCCTCGACGCCGTGCGAGCGCAGCGTGTCGATCGCGCGCCGGATGTTCTGCAGCGAGACACCGGCGTCCAGCAGGCGCTTGACCACCTTCAGGACGACCAGGTCACGGAACGAGTAGAGGCGCGACGTGCCGGAGCCGGAGGCGTCCCGCACGCTCGGCACCACCAGCGTGGTGCGCGCCCAGTAGTCGAGTTGGCGGTAGCTGATGCCGACCGCCTGGCAAGCCGTCACTCCGCGATAGCCGACCGAGCCGTCCTCGCCGACGAGTGGGCCTTCAAGAGGCTGCTCGTGCACGCGACTACCTCCCCGCTGCCCGTCATCAACGAATCTGGGCGGTGCCGGTTCACCTGGACTTCACGAGCGTATATCTCAGTCACGGGTGAAAGATGGAGGTAACCGCACGACACGCCGCGTTCGGACGAGCGACACGCCGATATGCCGTTACTCTCCGGCGCGTCCGGGGGTTTTAGCCCGCAAAATCCTCGGGCCGCACCTGGTCCAGGAACTCCCGGAACTTCTCCACTTCGTCTTCCTGCTCATCCGGGATCACGATGCCGGCCTCGGTGAGCACCTGGTCGGCGCACCGGATCGGCGCGCCCACCCGCAGCGCCAGCGCGATCGAGTCGCTCGGCCGCGCGGACACCCGCAGGTTGTCGCCGATCAGCAGATCCGCGTAGAAGACGTTGTCCTTCAGCTCGGTGATCTCCACCGCCTTCAGCGGCTGCTGCACCGCCGCCAGAATGTCGCGCAGGAGATCGTGGGTCAACGGCCGGGCCGGCTTCACGCCCTGCTGCTCGTAGGCGATCGCGGTCGCCTCCACCGCACCGATCCAGATCGGCAGGTACCGGTCCCCGTCGTTCTCCCGCAGCAACACGATCGGCTGGTTGCTGGGCAGCTCCACCCGGACCCCGACCACGCTCAGCTCGCGCACCGCCCGCCTCCGTGTTCGTCGTTGTCGCCGCCCCCGCACGGCCGCCCCTTACCCTGCACGGTACACGCACGCGGACCTGATCTGCGCCGCGCGGGATACCCCGCACAGGGTAGGCCGGAACGCGGTCAGCGACCCAATTCGCCGCGCAGTCCGGTGCGCACCAGCGCCGCGTGCAGCCGCTGCGAGAGTGCCTGCAGCTCACGGGCGGTGTCGCCGGCCCGCGCCCGGGCCGCCGGGTCCTGCTGGCGCACCAGCGGAGCGAGCAACTGCGTGAACAGTCCCACCTCCCGGTCCGCCGCGTTCTTGAAAGCGCGCAGGTGACGCACCTCCAGACCGAACTGGGTGAGACCCACCACGGCTTCGACGATGATCACTGCGTCGGGGTCGTACCAGCCGGGCGGACGTGCCACCACCAGGCCGATCTGCTCCAGCTCGGCCAGCAGCGCCTCATCGATCCCGGTCCGCTCGACCAGTTCGTCCTTCGGGATCCGGGCGTCGGCCGGATCGGCGGCGCGCTGGGTGCCGACCGCGACCAGCGTCGGGCGCTGCGGCACCACCGGTTCCTGCTCCATCCGGTCCAGCTGCTCCCGGATCACCCGCAGGGGGAGGTACTGATCGCGCTGGGCGGTCAGCACGAAACGCAGCCGGGCCACGTCGTTCCAGGAGTACTTGCGGTACCCGGAGGCGGTGCGTTGCGGGTCGACCAGACCCTCCGCCTCCAGGAACCGCAACTTCGAGATCGTGGTGTCGGGGAACTCGGTGCGCAGCTGGGCCAGCACCTCCCCGATGCTCATCAGCGCACCGTCGCGTCCGCCCTGGGGACGCGACGCCCCCGGGTCCCGTGCGGCCGCCCCCGACGGGTTCACGCCCGGCCGCCCTCGCCCTCCGGCCGCGGGCCGGCGATGAACACCAGACGGAACTTGCCGATCTGGACCTCGTCGCCGTTGCTCAGCGTCGCCGCCTCGACCCGCTCGCGGTTCACGTACGTGCCGTTGAGCGAGCCCACGTCGCGAACGGTGAACACGCCCCCGTCACGGTGGAACTCGGCGTGGCGGCGGGAAACCGTCACGTCGTCCAGGAAGATGTCACTGTCCGGGTGCCGCCCACTGGTCGTCACGTCGTGATCGAGCAGGAACCGGGCACCGGCGTTCGGGCCACGCCGGACCACCAGCAGCGCCATGCCGGGCGGCAGAGAGCCGGACACGCGGCTGGGCACCACGTCTGTCTCGGGCCCCTCGAGCACCTCGTCAAGGGCGCCAAGGTTCAGCGTGGACGTGACGTCGAGTGGGGGGAACTCGTCGTCTGGGCGCGTCATCGGACCACCTCACGGATCAGTTGGTCGTCGCCTCGACCGGCCAGGTCCGATGGTGCGACCTCGCCGAGGCCATCAAGGCCCGACGCACGACTATGTTGGTTTGGGCAGGACGGTTTCAAAGGAATAACAGTTCTACATGTGCCCCGCGAGCCTAGTCAGCCCAAATATGGCAGGGCAACCAGACTCGCGGGCAAGCCGGAAGATCCGGGTCGATGCGGCTCAGCTCTCGGTGAGCGCCTGGTACGCCGCGGCGTCCAGGAGACCCGCCAGAGCCGCCGGGTCGGCCGGCGCGATCTCGACCAGCCAGCCCGCCGCGTACGGCTCGGCGTTGATCAGCTCCGGCTCGTCGCCCAGCGTGTCGTTGCGGGCCACCACGGTGCCGGCGATCGGCGCGTAGATCTCCGACACGCTCTTGGTCGACTCCACCTCGCCCATCGAGTCGCCGGCGGCGAGCGCGGTGCCCTCCTCGGGCAGCTGGACGTAGACGATGTCACCGAGCGCGTCCTGCGCGAAGTGGGTGATCCCCACCCGCACGGGGCCGCTGCCGTCACCGGCGACCCACTCGTGCTCCGCGGTGTACCGCAGATCCTCAGGAATCAACACTTCCTCCGTAGTCACGAAACCGGACGTGCGTACTGCAGGGCAGTCGCCTTGCGCACCGCGGTCACCTCGACCATGGCCGCCGAGTCCATGGTCACGCTACCGCCGTCGCTCTTCACCGACGCCACCACCCCGCCCGGGATCTGCAGCGCCGTTCTCATCGTCTCCGGAGAACCGATCACGAGCAGGCGGAACGGCCCGGCCAGGCGGCCACCGTCGGCGATGATGCCCCCACCTGTCGCATCGACGAAGTAGGTGGACGCGACGATCCGCACGGAAGCCCCGTTCGCCCCGCTGATCTGCATCACCTCGCCGCCGGAGCCGCGCAGCTCCTGCACCGTGTTCAACACGTCGGACGCCTTCACCCGGTCCATCACGATCTCCAGGCCCGGGCCCCGACCGGGGATCGTGCCGGCCAGCAGCCCCAGCTCCTGACTGCGCTTGTTCGCCTCCTCCAGGGCCGCCTCGCGCCCCTGGACGCCCGAGGTCAGCTGCTGCCGGTTGCGCTCCAGCGCCTCGATGTCGGTGTTCAGGCGGCTGTCCCGGGCCTCCAGGTCGCTCAGGATCTGCACCAGGTCCTCCTGGCGCATGGTGGACAGCCCGCTGTCCGCGTCGTTGCTGCGCAGCTGCACCACCAGGGTGAACCCGAGCAGCGCCAGCAGCACCCAGATCAGCGTGCCGGCCGGCGCCGGCCGCTTCAGGCCGCCCCGTCCGGGCTTCGCCCCGCCGCGATCAAGATCACGTTCCGGGTTGGCAGACCCGGGCGTTTCGGGCATCGACGTAACGGGTGACGTGGGCGATGTCTCCCCGGCGTCCGGCTCACTCTCCCGGGTGGCCGCCGGATCGGCTCCATCGCCGCCGGCCGGCGCGACGGGCGCCGGCCCGTCGAGGCGCGCACGGTCCGCCGCAGGATCGCCGCCGGCCGGCGCGGCGGGCGCGGGCGCCTGCGGGTCGAGACGCGGACGATCCGCCACCGGATCGCCGCCGATCGATTCGGATACGTCGGCGGCCGGCGGTTTCCGCCCCGCCGTGGGCAGGCCGAGATCCGGCGGCGTCTGGTCGCGGCCGTTGTCGTCGCGATCGGTCATCGAGTCCCCACGTTGTCTCCCGGCCCACTACGCCCGGAAAAGATGCCGGCGAATCGCCGCGACGTTACCGAAGATCCGCACCCCGAGCACGACCACGACGCCGATGGAGAGCTGACCGCCCACCCCGAGCTGGTCGCCGACGTACACGATCAGGCCGGACACCAGCACGTTCGAGATGAACGAGACCACGAACTGCTTGTCGTCGAAGATGCCGTCCAGCTTCGCGCGCAGCCCGCCGAACACCGCGTCCAGCGCCGCGATCACCGCGATCGGCAGGTACGGCACGAGCTCCGGCGGCACCGAGGGATGGAAGACGATGCCCAGCAGGACACCGGCGATCAGAGCGAGTACGGCGATCATCGGCCGCCTTCCGACGGTGAGCCGGCCGGCGACGGCGAGCCCGCGGGCGCGCCGGTTCCGGCCACGGACGGGGCGCCCGACGGTGCGGGCGCAGGGGTGCTCGGCGACGCGGACCGCAGCTTCAGCTCCGGCGCCGCGGCCAGCGTGACGTTGCGGACCTTGACCGCCTCGAACGACATGCCGTAACTCTGCGCGAGCGTCTGGAAGAACTTGCCGGCGTACCCGTCCCGGAAACCGGTGGCGAGATCGTCCGGGCCCAGCGCGACCACCTCGTACGGCGTGGTCACCGGCCGGGTGTCGACCAGGATCGCCTCCCCGGCCTGCCGGATCGTCGACGTCGCGGTCAGCCGCTGCCCGTTGATCGTGATCGCCTCGGCCCCGGCCGCCCACAGCGCGTTCGCCGCGAGCTGCAGGTCGGTGTCCTTCACCTGGCCCACCGTGCTGCGCTCGCCGGTCACCGCGTCCACCGACGTGGGACCGTCGGCCAGCCGGACCCGCGCGCCCGAACCGTGCACCGGGGCCAGCCCGGTCGCCGCCTCCAGGTTGCCGATCCCGGCCACGGCGGCGCCGCCCAGTTCCCGCTCGCGCAGCCTGGCGACCTGATCGGCGAGCACATCCGCCTTCGCCTGCAGCTGCTCGGTCTGCTCCCGGCGGCTCTCCACCTGCTTGACGAGCGTGTCCTTGGCCTGCGTGCGGCCCGGCTCGTCCTCGACCGTCTGCTGGTACCCGATCACCAGCAGGAAGCCGATCGCGACAAGCGTGAGCGTGGCCAGGCCCCGGGTAGCCAGTCTCCGGTTGCCGGTGCGCAGGTGGCCCTCGGCGCGGCGGGCGGCCGCGTCGGCGTACCCCGGGTCCAGCGGGTTCTGGAAGAGCGCGGTGAGGAAGTCCGGGCCGTAGGTCCGCTTGCCCGCGGCCGTGCCGTCCGGGTCCGGCGGCCGCTGTCCGGGAGTCGCCGCAGTGCTCACGGCACGACCGTCCGAGGCGCGCCCGGACCGGCCCGGTCGGCGCGCAGCAGCCGCGCGGCCTGGGCGAGGTAGAGCACGCCGGCCGCCCAGTACAAGCCGAGCGCCCACCAGGCCAGCCCCCAGCCGACCGGCTGCGCCCAGCCGTCGACCGACGGCACCGCGCTCGCCAGCAGGATCACCGGGAACGCGGCGAGCAGCACGAACGTGCCGGTCTTGCCGACGTAGTGCACCGGCGGCGGGCCGTAGCCGTGCCTGCGCAGCACCAGCAGCGCCACCCCGAGGACCGCCTCGCGCAGCAGCAGCGCGCCGGTCAGCCACCAGGGCACGACGTCGCGCACGGTGAAGCCGATCAGCGTCGCCAGGATATAGAGCCGGTCGGCGAACGGGTCGAGCAGCTCGCCGAGCCGCGACACCGAGTTCATCCGGCGGGCCACGTAGCCGTCCACCCAGTCGGTGGTGCCGCCGACCGCCAGCACGATCACCGCGGCCACATCGTGGTGCGGGCCGAGCAGCAGGTAGAGGAAGAGCGGGACCCCGAGCAGCCGGATGAAGCTGATCACGTTGGGGATCGTGAAGATCCGGTTGGAGGTCTCGATCGACGGCGCAGGCCGCTGCGACATCGCCACGGTTACCTCTCCCCCTGTGCCGTTGAGCCCCCGCTGCGGCACTCGTGTCCGGGCTGGTGTGCCCGACCCCGCTCGCCGAGCACTATAACCACCTGTCTACCGGGCGCCGCCGGGCAGTCACGCTTACCACACCCCCTAGGGCATCCTAGGAGGCTAGGTCTCGCCCCGCCGCCGGACCCGCCGCGACGTGCTGGAGACCTCCAAGCGCTGACCCAGGTGGCGTACCGACGGGTTCGCCACCTGGGTCTTCTCTCCGCCGCCTACCGGGGGCGGTACGGCGTCGCGCCGTCCGGGACGCGGCGCGGGTGACGTGTTCTCACCGTCGCCCGCGCCGCGCCCGCACGTAGTCGTCGATCACGTAACGCCCCAGTTCCGCGGCGTCCGGGCTGAACACCCGGCCGCCGTTGCGCCGGGCCACCGCGTCCATGAACCGCTGCAGCCCGGGGTCGTCGCCGAGCATGAACACGTTCATCGTGGCGCCGTACCGGGTGAGCAGGTCGACCTCGCCGACGGTGGCCCGGACCGTCTCCGGCAGCGGCGGCCACCAGAACATCGCCTCGCCGCCGTCCTCCAGATGCGCCGTCGGCTCACCGTCGGTGACCACCAGCACCACCGGCTCGGAGCCGGGGTGCCGCCGCAGATGCCGGCCGGCCAGTTTCAGGGCGTGCTGCAGATTCGTGCCCTTCTCCATGGTCGGCTCGACCGCGGCCAGTTCACCCTCCGACAGCGACACCGCGTACTTCCCGAAGCCGATGATCTGCAGGGCGTCCTGCGGGTACTTCGTCGCGACCAGGTGCGACAGGGCCAGGGCGGTCTGCTTCATCGGCCCCCAGCGGCCGTCGGCGAACATCGAGTACGACAGGTCGACGCACAGCGCCACCACCGCGGAGCTGCGCCGCTCCGTCTCGGCGACCTCGAAGTCCTCCGGGTCCAGCCGCACCGGGAGGGTGGCGGTGCCCCGCGCGGCGGCGCGGCGGCGGACCGCGTTGCCGATCGTGCGGACCACGTCGAGCGGCTGGTCGTCGCCGAACTCCCAGCGCCGGGAGGAGCCGATCAGGTCGCCGGCCGCGCCCGCGTCGCGCATGTCGTGCTCGCCGCGCCGGCCCGCGACGTCCTGGAAGATCTTCGACAGCGCGGTGCGGCCGAGCCGGCGCAGCGCCTTCGGCGACAGGGTGAGCCCGTCGCCGTCGCGCTGCACCCAGCCCTGCCGGCGCAGCTCCCGCTCCAGCTCACGCAGCCGGCGCAGGTCGTCGGCGGCGGACCGGCCGAGCTGGCGCTCCACCGCGTCGACGTCGACGTCGTCCAGGGTCGCCCCGGGATGCTCCTGGCCGAGCTGGTCGATCAGCTCGTCCAGATCACCGATCTCGCCGAGGGCCGCGGCGGCGTCGCCGTAGCCGAGGTCCTCACCGCCGCGCATCCGCTCGCCCCGGCCCCAGTTCATCCCGGGCCGCAACGCCTTGAGGTTGTCGGTCAGCTCGGCGAGCTGCCCGCGCAGCGGGCCGTCGCCGAGCGCCTGGTCCATCAGGCTCTGCAGTTCCTCGCGCTGCTGCGGGCTCAGCGACCGCATCAGCCGCTCGGCCGCGGCGGCCTGACGGGCCAGCGAGTCGATCAGCTCGTCGATGTTGCGCGGGTGGTCCGGGAAGAACTGGCCGTGCCTGGCCATGAACTCCCGGAACGCATCGTCGGTGTCCTCGCCCCGGGCCTGCTTGGCCAGCAGGTCGTTGAGCTCACCCACCATCTCGGAGACGGCGGAGAGATCCCCGTCCCGCAGCGCGTCGCGCATGCCCGCGAAGCGCTGCTCGACGACCTCGCGCCGCAAGCCGTCGAGGATCTGCTGGTAGATGTCGCGAGCCTCGGGCGAGGCCCACCGGTATTCGGACAACTCGGCAATGGCCTGCGAGGTGGACCGCGGCAGGTTGTCCAGCACCGCCTCGTTGAACCGGGCGTCCACGTCGTCGCGAGCCCGCAGCGTGTCCCGCTCGGTGGCCAGCGCCTGGTCGAGCATCTGCCGGGCCCGGGTGACCGCGCCGTCCAGGTTGCCCCGGCGCAGCGCGTCCCGCCGCATCCGGCGCGCCCGGTCCCGCAGCGCGTCGAGCCCGCGCCCGTCCCGCGGTCCCCGCCGGATCAGGTCACGCAACGCGTCACGCAGGCTGTCGCCCTGCATGACCCGCTCGCCCATCTCGTCGACGGCGGCGCGCACGTCGTAGGGCGGAGCGAGCGGGTCAGGCCCGTCCCGCCACGCCCCGTAGCGGAAAACATTGCGTGCCATCGTCAGCTCCCGTAGAGGGTGCGGCCGTCGTCGGTGAGCTCCTTCGCCAGCCGCCGGGTCAGATGCAGGCCCTCCAGGACGAACTCGATGCCCGAGGCGGCCTGCCCGGGGCTCGGCGCGTCCCCGAGCCCGAGCCGGTCGAGCACCTTGGCCAGCCCCGGCACCGTGCCGATCTGGGCGAGCAGTTCCTCGGCGCTGACCAGGTCGCCGGTCTG
Source organism: Actinoplanes siamensis (assembly GCF_016862395.1). Taxonomy (GTDB): domain Bacteria; phylum Actinomycetota; class Actinomycetes; order Mycobacteriales; family Micromonosporaceae; genus Actinoplanes; species Actinoplanes siamensis. The sequence continues at coordinate 39,097 of NZ_BOMW01000009.1, read as the reverse complement.
GATGATCGCGCCCTCGGCGACCAGGTCGGTGAACCCGGAGAGGTCGAGCCCGGCCAGCCGGGCCCGGAACGTCTCGGCGGTGGCCACCCGCAGCAGGTGCGCCAGGATCTCGGTCTCCCGGCCCTCCTCCCCGCTCTCGAACTCCACCTTGCCGCGCAGCGTGGAGGTGACCGAGACGGTGTCGCAGATCCGCGCCACCGCCTCCGGCTCGCCGCGCAGCCCGGCCCGGCGCAGCGCGGACGCCGCCACGGTCTCGGCCGCGGCGATCGAGAACCGCGCCGAGACGCCCGAGCGGGAGTCCACCGACGACGACTCGCGGACCGCCCGCGTGTACCGCGCGAGCACGTCGACGAGGTGCTCCGGAACGGCCGCCACCAGCGCCGCCTCCTGGCGGATCAGGGCGGTCTCCAGCTCCAGGTCGACCGGGTAGTGGGTGCGGATCTCGGCGCCGAACCGGTCCTTGAGCGGGGTGATGATGCGGCCCCGGTTGGTGTAGTCCTCCGGGTTGGCCGACGCGACCAGCAGCAGGTCCAGCGGCAGGCGCAGCTGGTAGCCACGGACCTGGATGTCGCGCTCCTCCAGCACGTTGAGCAGCGACACCTGGATGCGCTCGGCGAGGTCGGGCAGCTCGTTGACGGCGAAGATGCCCCGGTTGGTGCGCGGCACCAGGCCGAAGTGGATGGTCTCCGGGTCGCCCAGGGCGCGGCCCTCGGCCACCTTGATCGGGTCGACGTCGCCGATCAGGTCGCCGACGCTGGTGTCCGGGGTGGCGAGCTTCTCGCCGTACCGCTGCGAGCGGTGCAGCCAGGAGATCGGCAGCAGGTCGCCGGTCTCGGCGGCCAGCCGGCGGCTCGCCGGGGTGAGCGGGTGGTAGGGATGTTCGTGCAGCTCGGAGCCGGTGATGTAGGGCGTCCACTCGTCCAGGAGCCCGGCCAGGGCCCGGATCAGGCGGGTCTTGCCCTGGCCCCGCTCCCCGAGCAGGACCATGTCGTGGCCGGCGAGCAGGGCCCGCTCGACCTCGGGCAGCACGGTGTCGTCGTAGCCGACGATGCCGGGGAAGCGCGGCTCGCCCGAGCCCAGCAGGCGGAGCAGGTTGTCGCGCAGCTCCTCCTTGACGGTGCGGAACTCGTGCCCGGTGGCACGCAGCTCGCCCAGAGTGCGCGGCAGATCGGCGGGGGGTTCGGAGATGATCGCGGTAGGACCCTCTGTCACCGCAGGAACGCTACTCCGCACAGGTGACAACCGGCGACTGTGATCGCGCACGCGGCCAGCGGCGCGGGATTGGCTTTTGCCCGCCGCGGCGGCGCGCGGCAAGCTTCGTTCCATGATTGAGAGGTACGCGGCATTCACCGATTCCCCGTCCGGCGGCAACCCGGCCGGGGTGGTTCTCGACGCCTCCGCCCTGGACGACGCCGGCATGCTGGAGATCGCGGCTGAGCTGGGCTACTCGGAGACCGCGTTCGTCACCGAACGGACCGGTGACCGGTACCGGGTGCGGTATTTCAGCCCGCTCGCCGAGGTGCCGTTCTGCGGGCACGCGACGGTCGCGACGGCGGTGGCGCTGGGCCCGGGCGAGCACCTGTTCGTGACGAACGCCGGCGAGGTCGCGGTGACCGTCGACACCACCGGGACGGCCACCCTCACCAGCGTTCCGCCGACGGTCGCCGCGCTGTCCGGCGCCGACCTGGGGACGCTGCTCGGCGCGTTGCGCTGGTCCGCCGGCGATCTCGACCCGGAGCTGCCGCCCCGGGTGGCGTACGCCGGGGCGTACCACCCGATCCTGGCCGTGACCAGCCGTGAGCGCCTGGCGGACCTGGACTACGACGTGCCGGCGTTACGGGCTCTGATGACCGAGCGGGAGTGGACCACCGTGCAACTGGTCCACCGCGACGGCCCGGACACGTTCGACGTCCGGGACCCGTTCCCGGTCGGTGGCGTCTACGAGGACCCGGCCACCGGCGCCGCGGCCGCCGCCCTCGGCGGCTACCTGCGCGAGCTGGGCCTGGCCGGCGAGGACGCCACGCTGCACCTGCGACAGGGCGACGACCTGGGCCGCCCGAGCCGGATCACGGTCCGCCTGGTGGCCGGCGAGCCCGGCGTCCGGGTCAGCGGCCGGGCCGTGCCGATCGCCTAGGGACGGCGCCGACCGGCTGTCCGGGCCGTCCCGCGACGAGTGACCCGCCCGGACAGCCGGCGGCTCAGCCGCTGTCGCTGAGCGCCATGCCGTCGCGGTAGCGGTTCCAGGTGCCCTTGCCCTGGTGCTTGGAGGCGTACATGGCCATGTCCGCGTCGTGCAGCAGGGTCCGCACGTCGTCGCGCTCCTCGGCGCAGGCGATGCCGATGCTGGCCCCGGCCCGCACCGCGACCCCGCCCACCTCGATCGGCTCGGCCATCGACCGCAGGATCCGCCGCGCGGTCTGCTCCGCGCAGTCGCGCAGCAGCACTGGTCACGAAGACCACCAGGATCGATCCGTACGGCAGCAGGCTGTAGGGTTTGCGGCGCCTCGCGCCGAACGCGGTCTCGTCGAAGCGGGCGATGATCTCCTGGGCCCGCGGCCCCATCGCGATCAGCAGCGAGGGCAGCAGGCGGATCACGTAGACGTAGGCCGGCAATTCGCCGTTCCCTCCGTGCGGGGCGACGAACAGGCCGATCGCGTTCACCACGGCCGCGACGATCATCGGGACCGCGGACGCCTTGTGCATCGGCGCGTTCCCGCTGAGGATCATCTTCACCGCGGCGAACGCCGAGGTCAGCACGACCGCGCCGGCCGCCAGGGTGGCGATCAGGTTGGAGCCCGCGTCCTGGTGGCCGGGGCTGACCGCGAAGCACCAGGCCACCACCACCCCGCCGACCATCACCGTGGCCGAGTCCAGCCAGAACGCCAGCGACTCCCGGCCGGTGCGGCCCGGGAGCGGGTGGATCAGCATGGCCACGATGATCAGCCCGAGGCCGATGGCGAAGCAGGTGGACTGGACATTCCCGGCGATGGCGGTGAGAGTCGCCGGGTCACGGCGCAGCACCGCACCCGATTTCTGCGCGCCCTCCAGCCTCATCACGCAACGGTGATCGACTGGTGACTGCCCGCCATGAAGCTTTCCGGACCGGACTGCTTAGGATGGCTGCCTGATGAGCGCCACATTGATCGCCCGGGACCTCGCCGCTGGGCACGGCGACCGCAGCCTGTTCACCGCCCTCGACCTGGTTGTCGCGCCCGGTGACGTGATCGGCCTGGTGGGCGCCAACGGCGCCGGGAAGACCACGCTCCTGCGTACCCTCGCGGGCCTGCTGCCACCGGAGTCCGGCAGCGTCACGCTCGGCCCGCCCACCGCCAACGTCGGTTATCTCCCGCAGGAACGCGAGCGGCGGGCCGGCGAGACCGTGCGCGCCTTCCTGGGCCGGCGCACCGGCGTCGCCGCCGCCCAGGCCGCGATGGACGCGGCCGCCGACGAGCTGGCGGCGGGCGCGACCGGCGCCGACGACCGGTACGCGGCGGCCCTGGAACGCTGGCTCGACCTGGGCGGCGCGGACCTCGACGAGCGGGCGGCCACGCTGGCCGCCGGCGACCTGCGGATCGACCTGGAGCTGCCGATGACCGCGCTCTCCGGCGGCCAGGCGGCCCGGGCCGGCATGGCGTCGCTGCTGCTCAGCCGCTACGACACGTACCTGCTCGACGAGCCGACGAACGACCTGGACCTGGCCGGGCTGGCCCTCCTGGAGCAGTTCGTGGCCGGGCTGCGGGCCGGCGTCGTGCTGGTCAGCCACGACCGGGAGTTCCTCACCCGGACCGTCACCAAGGTCCTCGAACTCGATCTCCACCAGCAACAGACCCGGGTGTACGGCGGTGGCTACGCGTCCTACCTCGCCGAGCGTGAGCGGGCCCGGGCGCACGCGCGCGAACAGTACGAGGAGTATGCCGACAAGAAGGACGAACTGCTCGAACGCGCCCGGATCCAGCGCGCCTGGATGGAGAAGGGGGTCCGCAACGCCCGGCGCAAGGCCCCGGACAACGACAAGATCGGCAAGAACCTCCGCGGCGAGACCAGCGAGAAGCAGGCCGCCAAGGCCCGCCAGACGGAGAAGATGATCGAGCGGCTCGAGGTGGTCGAGGAGCCCCGCAAGGAGTGGGAGCTGCGGATGGAGATCGCCGCGGCGCCGCGGGCCGGCGCCGTGGTGGCGACGCTGCGCGACGCCGTGGTGCGGCGTGGCTCGTTCACGCTGGGACCGGTCACGCTGCAGATCGACTGGGCCGACCGGGTGGCGATCACCGGCGCGAACGGCTCCGGGAAGTCGACGCTGCTGGCCGCCCTGCTCGGCCGGGTCGGCCTGAACTCGGGCGCGCGGCATCTCGGGCCGGGGGTCGTGGTGGGCGAGGTGGACCAGGCGCGCGGGCTGTTCCTCGGCGATCTGCCGCTGGCCCAGGCGTTCGGCGCGGCGGTGCCCACGTTCAGCGACGCCGAGGTCCGGACGCTGCTCGCCAAGTTCGGCCTGCGCGCGGCGCACGTGCTGCGGCCGGCCGGCTCGCTGTCCCCGGGCGAGCGCACCCGGGCGGCCCTGGCGCTGCTCCAGGCCCGCGGAGTGAACCTGCTGGTGCTCGACGAGCCGACGAACCACCTCGACCTGCCGGCGATCGAGCAGCTGGAGTCGGCGCTGTCGTCGTACACCGGAACTCTTCTGCTGGTCACGCACGACCGCCGGATGCTCGCCGCGGTCCGGACCAACCGCCACCTCGAGGTCTCGGACGGCAAGGTGACCGGCTAGGTTGGCGCGGTGAGCACGATCATCAAGTTCTACACCGCGCCGAACGACGACGTGGCCGAGCAGGGCCCCGGCCGGGACGCTGTCGACTTCGGCGACTTCGACGTCTTCGCGTCCCTGGAGGAGTGGGAGAGCCTGCTGCTCGATCGCCCGCTCGACGACGTGGACGGCCCGGAACAGGTCAACGACGAGGAGTCGCCGCTGATCCTGGCCCTGCTGCCGGCGCTGACCCGGGCGCTGGCCAGGGCCGACATCGACGCCCTGGCGCGCAGTTGGGTCGCGGTCCGCTCCGCGGAGGGCGAGAAGATCGACCCGGCGGTGGCCCGGCGGATCCTGACCGGCCTGGCCGGGCTGGCCCGCTCCCGGCGGCCCGTCTTTTGCTCGGTCTCCTGATCCGGGCCCGGGGCCGCCAGCGCCACCGCGGTCCCCTGCGGCCCGGCTACTGAGCCGCCGCCAGCCCCGGGCTGAGCGGGCTCTCGTTGCCGTTGCGGTCCACCGCGCTCAGGCAGTAGGTGGCGTTCGCCGCCGGCCGCGGGTCGGCGATGTCGGCGCCGGCGCGGCCGGTGGCGACCAGCGTGGCCGGGCCGCCGGTGGTGCGGTAGAGGGCCCAGTTCGTGGCGCTCAACGCGGTCGCGTTCAGCACCAGCCGGCCGGACGGGTCGCGGCGGGCCGCGGTGAGCTGCGGGGTGGCCGGCGCGGCGGCGCCGAGGCGGGCCGGTCCGGGCGGCAGGGCCGGGGCCGCGTAGTGCGCCTCGCGGTACCGGGTGACCGCGCCGAGCTTGTCGTCGCGGACCTGGCTGGCGCTGTAATGGATCTCGCCCTGCACGCCGTACTTCCGGTTCAGGGTCATCTCCCGGTCCAGCATGGCGGGCTTGCTCCAGTCGTTCTTCTCCCCCACCCGGTAGTCCGCCATCCCGATGTAGAGCTGCACCTTCGTGCCCTCCGTCAGCGCCGCCCACCACTTCAGCATCGTGGTGTAGTCGGCCTTGTCGAACCCGATCGTCCAGTAAAGCTGCGGCGCGATGTAGTCCAGCCAGCCGGACCGCACCCACGTGCGGGTGTCGGCGTAGATGGCGTCGTAGCTCTCCAGGCCGCTGGACGCGGAACCCTTCGCGTCGGTCGCCCGGTTACGCCAGATGCCGAACGGGCTGATCCCGAACCTGACCCACGGCTTGAGCTGCTGCAGCCGCTCGTGCATCTCCCGGACCAGAGTGTTCACGTTGTCCCGGCGCCAGTCCGCCTTCGACCGGCCGGCGCCGTACCTCTGGTACGACGCGGCGTCCGGGAAGTCCTCGTCCTGCTCCGGGTAGGGGTAGAAGAAGTCGTCGAAGTGCACGCCGTCGACGTCGTACCTGCGCACCGCCTCGAGCATCGAGTCCTCGACGAACCGGCGGGCCTCCGGGATGCCCGGGTCGAAGTAGAAACGGCCGGTCCGGCCCTTCGGGTAGGCGATCCGCCACTCCGGATGCAGTCGCAGCGGATGGTTCGGCGCCAGCTTGGCGGCGTCGGTGCCGACACCGCTCGGGGCCGGTTGGGTGCCACGGTACGGGTTGAACCACGCGTGGAACTCGAGCCCGCGCGCGTGCGCCTCGGCGACCATGAACTCCATCGGGTCCCAGCCCGGCGACTTCCCGTCGAAGCGGCCGGTGAGCCAGTTCGACCAGGGCGCGTACTCGGACGGCCAGAACGCGTCGCCGCTCGGCCGCACGTGCACGAAGATGGCGTTGTGCCGCTGCGCGACCGCGAGGTCCAGCCAGCCCAGGTACTCCGCCCTGACCTTGGCCTCGCTCAGCCCCGGCCGGCTCGGGAAGTCCAGGTTGTAGACCGTGGTCAGCCACATGCCGCGCAGCTCCCGCGCGGCCTGCGCGGGCTGCCCGGCGCACTGCCCCACGGTGCCCACCACCGGGGTGACCGCGGCGCGCGGGCCGGGCGCCGGCGAGGCCGCGGACGCCTGGTAGAACGCGGCCCGGACCAGCCCGGCCCCGATCGCCACGGCGGCGACCAGCACCACCGCCAGCAGCAATCCGAGGCGCAGACGCCGGGCCGTGGTCACCGCACCGACCGGTAGACGTCCAGCGTGTCCTCGGCGATGCGGGCCCAGCTGAAGTGCTCGACCGCGCGGCGCCGGCCGGCCTTGCCCATCCGCTCCGCGAGTTGCGGGTCACCGAGCACCTTGGTGAGCGTGGCGGCCAGGTCGGCGACGAACCGCTCCGGGTGCACCGGCGTGCCCGTCCCGTCGTCGGTCTGCTCGATCGGCACCAGCAGGCCGGTCTCACCGTCCGCGACCACCTCGGGGATGCCGCCGGTGGCGGTGGCGACCACAGCGGTCTCGCAGGCCATCGCCTCCAGGTTGACGATGCCCATCGGCTCGTAGACCGACGGGCAGACGAAGACCGTGGCGTGCGTGAGGACCTGGACCACCTCATGCTTGGGCAGCATCTCCTGCACCCAGATCACGCCCTGCGGATCCCGCACGTCGCGCAGCTCGGAGGCCAGCTCGGCGACCTCGGCGGCGATCTCCGGGGTGTCCGGGGCGCCGGCGAGCAGGATGATCTGCGCGTCGGCCGGCAGGTCGCGGCAGGCCCGCATCAGGTACGGCAGGCCCTTCTGCCGGGTGATCCGGCCGACGAAGACGACGCTCGGGCGGTTGCGGTCGATGCCCAGCCGGTCGACGACGTCCGTGCCACGGTCCGGGGCGTAGAGCGAGGTGTCGATGCCGTTGTAGACGACGTGCACCTTGGCCGGGTCGACCGACGGGTACGCCTTGAGCACGTCCCGCCGCATCCCGCCGGAGACCGCGATGATCGCGTCGGCGTTCTCCACGGCGGTGCGCTCGCAGAACGAGGAGAGCGCGTACCCGCCGCCGAGCTGCTCCGCCTTCCACGGGCGCAGCGGCTCCAGGCTGTGCGTGGTCATCACGTGCGGGATGCCGTGCAGCAGTTTCGCGGTGTGGCCGGCGAAGTTCGCGTACCACGTGTGGCTGTGCACGATGTCGGACCCGGCGGTGCCGGACGCCATCGCCAGGTTGACGCCCATCGTGCGCAGCGCCGCGTTCGCCCCGGCCAGCTCGGCCGGCTCCGGGTACGCCGTGACGCCCTCCTCCGAGCGCGGCGCCCCGAAGCAGTGCACCCGCACGTCGGCGAGCCGCCGCAGGTCACGTGTCAGGTATTCCAGGTGCACGCCGGCGCCGCCGTACACCTCCGGCGGGTACTCACGGGTCAGCAGGTCCACACGGAGATCGGAAGCCACGTCCCGCAGGATAGCCCACCCCGGCCGGGCCCGATCCGGTCCGGCGACCCGCCCGGCGACCGGGCCGAACGAATGTCGCGGTGACCGGGCCCCGGCCACCGCGCCCGAGGCGGTGCGGACCGGCGGGCGGCGGCGATGTCCCGGGAGCTGCGTTGGATCTCGTGCCGGGCTATCATCACGGGCGCCCCGCCGACCCCGGGATCATCACGTCGCTGATCCGGGAGAGCGGCGCCACGGCAGCTTGACCAAAGTTCGCGACACTTTCCGGTGGCGAACGGAAGGCCGGCATATTAGCGTCCTTCCCATGGCTGTCAAGGTGCTTGCGATCGTTCTGGCCGGTGGAGAAGGCAAGCGCCTGATGCCCCTGACCGCGGACCGGGCCAAGCCCGGTGTGCCGTTCGGCGGCATCTACCGCATGATCGATTTCGTCCTCTCCAATCTCGCCAATGCCGGTTACCTCAAGATCGTGGTGCTGACCCAGTACAAGTCGCACTCGCTCGACCGGCACATCTCCAAGACCTGGCGGATGTCCACGCTGCTCGGCAACTACGTCACCCCGGTGCCGGCCCAGCAGCGGCTCGGCCCACGCTGGTTCGCCGGCTCGGCCGACGCCATCTACCAGAGTCTCAACCTGATCAACGACGAGTCCCCCGATTACGTGATCGTCTTCGGCGCCGACCACATCTACCGGATGGACCCGAAGCAGATGGTCAACGACCACATCGCCTCGGGCGCCTCGGTCACCGTGGCCGGCATCCGCCAGCCGCTGTCGCTCGCCGACCAGTTCGGCGTGATCGACGTCGGCGCGGACGGCAAGCGGATCCGCGCGTTCCGGGAGAAGCCGCGCGACGCCGTCGGCCTGCCCGACGCCCCCGACGAGGTGTACGCGTCGATGGGCAACTACGTGTTCACCACCCGCGCGCTCTGCGAGGCGGTCACCGCCGACGCGCAGAACCCGGACAGCAAGCACGACATGGGCGGCAACATCATCCCGATGCTCGTCGAGCGCGGCGAGGCGAACGTCTACGACTTCCGCGACAACGACGTGCCGGGCGCGACCGATCGCGACCGCGGCTACTGGCGCGACGTGGGGACGCTGGACTCGTTCTACGAGGCCCACCTGGACCTGATCGCCACCCTGCCGGTCTTCAACCTGTACAACCACGAGTGGCCGATCTTCACCAACTACGGCTCCTGGCCGCCGGCGAAGTTCGTGCACGGCTACGACGACCGCCAGGGCCGCGCCATCGACTCGATGATCTCCCCCGGTGTCGTGGTGTCCGGCGCCCTGGTCGAGCGGTCGGTGATCTCGCCCAACGTCCGGGTCAACTCGTGGGCGCACGTGGACGGCGCGGTGCTGATGGAGGGGGTCTCGGTGGGGCGGCGGGCGGTCGTCCGCAACGCCATCATCGACAAGAACGTGTCGATCCCGGAGGGCGCGCAGATCGGGGTCGATCTGGACCGCGACCGCAAGTTCTACACGGTGAGCGACAACGGCGTGGTGGTGATCGGCAAGGGTCAGCGGATCGAGCTGTGATCCGGGCGGGGGGGTCGCGCCGCCGGCGGTTGCCTCTCGACCTGGTCGAGGGCACAGGCTCCCGGGTGCTCGCCGCCCTTCCCGGGGAGGCACGCCCGGCGACGCACGCGGCCGGGCAGCCACCGGCGCCGGCCGGCGGAACGGCTCGGCGGCCGCCGAAGGGTACGCCGCCGGGCTGGTCAGCCGCGGTCACGCGGGGTGGTGCAAGGACGCGGCCGGAGTAGCAAGTAGTGGCGGCCGGTCAGGGGCGACGACGCGGAAAGTGGCGGGACAAGCGCGAGGGCGGGACCGGACTGATCAGCCGCGGTCGCGGAGGGTAGTGGAGGGGGCGACGCCGAAGCGGGCGCGGTAGGCGCCCGCGAACCGGCCCAGATGGGTGAACCCCCAGCTGTACGCCACCTCGCTGACAGTCGCCGCACCCGGATCCGCGCGGCTCAGATCGGCGTGCACCCCGTCCAGGCGCAGCCGCCGCAGGTAGGTCAGCGGGGACATACCCACGTGCTGGCGGAAGGCGTCCTGCAGGACCCGCACGCCCACCCCGGCGACCGTCGCCAGCTCCCGGACCGAGTACTGCCGCCACGGCTCGGCGTGCATGGCGTCCAGGGCCCGTTTCACCGTGCGCGGCCGGTACGGCCCCTGCAGTCCGGCCGGCTCCTCCCCGTACGGATGCTCCACCGTCAACGCCAGCCCGCTGACCACCATGTCACGCCAGCGAGCGGCCATCCGTGGCTGGCTGGCCAGGCCGTCGGGGCCGCGCAGCTCGTTGAGCAGCAGCCGGACCAGCGCCACCCAGGTCCGCCCCGGCCCGTCGACCAGGTCGAAGCTGGCGCCCAGCGGCAGCGGCGAGACCACCTGCTGGTCCAGCGCGGCGTCCAGCTCACGTTCCAGGGCGCCGCGCTCCACCTTCACGCTGAGCAGCCGGCACGACCCCGGCCACTCCAGTTCGATGTCGCCGGCCGGCCGGAACACCACGGCCCGGGTCCGGTCGGCGAGCACCACGGCGCCCCGGTGCCGGGAGAGCAGCTCGCCGGTCAGCGGCACCAGCACCTGGTACGCGGTCTCCAGGCCCTCGATCCAGACCCGGATGTCGGTGCCGTGCCCCACCTCGCCGACCGTGATCGACCCCAGCTCGACCACGTCGGCGCGGAAGTCGAACCGGCCGGGGTCACCGACCGGCTCGATGCGCGGCGCGGCGTAGTACAGCTTGCGGCAGAAGGCGCGGGCCTGCTCCAGATCACTGGTGCGCAGGGATTGGTGCACCGGAAGGTCGACCACGAGGCCCGCCATCGCTCCACCCTAGACCGTCAGCAGTGTTCTCCCGGGGACAGCTTGTTCCGGCCAGGTGAACTGAGCCACCGAGCCACCGCGGACGTCGACCTCGGTCAGCGGCTCCGCGCCGTCGGCCCAGATCGCGTACCGGCCCTCGGCCAGGCCGTCGATCACGACGCAGTAGGTGACGCCGCCGCGCACGTACCGCGCCCGGACCGCGGCGTGCTGCCGCTGCGACGGCGCGTCCGCCGGGCTGATCTCGATCTCGTGCCCGTGGAACCGGGCCGGGGTGTCGATGATCAGCGCGCCGATCGTGCCGCCGATGTTGAGCATGACCGTGCCCTGCCCCGACGGGGCGAGCGTGTGGTGGTGATGGGAGTGGCTCATGCCGGCACCGAGAATCCGTCGAAGGGGGTACCCAGGTAGGGGAACTTCTTGAGCAGGCGCGAGCTGACGTCCTTGATGCTCAGGCCCTGCTCGACCAGAGCGGCGGCGGCGTCCGGCTCGAACTTCTTGTCGACCAGCGGCACGGTGACGCCCGCGATGGCCCGCAGCGAGATGGAGACCACGTCGTCGGCGATCCGGCGGCCGTTGGGGAAGCCCGCCACGTCACCGCCGACCACGCCGAACGCGTTGGGTTTGGCGGCCGGCGGGATCGCCGTGTTCAGCCGGAGCATGTCGGCCTGCAGCTCGCCGGTGTTGTTCTGGAAGCCGTCGACGATCCCCTCCGGGATGCCGGTGAGCAGGATGGCGAGCAGGTCGGCGCGGTCCTTGCCGGCCTTGTTCAGGGCGGCCAGGTTGTCGAACAGGCCCGGGTAGAGCACCGGCAGCAGCGACGCCAGCTCCGGCTTGGCGACGAACTCGGCGAAGTTCTTGTCCTCGCTCGGCGGCAGGCTGTTCCACCTGTCCTTCTCCGCCATCGGGACGACGACCTCGTTGAAGAGCGGGTTGCCCAGGCGCGACACCTGGACCTGCGGGCCCACGTACACGTCTGCGTTCTTGCTGTCGCCGTTGCGGACCTGGACCTGGCGGCGGCTGGCCGAGGTCCACACGCCGATCACCGCGCCGGGGTCGCTGGCCTTGACCCGCTTCTTGCCGTCCCGGCGGACCATGTGCAGCGGGATCTGGATCGCGATGCTGTGCACGTTGGTCTGGTCGGTGGCGTTGACGGCCTTGCCTGCGTAGTTGAACAACTTCTGGCCGACCAGGTGCTTGTCCTGGAACGGGCGCAGCGTGCCGAGGTCGAAGATGGCGCCCAGGTCGACGAAGAACGCGTCGGCGCGCTGCCCGGCGAAGACCTTCTCGCCGCTCTTCAGCTTGTGCACGGCGTCGGCGGCGAGGCCCTCGTAGTCCGGGATGGAGATCTTGCCGACGTTGCACGGCGGGCAGGGCAGCTTCTTGGCCAGTACGGTCTGCTTGCCGTGCCGGTCGACCTTGGTCACCGAGAAGAACTGCCGCCGGTTCCAGTTCTCGCTGTCCAGCGACTCGATCTGGCCGGTGTTGTAGAGGAAGGTCCGGTCGTTGCGCAGTTCGGTGACGAACCGGAACTGGTACGTGACGTCCGGGCGCGCGTCGCCGTTCGCGTCGATGTGGATCTCGTAGAGCACGTCGTCGCCGAACTCGAAGAAGTTCGGACCGCTCGCCGGGATCTGCAGCGGGACGTAGTTCGCGATGATGGTGACCGTGTCGGGATCGTCGGGGCTGACGAACGCGTACAGGTCGGAACTGTCGGCAACCGGGTCCTTGCTGATCTCCGGCGCTTCGCGGTGAGAAGACATTGTTCTGCGTTCCTCCGGGTCAGCGAGCGGCCTTGAGCAGCTGGGCGACGAGCTTCTTGTCGGTCACCGTCTTCTTCGAGGCGCCGGAGAAGACGTCGATCGTGCCTTTCTCCGCGTCGCGGACGGAGACGACCAGCGGCGATCCGCCCGCCGACGACGTGGTCTCGTTCTCACCGGCGAGGCTGAGCCCGGCAACCGAGGCGGCCGACACGCCGACACCTGCGGCGGTGAGCGCGAGCATCCGGCGGCGGTTGAACCGCGGGAACGCCTGGGCACGGTAGCGACTTCGACTCATGCTGGGCCTTTCGTCTGTTGGGGGCCGGACGGGCGGTGCATTGTCGACGCCGGTGATTACGTGGTCGGCGATCGAGGGGTTCAAAACTTTTTTCCAGGCACCTCTCAGGACGACCGCCGGCGCCGGCCCAACAGGGCGACGATCAGGGCGATCAGGCCGCCGCCCAGCGCGCCGAGAATGAGCCGGTGGCCCACGGTGGCGGAGTCGTCCCGCGGCGACGTCGCGGCGGCCAGCACCGGGTCGGCGGACGGGGCCGGCGGCGCGGCGACGGAGGTGGTGGTGGCGGTGACCACGGGGGCGGCTGAGGCGCTCCTGGTCACGACCGGAGCGCTGGACCGCTTCGGCGCCGCGGTGGTCCTCTTCACCACCGGCGCCGCCGGGAAGACCAGATCGGAGCACGAGTAGTAGGTGTCCGGAGTGCTCGACGTCTCCCAGACGACGTACAGCATCTGCCGCCCGGTGCGCTGCGGCAACGTCACAGTCATCCGGTACGACCCCCCGGTCAGCGGCGGGTCGGTGAACGACGCCAGCGGCTTGCTGCCCAGGTCGGCCCAGGTCAGCTTCTTCGTGGCGTCGTAACCGGGCCGGGTCAGGAAGATCCGGAACTCCCCCCGGTGCGGGATCGTGCCCTCGTACGCAATCTTGAGCTTCTGCCCGGATCGCACCGGTGTCGAGGGGAAGTCGGTCCGCGCCAGGTCCAGCCCGCGGTAGTTGTCCAGCCCACCGCTGCACAGCTTGCCGTCCGGCACGGCCTTCCGGTCGTCGCCGTTCACGTCCGCGATCCGCAGGTTGTCGAACGCCCCGATGAATCCGCCGGTGGCGGCCTTGGCCGCGGCGCACGCGGCGGCCGTGGTCCTCGTGCCGTTGCCCGCACAGGCGGCCGACCGGCTGATCGGCGTGATCGGCGCGCCGTGCGCGGACGCGGGCACGGCCGGGACGGCGGAGGAGGCGACCGCGGCGAGGAGCACGACGGCACGGAGGCGGCGGACGGACACGGGAATCCCCCAGATGGATCACACGACCGGGACGTTCCCGGTCACCCGGGGATACGGAGATCCGGCACCGCTCGTTCAGCGGGCGCCCGGCTGTGATTGCATGACCGGGTCCGGTAACACCATTCGGGAGGATTCATGAACAAGCCCGACGTCGGTCCCATCCCCGACGAAGCGCCCACCGATCTCGTGATCGAGGACATCGTCGAGGGCACCGGCCCGGAGGCCAAGCCCGGCGAGTACGTCAGTGTCCACTACGTCGGCGTGGCCCAGTCCACGGGCAAGGAGTTCGACGCCTCCTACAACCGCGGCCAGGCGCTCGGTTTCCGGGTCGGCGGCCAGCAGGTCATCGCCGGCTGGGACCAGGGCGTGGCCGGGATGAAGGTGGGCGGCCGCCGCAAGCTGACCATCCCGCCGCACCTGGGCTACGGCTCGGCCGGCGCGGGCGGCGTGATCAAGCCGAACGAGACGCTGATCTTCGTGGTCGACCTCGTCGAGGTCCACTAGACCCGGGCGGAGGGCCCGGGGGCGTCCCCGGGCCCGTGCAGCAGGCCGGAGAGGCCGGCGGCCGCCTCCGCCTCGATCCGCGCGGCGACCGCCTCGCTTTCGGCGATCCGGGCCTCCTCGGCCAGCACCTCGGCGGCGACCTCGGCCACGTGCGCCGCGCGCCGCTCCTCGACCACGCCGGCCAGCGCCTCCGCGTAGCGCAGCTTGGCCTCGGCGATCTCCTGATCCAGCTGCTCGATCTCGGCCTCGCCGGGCCGGGTGTGCGCCCAGATCCGGTTCAGCTGGTCCACCGAGATGTCACCCCGCCGGTACGCCTCCAGCGCCGCCCGCTCCACCAGGGTCCGGCCCTCGTCCTTCGGGCCGGTCCAGGCGTCCCACTTCGCCTGCTGGTAATGCTGCTCGGCCTGGTCGCGCTCGTCGGCCGCCTCGGTCGCCCGCTCCCGCGCCGCGTCCGCGGCCTGCGCCGCCCGCTGCGCCGCGGCCCAGACCTCGCCCGCGCCGCTCTCCAGTTCCACGACCTCCGGCGCCACCTCGGGCTCCGGCGCGGCCGGCGAGCGCCGGCCGGCGAACACGGCCATCCCGCCGAGGGCCAGCACGGCGAGCAGGATCAGCGCCACCAGGATCTGCGCTGCCTCGATCCCCGTTCCACTCACGCCCCTCGACGGTAGTGGAAACGTGAGTCACCCGCACGTCGGGGGCTCATCCGGAGGCTCCGGTTCCGGATCGGGTCCGGGCTCGGGCTCCCAGGGCCCGTCGATCGGCTTCACTCGGCGTCCTTCAGGGCCGCGCAGCCGCCCGTCTCGTCCGGGAGCAGCGGCCGGAAGGTGACCTGCCACCGCTTGCCGCCCGAGGTCCACGGGGTGCGCAGGTTGGCCTTGGCCGCGGCCGCCCAGATCTCGTCCTTCTCCGCGCCGGTGGCCGCCACGCAGTGCAGGCCGGTGCCCGGGGACAGCTCCGCGCCGGGCAGCGCCGGGCCGGGCCAGGCCTGTGCCGGCGGGTTGAGGTCGTCGTCGGCCGCCACGTACTGCTGGGCCAGCGCCGCCACGGTGGCCGGCTGCCAGGCTTCCGCGGCGGACGAACCGGCCCCGGTGGTCAGCTCGTCCACCGCGTCCAGGTAGCCGGCCAGCTTCTTGCGGGCCGCCTGCTGGGCCGCCGACAGGTTCGGGTCGTCGCCGCGCGCCTGGCGCAGGGCCCGGACGCGTACCACCTCGGTCCGGCCACCGGAGGTGGCGGTGAGCACGGTGTCCGGGACGTCCGCGACGCCGGGCGAGCCGAGGTCCGCCCCGGTCCGCACGCCGGCCCGGACGGCGTCGTCCGCCCACTGCCGCGCCCGCTCCGGGGTGATCTTCAGGATCTGGAGGTTGGGCAGCGCCGGGCCGGGCGCGATGGCGGGCACCGGACCGTTGCTGATCACCCGGCCGTCGGCGTAGATCGTGACGTCGGGCAGCCGGCCGTGGGCGTAATTGGTGGGGACGAAGCCGCCCTTCTGGGCGATCCGGACCAGCACTGTGGCGTCCTCGGCGGGGACCGGGGCGCTCTCGGCGACCGGGGTGGATCCGGCTTCGCCCGACCGGGCGCACCCGGCCATCAGGATCAGGGGGACAGCGGCGGCGGTCAGCAGGCCGCGGGTTCGGGTCATGACCGGTACGACGAGGCGGCGCCGCCGCCGGTTCCGCGCCCGGCGCGGATTCCCGCCGAAAGCATGGATCTTGGTGCGGAAGACCGATCTACGGTACGACCCGGGCACTGTTCCCGAGCACCGAGACCACGTCACCGGGATGCAGCTGGCGTCCCCGCCGGGTGTCGACCTCACCGTTCACCGTGACGTCCCCGGAGGCGATCAGGACCTTGCCCTCGCCCCCGGTGTCGATGAGGTCGGCCAGCTTCAGGAACTGGCCCAGCCGGATCATGTCGCCGTCGATCGGCACGTCGCGCATCGGGACATCATCCGGCACCCCGGGACGCCGGCCGTCACCAGGGTTGGTGCGGCGTTCGGAAAGTGTCGGAAAAGTTTCCGGCGGCCGTTGAACCTTCGGGGCCCGTGATCCGAACTAAATCTCGTGAGGTATTTGGGAACAGCGCTCACTCTCGTGACGACCGTCGGGGTGCTCGGCGCGACCGCCGGTCCGGCGTTCGCCGACGTGACGGTCAGCCCGGCCAGCGTGCCGCAGGGCAGTGGGCAGAACCTGACCTACCACGTGGTCAACGACGGCGCCCGACCGTTGACGCAGGTCACCCTCCAGATCCCGGCGGACAGCCCGATCGCCGAGGTGTACCCGCTCTCGGTGGACGACTGGGCGCCGCGGATCGAGTGGCAGAACCTCAGCCAGCCGCTGAAGACGATCCACAACGGCAGCCCGGTCACCCAGGTGCCGAAGGCGATCACCTGGGTAGCGGTGGGCGGCGCCTCGATCCCTCCGGGCGGCGCGGCGGACCTGAGCGTGGCGGTCGGCCCGCTGCCCACGCTCAGCTCGATCACCTTCGCGCTGACCGGGAAGTACGCCGACGGCAAGGCCGCGCCCGGGATGACCGCCAGCCTGGCGCTGACCCCGGACCCGGACGGCAGCGTCGCCGCGGCCGGGCACGCGCACGCCGCCACCGGCGCCCCGGCCGCCGACGAGGACGCGCTGTTCCGGCAGGCGGTCGCGGAGGCGCAGGACAACGACCGGGGCGCCGCGGTGCTCTCGCTGGCGGGCTGGGTGGTGGCCGGGCTGGCGCTGCTCGGTGCGGGCTGGCTGGTGCTGCGCGGCCGACACCGGGCCCGGGAGGAACCGGACGAGGGCCCGTCCCCCGAGGACGACGAGACCACCGCGCCGGAGGCCATCGCTCCGGTCGAGGAGAAGGAGACGGTCGCGGCCGGCCGCTGGAGCCTGAAGAGCTGACGAAGACTCCCCCGCAGGCAGGGTCCTGCAGCGGGAACCCTCACGCGGGTGGGCGTGAGGCAGTCGTGGGCATGCGCGTGGGGCGCACACCACGACAGGCGGGTGGGGCCCCGGGCAAGGTCCGTGATCCGCGCGGCGGGCGGGTGGGAAGGCGACTTCCCACCCGTCCGTCTAGACCGGCACGACCCGCTCGGTGCGCAGCGCGTCGATGATCTCACGCTGGACGCGGTCCGACTCGTCGTGCGGGACCTGGCAGGTGCCGGCCGCGATGTGCCCGCCGCCGCCGTACCGCAGCATCACCTCGCCGATGTCCACCGGCGACGTGCGGTCCAGGATCGACTTGCCGCAGGCGAAGACGGTGTTGAGCTTCTGCCGGCCCCAGAGGATGTGCACCGAGACGCGCGCCTCCGGGAACAACGCGTACACCATGAACCGGTTCCCGGCCTCGATCACCTCCTCGTCGCGCAGGTCGACCACGACCACGTCGCCGTCCAGCCGGCTGACCCGGTGCAACTGCTCGACGAAGCGGGCCGAGCAGTCGTGGAAGAGGGTGGCCCGCTCGGAGACGTCCGGCAGGGCGAGGATCTCGTGCACGTCCTGGTGCTCGATGCAGGCGTCGATGAGCTGCATCATCAGCTGGTAGTTGGAGATCCGGAAGTTGCGGAAGCGGCCCAGGCCGGTCCGGCTGTCCATCAGGAAGTTCAGCAGCGTCCATCCGGTCGGGCTGAGGATGTCGGTGAGCGAGTAGTCCGCGGAGTCGGCCTGGTCGACAGCGCGCATCAGGTCGTCGGAGACCTCGGGGAACCGGTCCACCCCGCCGAAGTGGTCGTAGATCACCCGGGCCGCGGACGGGGCGTCCGCGTCGATGATGTGGTTGCTCCGGTCGCCCTCGTTGCGCAGCGTCTCCGAGTGGTGGTGGTCGTAGACCTGGTAGGCGCGGGGGTCGTAGGGCAGGTTGGTGAGGATGTCCCGGTCGGTGATGTCGACGACGCCGTCCTGCACGTCCTTGGGATGCACGAACATGATGTCGTCGATCATGTCGAGGTGCCGTAGCAGCACGGCGCAGACCAAGCCGTCGAAGTCGCTGCGAGTCACGAGCCGGTACTTCACGGGGTCCCCCTCGGTTGCCAGACCTTTGCGCCCATTTTGCCACTTTCATCGGTTAGGTCTTCGGCGCATCGAGGGAAGCGGCCGCATTGTGCTCGGCGGCACACATCGGGATGAACCATGGGCGGGGGCCGCTGCGTAAGGTTCAAACGGACGCAACGACCGGTCGGAGGACACGGAGTAATGGACCAACCACAGCTCATCCAGGAGCGCAGCGCGCCACCCGCCACTCTGGTGATCTTCGGCGCCTCCGGTGACCTCACCCGCCGCAAGCTGTTGCCGGCGGTCGAGAGCCTGGCCCGCCACAACCGCCTGCCCGACCAGTTCGCGCTGGTCGGCGTCGCGCGCACACCGATGTCCGACGAGCAGTTCGCGGACAGCGCGCTCGGCGGCCGCAGCCTCTCCGAGAAGCGGCAGCTCACCGGCGGCATCCGCTACGTCTCGGGCGGCTACGACGACCCGGACACCTACAAGCGCCTCGCCGAGACGCTCGACGAGCTGGACGCCCAGCGCGGCACCTCGGGCAACCGCCTGTTCTACCTGTCGACCCCGGCCAACGCGTTCGAGCCGGTGATCTGCGGGCTGGCCGGCGCCGGGCTCAACCAGGCGAACGAGGGCTCGTTCTCGCGCCTGGTGATCGAGAAGCCGTACGGGCGGGACCTGGCCACCGCGCGCGAGCTGGACGGCGTCGTGCACGCCGCCTTCGACGAGCCCAGCGTCTTCCGGATCGACCACTACCTGGGCAAGGACACCGTGCAGAACGTCCTGGCCCTGCGCTTCGCCAACTCGATCTTCCAGCCGATCTGGGACCGCTCCTGGGTCGACCACGTGCAGATCACCGTGGCCGAGACCCTCGGCGTCGGCACCCGCGGCGGCTTCTACGAGTCGGCTGGCGCGATGCGCGACATCGTGCAGAACCACGTGCTCCAGGTGCTCGCGCTCGCGCTGATGGAGCCGCCCGCCTCGTTCGAGTCCGAGGGCCTGCGCAACGAGAAGGTGAAGCTGCTGCAGGCGATCCGGCTACCCACCGACCGTGACATCGCCGACGCCGCCGTCCGCGGGCAGTACACCCGCGGCGGCACCCGCGAGGAGCTGATGGCCGGCTACCGCGAGGAGGTCGGCGTCGACCCGCTGTCGCGCACCGAGACGTACGCGGCGCTGCGGCTGAACGTGGACAACTGGCGCTGGGCGGGCGTGCCGTTCTACGTGCGCACCGGGAAGCGGCTGCCGGCCCGGGTCACCGAGGTGGCGCTGCAGTTCCAGCGCCCTCCGCACCTGCCGATCCCGACCAACCAGCTCACCGAGCTGGACGCGGACGCCCTGATCCTGCGCATCCAGCCGAACGAGGGCATCTCGCTGCGCTTCGGCGCGAAAGTGCCGGGCCACTCGTTCCGGGTGCGCACGGCCAGCATGGAGTTCTCCTACGACCAGACGTTCGTCGAGGAGTCGCCGGAAGCCTACGAGCGGCTGCTGCTGGACGCGCTGCTCGGCGACGCGTCACTGTTCATCCGCAGCGACGAGGTGGAGCAGTCCTGGCGGGTCGTCGACCCGATCATCGAGCACTGGGCGAACGACCGGTCGCCGATCCCGACGTACGAAGCCGCGTCCTGGGGACCCACCGACGCGGACCGGCTGATCGGGCGCAACGGCCGCAAGTGGCGCAACTCGATCTGAACACTGCGCGTGTGGGTGGGCTCGCATAGGGTTGACCTTCCACCCCCAGTTTCGATCTCGTGGCTCGCGGGGAAGCGAGACTTCACACAGTGGCCGGCGTCGGCCGCGGAGAGGTCGCATACCGGCGTGTACTTCGCCACGCGGACGCCGCCGGTACCGCATGGGCCAGGAGATCGGAACTGGGGCTCGCCCCCCGAACGGAAGAACTCAGCACAATGCAGGTATCGGTCGCGCACCATCCACCGAACACGGCCGTCCTCGTCCTGCGCGGTTCCCTGGACATCGATACCGCGCCCGCTCTCAAGGCCAACCTCGGCCGCCTGGTCGAGCGTCCCACCCCGCGTGTCGTGGTGGACGTCGCCGGCCTCGACTTCTGCGACTCGATGGGCGTCGGTGTCCTGGTCACCGCCCACGGCCGCGCCATGGAACGCGGCGGCTGGGTCCGCCTCGCCGCGCCGTCCGGTTTCCTCCGCCGCCTCTTCGACACTCTCGGCCTGACCGACTACCTGCCGATGTTCCCCGACGTCGCCACAGCGTTGAAAGAAGACTGAGCGGCACATCCACCGCCCAGCCCCGTCGCGCCGCTCCCTTCCAGGGGGCGGCGCGCGGTTCCCCGCTGCCCGTACTCCCCGGGCAGCCCACCCACGCGACCGCCGCCCCACTCCGGCCCTGCCGCGCCTCCCGCACCCCGACTGGCCCTCATGGTTCTCCCGACGCCCTTCGAACAACCATGACTGCCAGCTGAAACCACGAGCCGCGCCGCACTCGCGCCCACCAAGCGCCTCGCGCGGACGGAGAAACGCGGCGCGCGTCGTGGGTCGAGCCGCGGCGCGCGTCGCTGCGGGCCGCGGGCGGGGATCAGCGGACGCCTGTGGAGACGGCGTCGAGGGCCGCGACCGCGGCGCCCCGCGCGCCGGCCATGTCCAGATCGGCGACCAGGGCGAACGTAGCCGCCTTGGCCTGCTCGTCACGGAGCTGGGTGTTCTCCCGGACCGTGTTCAGGAACCACTGCCGGAAGTGCGGCGCCGCCTCCACCACACCGCCGCCCAGGAAGTACGCCGCCGGATCGGTGAAGTTCGCGGCGATCGTGAACAGCTTGCCGATCGCCCGCGCCTGCTGCGTGAAGACCGCCGTGGCGAGCGGATCATCCTTCTCCCCGTACCCGCGCAGCAGCTTGGCCGCCCTGTCCACCGGCTCGGCGGCGAGCGGGTGGTCCGGGAAACGCTTCACCCAGTACGGCAGCAGGTTGTTCTTGATCCCGGTGAGTGACGCGATCGCCTCCACGTCACCCTCGAACCCGCAGTTGCAGACCGGCACGGGCTGGTCCTCCTCGAGCACGCCGTGCAGCGGGATCTGCACGTGGCCGAGCTCCCCCGCCATGCCGGCCGCGCCCTTCACCACCCGCCCGTTCTCCACCACGCCACCGCCGAGGCCGGTGCCGACGATCGCGGCGACCGACGACGTCTCCATCGCGGCGGTGCCGAAGTGCCGGTGGTGGGCGTAGAGCGCCGCGGCGTTGGCGTCGTTGTTGTAGATCACCGGGAGGCCGAGGCGGGCCTGCAGGGCGCTGCGGATGTCGAACCCGTGCCAGGAGATCTGGTTGAAGTTGGTCGCGCCCTTGGAGGAGATCACCCCGTCGGCGCTGGCCGGGCCGGGGGTGTCCAGGCCGACGGCGCGGACCAGGGACAGCGGCGTGCTGGTCAGCTCCAGGATGTTGGCGAACGCCTCGGCGAGCGACTCGACGGCCGACTCCGGCCCGTCCAGCACCCGGGACGGGTTTTCCACCAGGTTGTTCACCAGGAACTGCCCGGTCGCGTCGAGGACTGTGGCGTTGTTGCAGGTGCCGCCGTTGTCGAGCCCGACGACGACCCAGGACGACGGGGTACGTACCGCTTCAGCCTGATCCACGAGCAGAAGCCTACGTCCGTCACCGGTGTCCGGTCACGGGTGCTCGTGGATTGCGGACGCGTTAGTCACGGTTGCGGCCGCGACGGGCCCGGCCGCGCGGGCCGAAGCAATTCTCGTGACGACGACGCGCCGTACCCTCATCGCCGGAACCGCCGCCGTGACCGCCGGGTTGGTCCTCGACGCGCCGGCGCCGGCGGCGGCCGCCGCGCCCGGGCTGAGGCTGGACAGCGACCCGATCGCCCACCTGCTGCGCCGCGCCACCTTCGGTTTCACCCCGCAGTCGCTGGCCGAGGCCCGCCAGCTGGGCGCGACCGCGTGGCTGGACCGCCAGCTGGCCCCCCAGCGGATCGCCGACGCGGACTGCGACCGGCTGCTGCGGCGGCTCCCGCTGGCCGACGCCACCCCGGCCGAGGTCCGCGCGGCCCTGCCGAAGAACTCCTACGAGGGCTTCCGCCAGCTGGGCCGGGCCGCGATCGCCCGGGCCGCGTGGAGCGAGCGCCAGCTGTTCGAGGTGGTCGCCGGCTTCTGGGCGAACCACCTGCACGTCGCCGCGCCGTCCAGCGGCATCTGGGACAGCCGGTGCGACTACGACGCCCGGGTGATCCGCAGGCACACCTTCGGCCGTTTCGCCGACATGCTCAAGGACGCCGCCCGGCACCCGGCCATGCTGACCTACCTGGACCAGCGTTCCTCCTCCGGGGCGCACCCGAACGAGAACTACGCCCGTGAGCTGATGGAGCTGCACACGGTCGGCCTCGTCTTCGACGAGTCCGACGTCCGGGACGCCGCCCGGCTGCTGACCGGCATGACGGTGAGCAAGGCGGGCAATTACGTGTACGACGCGTCGGCGCACGCCACGGGGGCCGTCGACATCCTCGGCTTCCGCCACGCCAACACGGCGGGCGACGGCGAGTCGGCGGCGCTCGCCTTCCTGGACCACCTGGCCCGGCACCCGGCCACCGCGAAGACCATCGCCCGCAAGCTCGGTGTCCGCTTCGTCGCCGACGAGCCCCCGGCCGCCCTCGTCGCCCGCCTGGCCCAGGTGTACCTGGACAACGACACCGCGATCGTCCCGGTGCTGCGCGCCCTGTTCGCCTCACCCGAGTTCGCCGCGTCGACCGGCCGGAAGGTCCGCACCCCGTTCGAGGACCTGATCGCCGCGGTGCGGGCGCTGGGCCTGCGCCCGGAGGTGAGCGGCGTGAAGGGCCTGGACGCGCTCTACGAGGTCCTGGTCCAGGCCGGGAACGCGCCGTTCCGCTGGACGCCGCCGAACGGCTACCCGGACACCGCGGCGCCCTGGGCGTCCCCGTCGGCGTTCCTGCTGCGCTGCAACCTGCACCTGAACCTGGCGGCCGGCTGGTACCCGAAGCAGCTGACCCGTCCCGCGGATCTGCTGCGCTCGCTGGTCCCGGCGCTGCCGGCGACGTACGGCGGGCTGGTCGACGCGCTCGCCGTCCGGCTGATCGGCACGACGTTGCCGCCGGCGCACACCGCCGCGGTGCTCAGTGTCGCCGGGAAGTCGCCGAACTCTTCTCTCGACAAGTCGCTCGCCGGGCACGCTCCGTACCTGATCGCGCTCGTCCTCGACGCGCCGTCCTTCCAGCTGAGGTGATCATGAAGACGACGACCGAACCGTGTTGCGGGCCCTCCCGCCGCAAGCTGCTCGGCGCGGGGCTCGCCGGCCTGGCCGGGGCGGCGCTGAGCACCCGGATGGCGTTCGCCGCGGAGCCGGCCGGGTACACCGGGGACACGCTGGTCGTGGTGTCGCTGCGCGGCGGCTTCGACGGGCTTTCCGCGATCGCCCCGGTCGGGGATCCGGGCTACTACGCGGCGCGGCCGTCCATCGCCGTACCGAAGAACAGGATCATCGCGGGTGACGGGACCTTCGGCCTGCACCCCGCGCTCGCGCCGCTCCTGCCGTTCTGGCAGAGCGGCCGGCTGGCCGCCGTGCACGCCGTGGGGCAGCCGAACCCGACGCGCTCGCACTTCGCCGCGATGGAGGCGCTGGAGAACGCCGCGCCCGGCACGTCGATCCGCAGCGGCTGGCTGGACCGGATGCTCGGGTTGACCGGCGCGGCGGTGCCGCTGGCCGGCGTGTCGCTGGGACAGGCGATGCCGGCCCGGGTCCTGCTGGGCGCGGCCGACGACGTGCCGATGGCCAGCATCGACGGGTTCACCCTGGCCGGCGAGGGGAAGCGGCCGATGGCCGCGGCGCTGCGGGCGATGTACGCGGACGCGCCGGCCGCCCTGGCGGCTCCGGCGAGGTCGGCGGACCGCGCGCTGTCCGCGACGGACGTGATCCGCAAGTCCGGGTACGCCCCGGCCGCCACCTATCCGGACACCGAGCTGGGTGCCGCGCTGCGCGACGTGGCGCGGCTGATCAAGGCGAAGGCCGGCCTGGTCACGGCGGCTGTCGACTGCGGCGACTGGGATATGCACCAGGGGCTGGGCCCGGCGACCAAGGGCCAGCGGATGTACGACAACCTGGCCGAGCTGGCCGCGGCCCTGGCCGCGTTCGGCACCGACCTGGGCGCCGCCATGGACCACGTGACAGTGCTGACCATCAGCGAGTTCGGCAGGCGGGTGCAGGAGAACGCGTCGAAGGGCGCCGACCACGGGCACGGCAACGCGATGCTGCTGCTCGGCGGCGGGATCCGGGGCGGGCGGGTGTACGGCGACTGGCCGGGTCTCGCCCCCGGCGCGCTGGTCGCCGGTGATCTGGCCGCGACCAGCGACTACCGCTCGGTGATCGGCGAGCTGCTGCAGAAGCGCTGCGGCTTCGGCTCGCTGGAGGGCGTCTTCCCGGGTGTGCGGCCCACGTCGTTCGGGCTGGCCACGGCGCGGTAGAGACAGCGACGGCAGCCGTGCGGGAGTGCCGCGCGGCTGCCGTCTTCGTCCGGTTACCGGAGGGAACCGCTCACTTCGCGCCGGCGGTGCGGCGCTTGCTCCACACGTCGAAGGCGACAGCGGCGAGCAGCACGATGCCCTTCGCCAGCATGACCTTCTCGGTCTGCCAGCCCAGCAGGCCGGCGCCGTTGTTGATGACACCCATGATGAGGCCACCGGTGATCGCGCCGACCACCTTGCCGACGCCGCCCTGCACCGCCGCGCCGCCGATGAAGGCGGCGGCGATGGCGTCGAGCTCGAAGCTGTTGCCGGCGGTCGGGCCGGCCAGGTTCAGCCGGCCGGCGAAGATGATGCCGGCGACCGCGGACAGCACGCCCATGTTGACGAACAGCCAGAAGACGACCGACTTGACCTTGACACCGGAGAGCGTCGCGGCCTGCAGGTTGCCACCGACCGCGTAGATCTGGCGGCCGAACACGGCCCGGTTGGTGACGAAGGTGTAGCCCACCACCAGCGCCGCGAGCAGCACGAGCACCCACGGCAGGTTGCGGAACCGGGCCAGCTGCACGACCAGGAACATCACCAGGACGGCCGGGCCGGCGACCTTGAGGACGAACAGCCACATCGGGTCGACGGCCTGGTTGTAGCGGATCCGGCCGGCGCGGGCACGCCACTGCACGAAGACCAGCGCGACCACGACCAGGATGCCGACGAGGATGCTGAACAGGTCGGCGCCACCCAGCGGGCCGAGCCCGACGTTGTTGAGGAAGCCGGGGGTGAAGCCGTTGGCCAGGGTGCGGATCTCGTCCGGGAACGGGCCGATGCCCTTGTTGCCGAGGATCATGTAGGTGATCGCGCGGAACAGCAGCATGCCCGCGAGGGTGACGATGAAGGCGGGGATGCCGAAGTACGCCACCCAGTAGCCCTGCCAGGCGCCGATCACCGCGCCGAAGATCAGCGTGACGATCACCGCGATCGGCCAGGACAGGTGCCAGTCGACCATCATGACCGCGGCGAACGCGCCGGTCGCGGCGACCACCGAGCCGACCGAGAGGTCGATGTGGCCGGCGATGATGATCAACACCATACCGATCGCGAGCACCAGGATGTACGAGTACTGCACGATGATGTTGCTGAGGTTCTGCGGCGCCAGCAGGTCGCCACCGGTCGCCACGGTGAAGCCCAGCACCAGCAGGGCGAGCGCGATGTAGATGCCGCTCGACTTCAGGTCGAAGTTGACCTTTCGCGTCACCTTGTTCCGGGCACCGGCCGGTCCCTCGTCCATGGACAGTTCGGCATTGGTGGGTGCGACGGTCACGGCGCCACCTCCTGTTCTTCCTTCGTCATGAGAGTCATCAGGCTCTCCTGGGTGGCCTCGGCGCGCGACACCTCGCCGGTGATCCGGCCGGCCGAGAGGGTGTAGATGCGGTCGCAGATCCCGAGCAGCTCGGGCAGCTCGGACGAGATGACGAGGATGGCCTTGCCCTCGTCGGCGAGCCGGTTGATGATCGTGTAGATCTCGTACTTGGCGCCGACGTCGATGCCCCGGGTCGGCTCGTCGAGGATCAGCACGTCCGGGTCAGCGAAGATCCACTTGGACAGTACGACCTTCTGCTGGTTGCCGCCGGAGAGCTTGCCCACCACCGCCCCGACGTCCGGAGCCTTGATGTTCATGCTGGCGCGGTACTCGTTGGCGACCTTGAACTCCTCGTTGCCGTCGACCCAGCCGCCCTTGGCCAGCTTGGTCAGCGCGGCCGCCGAGATGTTGCGCTTGATGTCCTCGATCAGGTTCAGGCCGTACCGCTTGCGGTCCTCCGTCGCGTAGGCGATGCCGTGGTCGATCGCCTCGCGTACGGTCCGGGTCTGGATCTCCTTGCCGTCCTTGATCAGGCGGCCGGAGATGTTCACCCCGTACGAGCGGCCGAAGACGCTCATCGCCAGCTCGGTGCGGCCCGCGCCCATCAGCCCGGCCAGCCCGACGATCTCGCCGCGGCGCAGCGTCAGGTTGGCCTTGCGGACCAGCGCCCGGTCGGGCTGGGTGGGACTGTGGACCGTCCAGTCCTCGATCCGCAGCACCTCCTCGCCGACCTTCGGCTCGTGCTCGGGGTACCGGTGCTCGAGGTCCCGGCCCACCATGCCGGAGATGATCTTGTCTTCGGTGAGGTTCTCGATCTCGTCGGTCCAGATCGTCCTGCCGTCCCGCAGAATGGTGACGCGATCGGAGATTCCCATCACCTCGTTGAGCTTGTGCGAGATGATGACGCAGGTGATGCCCTGGTCCCGCAGGCCTCGGAGCAGGTTGAGCAGGTGCGCCGAGTCGTCGTCGTTGAGCGCGGCGGTCGGCTCGTCGAGGATGAGCAGCTTCACGTCCTTGGAGAGCGCCTTGGCGATCTCCACCAGCTGTTGCTTGCCGACGCCGAGCTCGACCACCGGCGTGACAGCCTTCTCCTCCAGGCCGACACGGCGCAGCAGCTCGTCGGCCGCCGCGTTCGTCTCGTTCCAGTTGATCCAGCCGCGCTTGCTGCGCTCGTTGCCGAGGAAGATGTTCTCCGCGATGGAGAGGTTCGAGGCGAGCGCCAGTTCCTGGTGGATGATGACGATGCCCCGGTGCTCGCTGTCGCGGATGCCGGAGAAGTGGCAGGGTTCGCCCTCGAACTGGATCTCGCCCTCGTAGGTGCCGTGCGGGTAGACCCCGGACAGCACCTTCATCAGGGTCGACTTGCCGGCCCCGTTCTCCCCGCAGATGGCGTGGATCTCGCCCCTGCGAACCTCGATGTCGACGTCCTGCAACGCCTTGACGCCCGGGAACGTCTTGGTGATACCGCTCATCCGCAGGATCGTGTCGGTCATGAAGACCCTCCTAAGGGCCGAGGAAGTCCGCGCCCCGCCCGCCGGCGGCGGGCGGGGCGCGGAACCCAGATCACTTCAGCTGGTCGACCGTGTAGTAGCCGCTGTCGACGATTTCCTTCTGGTAGTTGTCCTTGTCGACGACGACCGACTGCAGCAGCTGGGCCGGGACGACCTTCTTGCCGTTGTCGTAGTCGGTGGTGTTGTTCGTCTGCGGGGTCTGGCCCTTCAGGATGGCGTCGGCCATCTCGCCGGTGACCTTGGCCAGCTGACGGGTGTCCTTGTAGATGGTGGAGTACTGCTCACCCTTGATGATCGACTTGACCGACGCGAGCTCGGCGTCCTGGCCGGTGACGATCGGGTACTTGCCGTCGGTGCCGTAACCGCCGGACTTCAGGGCCGACAGGATGCCGATCGAGATGCCGTCGTACGGGGAGAGCACGCCGTTGACCTTGACCGAGCCCTTGTAGGTGGAGGTCAGGATGTTCTCCATGCGCTTCTGGGCGGTCTCCGGGTCCCAGCGCAGGGTGGCGACCGTCTTGAAGTCGGTCTGGCCGGACTTCACGACCAGCGTGCCGTCCTTGATGTACGGGTCGAGGATGCTCTTCGCGCCGTTGAAGAAGAAGGTCGCGTTGTTGTCGTCCGGCGAGCCGGCGAACAGCTCGACGTTGAACGGGCCCTTCGCGTCGCCCTTGCTGCCGTCCGCCTTGAGCACGCCCAGCCCGGTCAGCAGCGAGGTGGCCTGCTGCACACCGACCTTGAAGTTGTCGAAGGTGGTGTAGTAGTCCACGTTCGCGTTGTCCCGGATCAGCCGGTCGTACGCGATGACCGGGATGTTCGCGGCCTTGGCGTTGTCCAGCTGGGTGGAGAGCGCGGTGCCGTCGATCGACGCGATGATCAGCAGCTTGGCGCCCTTGGTGATCTGGCTGTCCAGCTGCTGGGTCTGCGTCGGGATGTCGTTCTCCGCGTACTGCAGGTCGACCTTGTAGCCCAGGCCCTCGAGCTGCGTCTTGAGGTTGTCGCCGTCGTGGATCCAGCGCTCCGAGGACTTGGTCGGCATGGTGATGCCGATCAGCGCCCCGGAGTTGTTCCCGCTGCCAGCCTCCTTCTCCGTGGTCTTCTCCGAAGAGCCACAGGCGGCCATGGTCGTGACCAGCGTGGCGGCGCCCAGGGCCGCCATGAGCCGGGTGTATTTCACGGTGGTTCTCCTCTTTGAGAGAGCGGTGTTACAGGGGGCGGGCCAGGCGGTGGTACGCCTGGTTCCACCGCACTCGATCGGCGAAGTCGTCGGTCGTGGTGCGGTCATCGATGAGCAGCAGCTCGGTCTGGGCCATCGTCGCGAAGTCCCGCAGGACCTCGGCGCCGACGGCCTGGGTGAGGACGGTGTGGTGCGGTCCGCCCGCGGTGAGCCAGCACTCGGCAGATGTCGACAGCGACGGCGCAGGCTTCCACACCGCGCGGGCGACTGGCAAGTTCGGCAGCGGCTCGTCCGGCGCGACCACGTCGATCACGTTCGCCACCAGGCGGAACCGGTCGCCGAGGTCGGCCAGGCCGACCACCACGCCGGGGCCCGGCGCGGCGTCGAAGACCAGGCGGACCGGGTCCTCGCGGCCGCCGATGCCCAGCGGGTGGATCTCCACGCGCGGGCGCGCGGAGGCGATGGTGGGGCAGACCTCCAGCATGTGCGCGCCGAGGATCTTCGGCTCGCCCGGACCGAAGTGGTAGGTGTAGTCCTCCATGAAGGAGGTGCCGCGGCCGGTGCCGGCGCCCATCGCCTTGACCGTGGCCAGCAGCGCGGAGGTCTTCCAGTCGCCCTCGCCGCCGAAGCCGTAACCGTCGGCCATCAGCCGCTGCACGGCCAGGCCGGGCAGCTGGCGCAGGCCGCCGAGGTCCTCGAAGTTCGTGGTGAAGGCGCCGAAGCCGCCCTCGGTGAGGAACTGCCGCAGACCGGCTTCGATCCGCGCGCCGTAGCGCAGCGAGTCGTGCCGCTCGCCGCCCTTGGCCAGCTCCGGGACCAGGTCGTAGAGCTCGATGTACTCGTCGATCAGGTCGTCGATCGCCTTCTCGCCGACCGCGTCGACGACGGCGACCAGGTCGTTCACCCCGTACGTGTTGACCGAGACGCCGAACCGCAGCTCGGCCTCGACCTTGTCGCCCTCGGTGACGGCCACGTCGCGCATGTTGTCGCCGAAGCGGGCCAGCCGCAGGGTGCGCAGGCGCTGCAGGCCGGCCGCGGCCTTGGCCCAGCCGTCGATCCGGGCCGCCACCGACGGGTCGGACACGTGCCCGGCCACCGTCTTGCGCGGCACGCCCAGCCGGGCCTGGATGAACCCGAACTCCCGGTCGCCGTGCGCGGCCTGGTTGAGGTTCATGAAGTCCATGTCGATGGACTCCCAGGGCAGCGAGATGTTGTGCTGGGTGTGCAGGTGCAGCAGCGGTTTGCGCAGCGCGTCCAGGCCGGAGATCCACATCTTCGCCGGCGAGAACGTGTGCATCCACGCGATCACACCGATCACGTCGGGATCGCTGTTCGCGTCCAGCATCACCTGCTTGATCGCGCCGGAGTCGGTGAGCACCGGGCGTGTGACGAGCTCGGCGCCCAGGCCGGCCGCCAGGGTGCGCTGGATCTCAGCGGACTGGTCGGCGACCTGCTGGAGTGTCTCCGCCCCGTACAGGTGCTGGCTGCCGGTCAGAAACCAGATCTGCGGCTTCATCGTGTTCCTTAGGTTGATGGTGGTGCGGCTGCCGGTACCGTCAGACATCACTGAATGTAATCGTCAGCTAGCGAACGCTCGGCAAAAAGCCAGACGTACATCTTGGTTGCAATCCGGGTGCCGTCGGGCCGGTGCGGCGTGGGCGAGGCGACCGGCCCGGCGCCGGCGCGCCACCGGCGCCGCCGGACGGGCGCCGCGGACCGCTCAGGGTCGCGAGGCCGGCGCCGATGACAGCCAGCACGGCGGGCTCGACGGGCATGGGAACCTCCACGGGGGGAGCCGGGGCAGTGGCAGCGGCCACACCACGGCGGGAGAATCACAGTGTTATCGCTAACAATTCTCGTGTCAACGCCTCTTGGCAACAACGCGGTAACGGCCGCTTGACCGTCCCGCGCGAGCCGTTCAGGCGGGCGGCGCCACGCTCTCACGCTTGACCAATTGTGCCGGGACGATCACCGTGTCCGCCGCCCCGGACTCCTCCTTCATCTGGCCCAGCAGCAGCGTCAGGGCAGCCCGCGCCACGTCGCCGAAGGACTGCCGCACGGTGGTCAGCGGCGGGATGAAGAACGCCGCCTCGGGCACGTCGTCGAACCCGATCACACTGACGTCGTGCGGCACCCGGCGGCCGCGCTCGTGCAGCGCCCGCAGCACGCCCAGGGCCAGGTGGTCGTTGGCCGCGAAGACCGCGGTGACCTCGGGCATCCGCGCCAGCATCTGCCCGGCGCGGTATCCCTCGGCGGCCGACCAGTCCGCGCTGAGCAGTGGCGGGACCTCTCGGCCGGCCTCCAGCAGGGTCTGCCGCCAGCCGCTGATCCGGCCGGCCGAGTCGAACCACTCGGTCGGGCCGGAGACGTGCCAGACCGTCTCGTGCCCCTGGTCGAGCAGGTGCCGCACGGCCGCCCGGGCGCCGGCCACCTGGTCGACGGTGACCAGCGACCGGCCGGCCGCCGGGTCGCCGTCGATGAAGACCACGGGCACCTCGGCCGGGATCTCGGCGAGCGCCTCGGTGGCCGACGCCACCTGCGCGATCACCACCAGGCCGGCCACCCGCTGGTCCAGGTGCCGGTCGACCACCGCGGAGATCGAGTCGCGGTCCAGCTCACGGACGCTGCCCACGCTCACCGCGAACCCGGTGTCCGCGGCGGCCTGCTCGAACTCGGCGAGCATCGAGGCCGGTCCGTACAGCATGCTGTTGCGGGCGACCACGCCGATCAGCTGCGACCGGCCGGTGACCAGGGCGCGGGCCGCCCGGTTCGGGCGGTAGCCGAGCTCGGCGATGGCGGCCCGGACCCGCAGCCGGGTCTGCTCCTTGACGTTCGGGTGATCGTTGAGGACGCGCGAGACGGTCTGGTGGGAGACCCCGGCCAGTCGCGCCACATCAGTCATCGCCGGGGAACGGGGTCCCTTGGTCTCCACTTGCGCACCTCGCCAGGTCCGGATCTGATGGAGCGTAGCGGCAGGCCGCGCGTCTCCCGGTGTGGGAATGTTATCGATAACAATGCCCGCGCCGCGAGCCCCACGGCGAGGGTTGCCTCAAGCCCCGTACTCTCGGCAGCGATGGACGCGACACCCATGATCGGCAATCACGTCGCGATCGGCTCGGCCGGCGACCAGGGTTTCACCTCCCTGCGCCGGCCCGCACGGCCGCGCGCCGAACGATACGAGATCGGCCGGTCGCTGCGCGAGCGGTCCCCCCGGTCGGACATGGCGCACTGGCGACCGGCGACCGGCCGGCCCGATCCGGTGCGCCAGGTGGTCGCCTCGCACGAGGGCCGCCTCCCCTGGCTGGTGCCGCTGCGCATCGGTCGCATGATCACCAACCCGTACGCGTTCCTGCGCGGCACCGCCGGCCTGATGGCCGACGACTTCGCCGCCCTGCCGCACACCGGCATCACCCCGGTCATCTGCGGCGACGCCCACCTGGGCAACTTCGGCTTCTACGCCTCCCCGGAACGGGAACTGGTCTTCGACCTCAACGACTTCGACGAGGCGCACCCCGGCCCCTGGGAGTGGGACCTGCGCCGCCTGGTGGTCAGCGTGCACGTGGCCGGCCGGGTCAACGGCTTCCGGGAGAGCGCCTGCGCCGACGCGGTGCGGCACTGCGTCGAGGAGTACCGCGAGCAGATCGCCCAGCTGGCCGATCGGCCGCTGCTGGCCCGCTCGTTCGACCAGCTCGACGTGGATGCGATGCGCGGCGCCGCGAGCCGGGCCAGCTTCCGCGACGAGATCGAGCGGGCCGCCCGCCGGGCCCGGCGGCGCACCAGCGACCGCGCGCTGCCCCGGTTCACCGAGCGCCGCGACGGCTCCCGCCGGCTGGTCGAGCAGCCGCCGGTGATCACCCGGCCCCCGGACGGCGACCGCGAGCTGCTCGAGGAGGCCCTGGACGGCTACCTCAACACGCTCAAGCCGCACTGGGCGCGGATCCTCGGCGGGTACCGGATCGTCGACGTGGCGCACAAGGTGGTCGGCGTGGGTTCGGTGGGCCTGCGGGCGTACGTCGCCCTGTGCGAGGGCTCGGATCCCGACGACGTGGTGTTCCTGCAGCTGAAACAGGCCCGCCGGTCGGTCGTCGCGAAGTACCAGCACGGCGCCCTGGCCTGGCACCGCCACCAGGGCCAGCGTGTGGTGGAGTACCAGCAGGCGCTGCAGACGGTCAGCGACCCGCTGCTCGGCTGGGCCACCGTCGGCGACAAGCAGTACTACGTGCGGCAGTTCCGCGACATGAAGGGCGCGATAGTCGTCGAGGACATCAACGCCGGCGCGCTCGCCGACTACGCCGGGATCTGCGGCTATCTGCTGGCCAAGTCACACGCCCGGACCAGTGGCGCGTCGATGATCGCCGGGTACTGCGGCGGCAGCGGCAAGCTGGACGAGTCGCTGGCCCGGTTCGCCCGGCTCTACGCCGACCAGGTGGAGAGCGACCACGAGGCGCTGGTGGCGGCGGTCCGCCGCGGCGAACTGGCGGCCGAGACCGGATGAGAAGCACGAGAACGGGAGAACGAGCTTGAGCGGCACCATCCCCCTGGACTCCGCACCGCTGCGAGAATTCTGGACCGAGCGGCACCTGTGCACCCTGACCACCCTGCGCGCGGATGGCTCCCCGCACGTGGTCGCGGTCGGCGCCACTCTCGACCCGGTCGCCGGGATCGCCCGGATCATCGCCTCCGGCGGCTCGGCCAAGGTCCGCCACGTGCGCCGCGGCCAGCAGCGGGTGGCCGTCTGCCAGGTCGACGGACCACGCTGGAGCACCGTCGAGGGGCTCGCGGTGATCCGCGACGACCCCGAGTCGGTGGCCGAGGCCGAGCGGTGGTACGCCGGGCGTTACCGCACGCCGCGACCCAACCCGGCCCGCGTGGTCATCGAGGTGGCCGTCTCCCGGGTGCTGGGCTCGGCCTCGCTGCTGCCCTCCCCCGCCGCCATCGCCTGAAACGCGCGCTCCCGGGACCGCCGCCGCAGGTACCGCACACCCCGGTGGAGCAGGTAGAGGGTGACCAGCGGGGCGCCCGGGAACTTCAGCGAGCCGACCAGGCCGGAGCCGTCCGGCAGCACCGAGAACGACGCGATGACCGTGACCACCATGACCAACCTGGTCCGGAAGCCGGTCGCCGCCAGCAACGTCAGCGGCCACAGCGTGTACCAGGGCAGGAACACCGGGGCCAGGGCGACCGTGGCGACCACTGCGGCCGCCGCCCCGGACAGCGCGGCACGGGCCGGGTCGGCCCGCTCCCGCAGCGCCCGCAGCCAGATCGCCACCAGCGCCACGGCGAGCACGGCGTAGGCGGCCGCGCGGACCGCCGGGACCGCGTCGAAGCCCGGGTCGAGCAGCCGCCCCAGGTACGTGAGGGTCATCCCGACCGCTGTCGGCATCGAGCTGAACTGGACCAGCTCGCCGCTGTCCCGCATCCCGGCGATCCAGCCCAGATCCAGCCCGCCGGCCACGGTGATCCCGGCCAGCGTGGCCGCCGCCGGGCCCAGCACGCCGGCCCAGCGCGAGGCCCGGGAACTCGACACCGGCAGATGGTCGCGGCGGCGGGTGAGCAGCAGGCCGAGCGCGGGGAAACGGCAGACGTCGAACAGGCGATCGGGAGATCCGGTTCGGTCGATGTTCACTCCGGCCTCACACCCCCGTCAGCGGGCCCGTCCCGGATCGAGCCCGGTAGACGGAGGCTGCCACGGCGCCGCAACCCGGGGCGCTCCCGGCCGGCGCCCGCAGCGTCCCGGCGGCGCGGGGCGCCCCGGAGAAACAGCCGGCCGGGCCATCGCCCCCTGCACGGTCCGCCCGAACGTCTCGAACGGCCCGATGTGCGCGAACACGTCCGGGCTCGCGTGGATCCGGGCGAACTGGCCGCCGTGCCGCGCGCCGAGGAAGGTGGGCGTGCGGGAGCGGCCCTCGCCGCCGAGCGGGTCTTTCCAGCAGCGCGGTCCGCGTGGTCGCCTGGACGCATGGATTATCTGCGGGCGGTGGCCGGGGCTCTGGAGGCCGCCGGAGTGCCGGTGGCGGACTGGCGGGCCGAGGGCGACGAGGGCTGGATCCCGTTCGACCTGAGCCGGGTGTCGGTGGTCAGCTGGGTGCACGACCAGGCCGGGGTGGGCTGGTCCGCGGCGTCGGGCTGGTATCTGCTCCTGATCGACTCGCCGGGCCGCCGCTCGGTGGTGCCGCTGCGGGTGCCGGTGCGCGCCACGCCGGAGGAGGTCGCGCGGGCGGTCGTTCCGGCCTGACCCGATCGGCCGCCTCCTTCACACCGCGCCGCCGCATCACCACCACGCCGTCCGGCACCGCCACCGCGCCGCCGCATCGCACCCTTTCCTGGCGCCCGCACACCGTGCTGCGACATCCGGCCGATCGCCCGACCGCCCTCAACGCGGCGACAAGAACGGCGGCGGGATCTCTCCCGCCGCCGCCTCTCGCCCCGGCCTGGTGGGCCCTGATCCGCCAAGCGCCCGAGGAGTCGGGGGCTCTCCCGGGCGCGTCGCCCATGGGCACCGGAAAGCGGCAGCCGACAACTGGGGGGCGGCAGCCGCTCGGCCGGGAAGCTTCCCGACCCCGCACGCGCTCCGGTCCACACCGGACCGGACCCGGCCGCTGGGCACCGCACTCCGGAGCACCGCACCCCCGGAGCACCGCACCCCGGGGCGGGCCCTGGAGCACCACTGCTCCCGGAGCACCGCACTCGCGCGGCGCTTCTCCCGGCGCCGAGTCCTTCGTGGACCCGGCCGCACCACAACCGTGCCAGGCCCGGCCCCCATGATCCGCGGAACGCAGGCGTGTCGCTCACCACGTTCCGTCACCTGTTCAGGGTCGCCCGCACGTTCGCAGCTTTCCTGAAAAGGAGCTTAAGTAACGCTTAAATCGATCGTAGCCCGGTATCCGGAAACCAATCACCGCAGTTGATCGGAACGCGTTGCGGCGCGCCTCTTGGACGGCCGCCGGAAACCCGGCATCATCACTGCTCACAACATTGAACCGGGAGCACGTCGCGGACGTATCCCTGTTCGACCGAGCACACCCGGCGGGCTGCGGCGCCGGGTCGGTCACCGGCCGCGGCGCCTTCGCGTGTCCGGTCCGGGGGACCCGCAGGGCGGTGGCGCAGCACGCAAATCCGTGATTAACCTTCCACATCCACCACGTGGCGGCTGGTTGGTCCGGGGCGCGAGGGGCGAGCACCGGGGGCGCGGAGGTGGTCCAGGTGAGGACGGTGGCACAGATGCGGCGACGGGGCGGCGGGAAGTTCCCCAGCCGTGACGGAGCCGCGTCATGAGCTTCGAGGACGACGAGTACTGGGACGAGGAGTACAACGAATACTCCTTCATGCCGAAGTACGCCGTGGCCCAGGAGCGCCATTTCGAGAAACGAACGGTGCCCGATCCGGTCATTCCCACGCGCCGCTCTGCGGAGAGTGACGAAATGGTCGCACGGCGTGCCCGCCGTAACGCGGAGAAACCGGCCGCACCGTTCGACGACCAGCGTCCGAGCTGGCTGGACGATCCGGACTTCGTGCCGATCGACACGTCCGTCGACAACCTGTCCGGGGACTACTTCGACGACATCGACTTCAACCGCCCCGAGCTCGGGGTGGACTTCGACAAGCCGGACTTCCCCATCGTGGACCCGGCGGCGCTGCAGAATCCGGAGCGCCGCCGGCAGTCCGCCGACGCCCGGCCGGCCGGCCGGTACGGCGCGCGCCGCCGCGACGACGAGGACCGCGCCGGTGACCGGGACGAGCCCTGGGCCGACCCGCGCGGGCGGCGGCCGGCGGAGCGCCGCGACGAACGCTGGGACGATGACCGGCGCGGCGCCCGGCGCGAGGACGAGCGGCGGGACGCCGTGGAGTCACGCCGGCGGGCCGCGGAGTCCGGCCCGGCGGACCGGTGGGATGCCGACGAGCGCGGCCGCCCGGGACGCGACAGCCGGGACACGGTCGGCGAGCGGCGCGGCACGGGCCCGGTGCCACGGCCCGGAGACCGCCGCCCCCGGCCGGACGAGCGCCCCGAGCAGCGGCTCGACGAGCGCCGCGGGACCGGCTCGATGCCGCGAAACATCGCCGACGAGCGTGGGCGTGGCACGGTCTCCCGGCCGTGGGAGGACGAGGATTTCGGCCCGATCCGGCCGCCGGGTGGCCGCCGCCCGCGGCGCGAGGACGACGATCCGCGGCCCGGCCCGGCACGGCGCCCCGAGCGTCCGGCCGCTTCCGGGCGGGCGCAGGTCCCGGCCGCCGGCGCCGACGAGCGGTACGGCGGCCGCCGCCACGACGACGACGCGATCCGGGGTGACGGCCGCGGGCGCGACGACCGCCGGCCGCGCGACGAGTTCGACGGCGACGAGCCGGTCCGCGGGGCCGGCCGGGTCCGCGGCGACGGACTGGCGCCGACCGGCGGGCACGGCTGGGACGACGAGCGCACGGACGCGGACCGGGCGCACGAACGGGTGGACGAAGGCTGGCCGGCGAGCGACCGCCCGGCCGCCCGCCGCGATCCCCGGACCACGGACGACCGGGACCCGGAACACCGTTCCCCGGACGACCGGGCCCTCGGCCGGAGCGATCGCGCCCCGGAACACCGTTCTCTCGGCTGGGACGACCGTTCCCAGCAAGACCGCGCCGCCGGCCGGGACGGACGTTCCCTCGTCCGGCAGGAGCGCGAGGACTGGGCGGACGATGGCGTCGACGCCGGCCGCGGCGAGCCGCTCGTGCTGGACGGGGAGTACTACGAGACGCCGGAGGAGCCGGCCCCGCCCGCCGCGTGGCCGACGCCCGAGCCGCCCGCGGGCGCCGACGGCAAACCCCGCGTGCTGCGGCGCGCGGACCCGCCCGTACCCCCGAAGGTCGTCAGCCGGGCCACGCCGCCGCCCGCGCCGCGCGTCATCAAGAGCGAGCCGCCGGTCACGCCGCGGGTGGTGGCCGCTCCGCAGCCGACGCCCCCGGCGCGGGTGATCGGCCCGGGCGCACCCCAGGTCCCGGCGACGCCTGCGGCGTCCGTGCCGGCCCAGACGGTCCCTTCGCCCGCGGCAGCCGCGGGAGACGTTCCTCCCGATTCGGGTACGCCCACAGCTGCGCGCAACGAGCCCGGGCAGGCGCCGTCCGCCCCGGCCCCCGGCGTGGTCGCACCGCAGGCGCCGTCCGGTCCGCCCGCGGCGGGCGCCCCAGCGGCGGCCGAGCCGTTCCACGGCGTCCCGCAACCCGAGCCGATGTCCGTTCCGGATCACTCGGGCGCGGCTTCGGCCAGCACCGGCCCCGTGCCGAACGGCATGCCCGAACCGGCAGGCGGCCCCTGGCAGGCCGGCACGCTTCCGGCGACCGACGGCCCCTGGCAGCCCGGCACGCCCGCGCCTGCCGGGAACCCTTGGCAGGGCGCGCCGGGCGGGACCGACCCGCGCCACGACGGTGTGCCGGGTCAGGACGCTGCCGGCCGGCCCACGATCCCGGCGCCGGCTCCCGGGTCCAATGTTCCGCAGCAGCGCAACGGGCGCAGCCCGCGTACCGCGCACGTCTTCCTCCCCGAGGGCGACGGGCCGTGGGCGATCGTCCCGGACGAGGCGCCCCCGATGCCGCCGCACGCCACCGGCCGGCCGGGCGCTCCGGCGCCTGTCAACCGGCCGCCGGCGCCCACGCCCGGCCCCGTCCAGCCGCCGGTCCAGCCGGCGGCCCCGGTCCCCCCGAAGGCGGCCCAGCCGGTTCCGCCGCCTCCGGGCCTGGTCGCGCCGCCGCCGGTCGTTCCGCCCGCCGGCCCGGTCCCCCCGCAGCC
Organism: Actinoplanes siamensis; assembly: GCF_016862395.1. GTDB lineage: Bacteria > Actinomycetota > Actinomycetes > Mycobacteriales > Micromonosporaceae > Actinoplanes > Actinoplanes siamensis. The sequence goes on along the minus strand of NZ_BOMW01000009.1, from coordinate 494 downwards.
GGTCCAGCCCACTGCCCCAGCCGGCCAACCGGTCTCTCCGACCGGCTACGCCCCGCCGCAGCCCGGCCAACCGGTGGTTCCTGCCGGCTACGCCCCGCCGCGGCCCGGCCAACCGCTCCCTCCCGCCGGGTACATTCCGCCGCAGCCGGTCCAGCCGGTCACGCCCGCGGCGCCGATCGCTCCGGCCGCCCAGCCCGCAGCGGCCGCCGGCCCGGTCTCCCCTGCCGCGCAGTGGGACGGCGGGCAACCGCATGCCGCCGGGGCCCGGCCGGTCTCCGCGCCCGCGCATCGGGGCGATGACCAGTCTGTTCCCGGTCAGGGGCAGACGCCCGACGTCCGTCCGGTTTCACCCAGCGGCCGGCCGGAATCGCTGGCACAGTGGACAGCCGCCCAGCCCGGCGGAGGCCGGACGGCGCCCGGGTCCGCGGGACCCGTGTCGTCCGCTCCGCGGTGGGCGGACCCGCAAGCCGGCCAGCCGGTTCCCGGGCAGACCG
>NZ_BOMW01000008.1 GCF_016862395.1 Actinoplanes siamensis | reverse complement strand
CACGCGGTTCCCGGGCCCGCCGTGCCCGGACAGGCGATTCCGGGCAACGCCGTTCCGGGGGATGTGGTTCCGGGCTGGGCGGTGTCCGGGCAGGCGCACGAGGCGGCGCATTCGGTGTCGCCCGCGACGCAGTGGACACCGGGTCAGCCGGGTCCGGCGCGGCCGGTCTCGCTTGCCGGATGGGCCACGGCGGAGCAGCCCGCGGCGACCCCGGTCAGCGGCTTCAGCCACCCCGCGGCGCATCCGGTGAGCGGCTTCGGCCACCCCGCCGCGGATCCGGTCAGCGGGCCGGCCAATCCGGCCGGCGGATCCGGTTTCGCGGCGGAGGTCCCGGTCGGCGGCCCCGGCCAGCTGGCGCCCGGCGCGCCCTACGGCCCGGACCGGACGCCGGACGGCGGCCATGTCGCCGCCGACGAGCCCACCGGCGAGTTGCCCCTGGTGCCGGCGCCCGAGGAGGACGCCTGGGGGCCGCGTGCCGGGCAGCGGCCCGTGTCCCCCGCCCCGGGTAAGGCCTGGCTGCCGGCCCCACGGCCCGACAACGACCCGGCATCCGACGGGAATGCTCCTGCGGCCGGTGGCGGCCGGCCGCAGGACGACAACCAGTCGCCACCGGCGGCCCGGGCCGTCCCGCAGCCGGTGACCCCGGCCGTGGCGTCGCCCGCCCCGACCCCTGCCGGAGCACCCCCCGCTCCGGCATCCGCACCGCCCGACGCCGCCCCCGGCAACCCGCCGCAGGGCGCAGGGGCACCCGCACCCCAGGCCGCCCCCACCGGCGGACCGGCCCGGCAACAGCCGCCCACCGCGCCCGGCCACGGGCAACCGGTCAGCACACCCGGCCAAGAGCAGCCGGGCGCCGAGCCCGCGCCGTACATGGACCCGGACGGCACCCTGCACAACCTCAAGCCGATAGCCCGCCTCGCCGTCTCCGGCCCGGATCAGGAACCGCGCCGGTACGCGGAGGACGCGTTCGGCAGCGGCTGGTTCGTCACCAAGAACCCGGTGCCCGAGGTGGACGAGCCGGGCGGCGACGACAGCCCGGGGGCGGCGCCGGACAGCGCCGGGGCGGCCGACGGCCGTACCGGTAAGGAGTCGGGCGACCTCGGGAAACACCTCCCGCTCTCGGCGGCGGACCTGGACGCCATCCGCTGGCGGCTGGACGGCGGCACCCTACGGGAGGTCGTCGACGACCGGGAGGCGCTGCGCGAGCTGGGTGAACGCCTGGACGGGCCGCTCACCGACGAGGCCGACAACATCGTCAAGGCGGGACTGCTGAGCGTACGCGCGGAGGTCTACCGCCTGCTCGGCGAGCTGGGCATGGCCGCGGCCGCGAGCCGGCTGGCGCTGGCGCACGCCGAGTCCGCGCAGGACGAGCAGTCGATGGTGATCGCACAGGCGGAGCTGGCGCACGTGTTGCGGCTGCGCGGGGACTGGATGGAGGCGGACCGGCTCTTCCAGCGGGCGGTGGACTCCGAGGTCTCCGCGGCGGTGCGGAGCGTGGTGCACGAGAACGCCGGGCGCAGCGCGTTCGACCAGGGCCGGCTGATGGAGGCGCTGGACCACTTCGCGCGGGCGGTCCGGCTGGGCGCGGCGGACGACAACGATCTCGTGGAGCGGATCGGGGTCTGCCTGGAGGCGGTCTACATCCACGTGTTGCGGGACGGCTGGGGTCCGTACCCCCGCAGCCCGGAGGAGATCCTGGCGCCGCTGAGCGGCCGCAGGGACGAGGAGACGGCCGGGGATGTCACAACGGAGCAGCCGGCGGTCGGGAAGCGGACGTGACGACGACCCGGCCCGGCCGCGGCCGGCCGCTCAGACCGGCACGACCTCGCGCTCCACGGCGGCCCGGCGGCCCAGCGTGACGCCGACGCTGGCCAGCGTGACCAGGACCAGCGCGACCACCTCGACCCGACCGAGCCGCTGGCCGAGGACGAGCAGCCCGGCGAGCGCGGCGGCGGCCGGTTCCAGGCTCATCAGGATGCCGAAGACCCGGGTGGGGACGCGGCGCAGGGCGTTCAGCTCCAGGCCGTACGAGATCACCGAGGAGAGCAGGGCCACCGCCGTCCCGCCGAGTAGCAGGTGCGGGTGGCCCAGGACGGCGCTCGCCCCGCCCAGGCCGAACGGGGCGACCAGCAGCGCGCCGACGGCCAGCGACACGGCCAGGCCGCCGGTGCCCGGGATCAGCGCGCCGACCCGCGCGCTGAACACGATGTACCCGGCCCAGCAGAGTCCGGCGACCAGCGCCAGCACCAGGCCGCCGAGCGGGGCGGAGCCTCCGGAGTGCAGGCCCAGCAGCACCACTCCGGCGCCGGCCAGCAGCGCCCAGACCAGGTCGGGCAGCCGGCGGGTCTGCACCAGCGCGAGCAGCAGCGGGCCGAGGAACTCGACGGTCACCGCGGTGCCCAGCGGGACGGTCTGGATGGCCAGGTAGAAGACCAGGTTCATGCTGCCCATGGCGATGCCGAGCAGGGCGGCGGCCCGCCACTGCGCGAGCGACCAGGACCGCACGTCCGGCCGGGTGAGCACGCCGAGGAGGACGGCGGCGACGGCCAGCCGCAGGAACGTGACGCCGGACGCGCCGAGGTCGTCGAAGAGGGTCCGGGCCACCGCGCTGCCGAGCTGGACCGAGGCGATCGCGGCCAGGACCAGCAGCGGCGCGGGTACCCGTTTCATCTGTTACTCCGTTCGTAGGGCCACCACCGGATCGAGCCGGCCGGCCCGCTGTGCCGGGACGACGCCGAAGATGATGCCAACGCCCGCGGACACGGAGAACGCCAGGGCCATGGACCACCAGGTCAGCGCGGCCGGCACCGGGCTGAGCGCGTCGACCAGCACGGCGGCGGCCGCGCCGAGCAACATGCCGAGCACTCCCCCGGTGGTGGTCAGCAGGACCGCTTCCAGGAGGAACTGGACACCGATGTCGCGCGGGTGCGCGCCGACCGCCTTGCGCAGCCCGATCTCCCTGGTCCGCTCGCGTACCGAGACCAGCATGATGTTCGACACGCCGACGCCGCCGACCAGCAGGCTGATCCCGGCGATCGCGGCGAGCACCCCGGTCAGCACGCCGAGGATGTCGCCGAGCACGCCGAGGATCTGCTCCTGGGTGACAGTGCTGAACCTGGTGTCCGGGTGCCGGCTCACCAGGGCCGCGACCACGTCCCGGCCGAGCCGGCCGACGCGTTCCCGGTCGGGGGCCCGGATGGCGAGGCCGTCGACGCGGTCGGTGCCGAGGAGCCGCTGCGCGGCGGTCACCGGTACGTGCACCTCGTTGTCCCGGTCCACGCCGAGGCTCTGCCCGAGCGGCCGGAACGTGCCGATCACCCGGAACCGCACGCCGCCGATGGTGATCTGCCGCCCGACCGGGTCCCGTTCGCCGAACAGCGTCCGGGCCACCCCCGCGCCGAGCACCGCCACCCGCCGGCCGGTGCTGACGTCGGTGCGGGTCAGGTAGGCGCCCCGGTCCAGGCCGCGGGCGAAGACCGCCGGTGTGGTCTCCAGGACGCCCTGCATGCTGGCGAACCGGGAGCGCCGCCCGGCGCGGACGGTCTCCCCGGACGCGATGGTCACGGCGACGCGCCAGCGGTCGCCGACCACCCGGGTGACCGTTTCCACGTCGTCCAGGGTCAGCGGCGAGCTGGCCGGGGCGCTGCCGGCGTCGAGCCGGCCCGGCACGACGATCAGCAGGTTGCTGCCCAGTCCTTCGACCTGGCGTTCGATCTGCTGTTTGGTCCCGGTGCCGATGGCGACGAGCGCGACGACCGCCGCCACGCCGATGACCACGCCGAGCATGGTGAGCAGGCTCCGTAGGCGGTTGGCCCGCAGCGCGTCCAGCGCCACCCGCCAGGCCTCGGCGAGCCTCATAAGATCCGGCCGTCACGCATCAGGATCTGCCGGCGGGCCCGGGCCGCCACGTCCCGGTCATGGGTGACCAGGACGACGGCGACACCTTCGGCGTTGAGCGACTCCAGCAGCGTCAGGATGGCCTGCCCGGTCGCCGAGTCCAGGTTTCCGGTGGGCTCGTCGGCCAGCAACAGGGACGGGCCGGTGACCAGCGCCCGCGCGATCGCGACCCGCTGCTGCTCGCCGCCGGAGAGCTGGCTGGGCCGGTGCGTCATGCGGTGGGCCAGCCCGACGCGGTCCAGCATCGCGGCGGCTCGGGCCCGGCGTTCCCGGCGGCCGGCGCCGCGGTAGACCAGTGGCAGCGCCACATTGTCCTGGGCGGTGGTGCGGGGCAGCAGGTGGAACGACTGGAAGACGAAGCCGATGGTGGTGTTGCGCAGCTCGGCGAGCTCGTTCGGGGTGAGCCCGGCGACGTCCCGGCCGCCGATCAGCAGGGTGCCGCCGGTCGGCCGGTCCAGCCCGCCGATCAGGTGCATCAGGGTGGATTTGCCGGAGCCGGAGGCGCCGACGACGGCCAGGTAGTCGCCGGCCTCGACGGTGAGCGACACCCCGCGCAGCGCCGGGACGGAGACGCCGTCCAGGTGGTAGACGCGGCTCACGTCGGTGGCGACGACGCTCACGGGGCCTCGCCGCCCGGCTTCACCCGGTCGGCGCCGGCCACGACGATCTTCTGGCCGGCGACGACACCGGAGATTATCTGTACGGACTCCTCGCCCTCGATCCCGATCCGGACGGGCACCCGCTGGTAGTGGCCGTCCCGCACCGCCCAGACGGTGTCCCGCCCGTCGGCGCTGACCACCGCCGAGGCCGGCACGGTGACCGCGTCGTCGACCCGGCGGACCCGCAGGCGCACGACCGCGCTCATCCCGGGGCGGGGCGCCGGCGCCGCTCCCCGGCCGTCGGTGTACCTGCCCTCGCCCAGGTCGAGCCGGACCCGGTAGGAGACGCCACCCGCGGTGGAGGCGGTCGGCAGCAGGTCGACCGAGCGGACCGTCGCCGGGTAGGTGGCGCCGGTCGCCGCGTCGAGTTCGGCGTCCGCCGCCACGCCGGGTTGGACCAGCAGGACGTCTGTCTCGTCGACCTCCGCGGCGAGTCCGGGGCGTCCCGCGTCCACCACTGTCGCCACCGGCGTGCCGGGGGCCACGTACGCGCCTTCGGAGATCGGCGGGTCGGCGCCTTCGCCGCCGTTCGCCACCAGGGCCGGCAGATTGCCCGAGCGTGGCGACGGCCGGCCGCCGAGCTGCACCAGTCCGGCTATCGGAGCTCTCAGGGTCAGCGCGTCGACGGCGGCGTCGGCCAGGTCGTACGCCTGCCGGGCCTGCAGCTGTTGCGCCGCGGACAGTGCGGAGACCGCCTCCCCGAGCGCGGCGACCCCGCGCTGGACCGCGCGGAAGGCGGCGTCAACGGCGGCCGACGCCGACCGGTACTGCGCCCGCGCCGCATCGACCTGCTGCCGCAACGCTTCCCGGAGAGCCGGGTCGGCGATCCGGTCAGCGGCCGCGAAGGCCTGCTCGAACGCCAACCCGGCCCGCTCGTCGGTGCGTCTGCGGACCTCGGTGAAGTCGCCCACGGGCCCGCCTGCGCGGGGCGGGAGCCGGTCCAGCGTCGTGAGCGCGGCGTCGCGCCGCTGCCGCAGTTCCGGCGAGTCGATCACGGCCAGCACGTCCCCTTCGGCCACCCGGTCGCCGGGCTCCACCCGCAGGTCGCCGACGGTCCCGGCGGCCGGCGCGGTGACGGTCGCCGTGGCCCGCGCGGTCACCGATCCCGGCGCCTCCACGACCTCTTCCACGGTGCCCACGATGGCGGCGCCGACGCGTACCCCCGGATCGCCTTCTTCGCAGCTGGCAGCGGTCAGCAGTAGCAGCACCAGGGTTCCGCCGGCGAGGAGCGCGCCCCGGGAGTGGGTGCCAGACACAAGAGGCCACTCTATGCCAGGGAAAGCGGAACGGGCCGCCCCTTTGGTGTTGGGGCGGCCCGAGCTCGCGCGATCGGATCAGGTGCCGGGACGGCGCCCGAACACCTTCACCACCGAGCCGATCTTGCCGATGCCGTAGTACTGCTTGGCGTCCTGCGGCAGCAGGTTGACGCAACCGTGCGAACCACGCCACTTGTCGTGGATGTACGTGGTGGTCTGGTGGAACCCGCGCCCGCCGATGAAGCGCTGCCAGTAGGGCAGCCAGACGTGGTACGGGTCGGACCACTCCTTCTTCGTCCGCTTGTTGATCTTGAAGGTGCCGGCCGGTGTCCGGTAGCCCTTCATACCGGTGCGCGTGACGGTGGGCTTGACGTAGACCTTCGCGTCCTTCATCACCCACGTCGTCTGGTGGGTGAGATCGATGCAGAAGGTGATGCCCTTCTTGTTGGCTTTGCAGGCCGACGTCTTCGTCGACGCCAGGCGCTTGGCGACGTCGAAGGTGGTCGGGCCGGCCAGGCCCGCGGCCGGCTGGATGCCGAACCGCTTCTGGAACTTGACGATCGCGGCGCAGTCCGCCTTCGACTGCTTGCCGTCGACCGTGATCGTGCCGTACCCACCCAGCTTCTTCAGGTAGGTCTCGACCTGCTTCTGGTACTTGCCGGTGGCGCACGAGGAGGCGGCCGCCCTGGTGACCACCGTGGTGGCCACCGGCGCGGTCCGCACCGCGGCCCCGGCGCCGGCCGGGGTCAGGGCGAACGCGCCGAGACCGCCGCCCACCACGACGGCTGTCGCGGCCGTCGCGAGACGTGCGGTAACACGTTTCACTGTCAAATCACATCCTCCCCAGGAGTGTCGTGCGCACATCGAAGCACACCTGTCCCCCGACGACGATCGGGGCACAGACCGTGACATGAATCCGGGATGCCATACGGCATCCCGGGCGTGCGGTTGACTTCCTGGGGAGTTGCGTTGCGGTTACCTGGGGCTGGCGAGGTCCTGGACCCAGTACGGGGTCTTGTCGCGGGCGATGGCCAGTCCGACGCCCATCTGGTCCAGGCGGCAGTCGAGGATGTTCTGCCGGTGACCCGGGCTGCGCATCCAGCCGGCCATCGCCTCCCACGGGCTGACCTGCCCACGGGCGATGTTCTCCCCGTACCGGCTCCACCGGTAGCCGGCCTCGCTGACCCGGTCGCCGGGTCGCCCGCCGTCCGGGGACTCGTGCTCGAAGTAGTGCCGGCGGGCCATGTCGGCGGCGTGCCGGTTGGCCGCGTCGATCAGCCGGCGGTCGACGGTCACCGGGTCGCAGCCGGCCCTCCCGCGATAGCGGTTGACCAGAGCGAGAACCTGTTGCTGGACCGGGGAGACCGGGCTGGACGAGATGCTCTCCGGGGTGACCGGGGTGTGCGAGGCGGCGATCGGGTCGGCGGCCGCGGCGAACCCGTAGTTCTTCCGCGGGACGACGGCCTTGATCCGCGCGGGCGGCGCCTGCCGCACGGTCTCGCCGGAAGCTTCCGCCGCCGGGCCGCTCGCCGGCGACCGCGGGCCGGGCGGGACCGGCTCGGACGGCTCGGAGGGCTCGGACGGCTCGGACGGCTCGGTCTCCGGCAGGTCCGGCGGATCGTCGCCGACGGCGGGCTCCTCCTGGTAGCCGTCGTCCACGACCACCACCGGCATCCCGAAGACGCCGAGCCCCGCGAACGCGTCCGGCGGCTCCTGCGCCATCGCGCGTGTCGTGACGACCCCACCCGCGATCAGGGCGGTGGCGGCCACGCCGAGCACAACCAGAGACTTGCGCATAACGTCGTCGATCCCATTCCGTCAGGCGCCCCGCCTTTTCCGGGGCGCTCACGGAGTTGACCAACGTCACAGACGCGGGGCGGTCACTTCGCCGCCGGGTCCGCCGTTGCCCCAGGCCGTTCGCAAAACCATTTGCCCGTACGACCTGAGCAGCGCAAAGTCCGGAAACGGCCACGCACGCGCGTCGCACAATCGCACTGGATTCCGGCACAGTTCCCGCTATCGGGGTAATCCGGTGAGGCGCTCTTGCCGACCGGCCGGATGTCCCGATTCCCGCCGGGCCCTGACTACGGTTCCCCAGGTGCGCAACCGATACCTGGATCTGCTTCGTGCCGCGGCAATCCTCCGGGTGATCGTCTACCACCTCTTCGGCTGGTCCTGGCTGTCGATCGTGATGCCCGCGATGGGGGTCATGTTCGCCCTGGCCGGATCACTGACCGCGGCGTCCCTGGAGCGGCGGCCCGCCACCGGGGTGGTGACGTCCCGGCTGCGCCGGCTGCTTCCGCCGCTGTGGCTGCTCGGGCTCCTCGCCGTGCCGGTGATGATCGCCGCGGGCTGGGCGCGGGAGGAGGACGGCGAGCACCCGTTCACGTGGTGGAAGCTCGCCTTCTGGGTCCTGCCGCTCGGCGACCCGCCCGGCAGCGAGCTGGCCATCGACGCCTGGGAGCCGCTCTGGTACATCCGGGCGTACGTCTGGTTCATCGCCCTCTCGCCGGCCCTGTGGTTGCTCTGGAAGAAACTCGGCCCGGCATGCTGGCTACTGGTGATCGTCCCGTTCGCCGCCATCGCGATGATCGACCGCAGCGGCTTGGAGCTGCCGGAGACCGCGGACGTGGTGATGTGGGACTTCGTCACCTACGCCGCGTGCTGGATCACCGGCTTCGCCCACCGCGACGGCCGGCTGCGCAGGCTCGCGCCGGCGACCGTGGTCTTCCTGGCCGCGGTGCTGGCCGGCGCCGCGCTCTACTACCAGCAGGGTCACCAGGGCGAGGACGCCTGGGACCTGAACGACGTCTCCGAGTCGCAGTCGCTGTACTCGCTCGCCTTCGTGCTGCTCTTCCTCCGCTGGCAGCCCGGCATGGCCTGGCTCGCCAGACTCCGCCCGCTGGACCGCGCGGTCACCCTGCTCAACGCCCGCGCGGTGACCGTCTACCTCTGGCACAACCTGGCCATCGCCGCGATCTGGCCGATTCTCACCTTCCTCACCGTCGACGACCTGGGCCACCTGGAGAAACCTGTCACGCTGACGGTCGCGCTGGCGCTGACCGCGGTGGCCGTCGTGCTCTTCGGCTGGGTCGAGGACCTGGCCGCCCAGCGCCGGCCCCGGCTCTGGCCGGACACCTCTCCCCCGGCGGCTGCCCGCCCGGAGCGGTCCGTACCGCCGGTGGCCACCTTCTCCGGGCCGGTGCCGGCCGGGTGGCCCGAGGTGGATCGCGACGGCCATCCGCACGCCGGCTGGTCCGAGGTCGGTCGCGAAGGTTCGCCACGGGCCGGCCGCCCTCCCGCGACGCTCGACCTCCCGGCCGCCTCGGCCACCGGCGCGGCAGCGTCTCCCTCGGACGTCGCGGAGACCAAGTCGCCGGACCTGCCGGTGGCCGGCCGCCGGCCGAGGTCCGGCAAGGCCCGCAAGGCCCGCAAGCAGGAGGAATCCCTGATCCCCACGTGGTGGGCGTCGAAGGACTGACGTCGCACCTCCCGGGGGCACGGTGAGCCGGCCGGCTCCGGCGCGCGGAAGGGCGGCCGCCCTCCGGAGCCGGCCCATCCGCCAGCCGCCCGGGCTCGAACCCGGCGCCGGGTCCCGCACAGCGCGCCCCACGCCGGTCAGCGGTCCGCGAGGCTGCGGCCCACGCACGCCCACCACGCGGCTCGCGCTCCTCGGCTGGTCCTCACGGTTGTCTCGGGACGCTCGAGACAACCGTGAGGACCAGCCGGCTACCGCCGGCCGCGCTGCCCGGTGGACCCGGCGCGACGCCGCGCCTGGCCGGTCAGGCGGCAACGCGGGCCGGGGTGGTGTATTTGTCAGGCCAAAGCGAGCAAAGTTCGCGAATTCCACGGGCGCCCTGGCTAGCCTGAGACCGTGGAGCAGCAAGAGGCTGGGGTCGCCGCGCTGGTCTTTCGGGCCGGGCCGCTGTTCTGCGCGCTGCCCCTCGCCGAGGTCGTCGAGACCATGCGCCCGCTGCCGACGCGCCCGCTGGCCGGCACCCCACCCTACGTCCGGGGCCTGACGATCCTGCGCGGCGAACCCTCCCCGGTGGTCGATGTGCCCCGTCTGCTGACAGGGGTGACGTCCGAGATCGATCGGTACGTGGCGGTGCGCGCCGGGCGCGGACCGGTGGTCTGCGCGACCGGGCCGGTGCTCGGGGTGCAGACCGTGCGGGCGGCGCCGCCGGAGGGCCCCGGCACGATGTTCACCGGCGCGTCGACATCGCTTGTCGCGGCGGTCGGACGGGTCGGCACCGAACCCCTGTTGCTGCTGCACGGCATCCGCACCGTCCCGGACGAGGTCTGGGAGACCGCCGCGCAGGAGACCGCCACGGGGGCGGCGGCGTGAGGCAGGCCCTGCCCGTGGCCCGGTTCCGGGGAATCCTGGAGCAGCGGCTGGGCTGGTCCACCGCCGACACCGAGGCGGTACCGATCTTCCCGGTGCTGGCCGAGCGGGCCGCGGCCCGTCGGCTGTCCGAGGACGACTACCTGAACCGGCTGGCCGGGCGGGACTGGCCGGAGGAGATCGCGATCCTCGCCGAGCGGCTGAGCATCACCGAGACCTACTTCTTCCGGCACGGCTCGCAGTTCCGCGCGCTCGCCGAGCGGGTGCTGCCGGAGCGGATCGAGGCCCGGTCCGGGCAGCGGGTGCTGCGGCTGCTGTCGGTCGGCTGCTCCTCCGGCGAGGAGGCGTACTCGCTGGCCATCGCGGCGCACCGGGCACGGCCGGGCCCGGAGTGGATCGTGTCGGTGCTGGGGCTCGACGCGAACGCGGAGATGCTGCGGCGGGCCGGCCGGGCGGTGTACTCCGAGTGGTCGCTGCGGGAGACCCCGCAGGACGTACGGCAACGGTGGTTCCGCCGAACCAAGGAGGGTTTCGAGGTTGTGCCTGATGTCGTCGGCTCGGTGCGCTTCGCCGGGCACAACGTGGCCGGGCCGGACGATCCGGGGATCTGGCAGCCGGAGCGGTACGACGTGATCTTCTGCCGCAACCTGCTGATGTACCTGACCGAGGCGACAGCCACCCGCCTGGTGGAGCGGATGACCGGCTCGCTGGCGCCGGGCGGGGCGCTGTTCCTGGGCCACACCGACACGCTGGGCAGCCGTCCCGCCGGTTTCCGCGTGGAGGACGCCGGCGACACGGTGTACTACCGCCGGGTCGTGCCGGCGCCGGCCCCGCCCGACCCGGCCCCGCGGATCGTCGTCGCGCGCAGGCCACCGCGGCGCCGGGCCGACCCTCGCGAGGCGGCCCTGCGGTTGCTGCGTGACGAGCGCTTCGCCGAGGCGCTCGACCTGGCCCCGACGCACGACCTGTTGCTGCGCGGCGTCCTGCTGGCCCAGGTCGGGAGGATCCCGGAGGCCCGGGACGCCGCCCGGGAGCTGATCGACTCGGGTGGCCCCGACCCGGACGCGCACCAGCTGCTCGGCACCTGCGACGAGGCGGACCAGCCGGATCAGGCGTACGGGCAGTACCGGCTCGCGGCGTACCTGGACCCGGGCTTCGCCATGCCCCGGCTGCGGATGGGCGTGCTCGCCCGGCGCCGCGGCGACGGGCGGGCGGCGGCCGCCGAGCTGGCCACCGCGCTGGAGCTGCTGCCGCGGGAGTCGCAGGAGCGGATCACGCTGTTCGGTGGCGGATTCGGGCGGCTGACGCTCAGCTCGCTGTGCCGCACCGAGCTGGACGCGGCCATGTCCCGGGAAACCCGGCGATGACCGATTCCATCCGCACCCGTGTCGAGCGGCTGCGGGCCGACTTCGACCACTCCTTCTCGGTGCCGCTGCGCACCCTGGACGACGAGACGGTGGAGCTGCTGGCGATCGGGGTGGGCGGCCGATCCTACGCCCTGCGGCTGTCCCAGACCTCCGGCCTGCACCCGGACCGGCCGGTCACGCCGCTGCCCACGGCGGTGCGCGCGCTGCGTGGCCTGGCCGGCTTCGCCGGTGTCGCCGTCCCGGTGTACGACCTGGCCACCCTGCTCGGCCATCCGATCGGCGACGAGCCGCGCTGGCTGGTGCTGGCCGGCGGCGCGCCCCCGCTGGCGCTCGCGTTCCACCGGCTCGACCACCACGTCCGGGTGCGGTCCGCGGACGTGGTGGACGGTTCCGCGGCGGCCGCCGTACCCCAGGGCTGCCTGCGCGGCATGGTCCGGTTGCCGGACGGCAACCGGCCGATCGTCGACGTGGCGGCCACCCGCGCCCTGGCCCACCGGATGGCCGGACACGAACACTCGGAGGTGACCACATGATGGCTGGACACACGTACGGCCGGAAACTCGGCTTCGGCGTAGGGATCACCGGTGTGCTGACGCTGCTCTCGGTGGTCGTGGCCGCGCTCTGCCTGCTCTTCGTGGTGCACGCCAAGGACCGCGTGGTCACCGCTGCCACCCGGGAGCTGAGCGGGGCGGAGAACCTCAACCGGCTGATGGAGAAGCGGCTGGCCGACTACCGGGCGTACCTGCTCTACGGCACGCAGGAGTACGCCGGCGCCACCGCGCAGGACCGCACCGAGTTCCGCGCGCAGTTGCGCGACCTGCAGAACGGCGCCGGCGCCACGGTCCAGAACCTGCTGCGACGGGTGGCGGACGCCGAGGACAAGCACGCGGCGTGGGTGGACACGGCGATGGCCGAGCGGGCCCGGACCAATGACCCGTTGGCCGCCGCGAAGCTCAACAACACCCAGGCGGTGCCGCTGCGCAGGGACGTGCAGGCCGCGCTGAGCGCGCTGATCGACCAGGTTCGCGCGGACGTGGCGGCCGACCAGAGGCGCTCGACCCGGCAGGCGAACATCGCGATCACGGTGATCGTCGTCCTGGGTGTGCTGACCACCGGCAGCGCGATCCTGGTGGCCTGGCGGCTGAGCCGGGACCTGCGCCGCGAGGTGGGCGCCGCGGTCGGGCACATCCAGAGCTCGTCGGCGCAGCTGGAGGCGGCGGCCGCCCAGCAGGTCGACGGCGGCCGGGACCAGGCCAGCGCGATGAACGAGATCACCACCACGATCAACGAGCTGCTGATCACGTCCCGGCAGATCGCCGACAGCGCCCAGCGGGTCTCCAAGATCGCCGAGGAGACCGAGTCGGCGGCGCGCAACGGCGACCAGACCATCGACCAGACCCGCGCGTCGATCAGCGCGATCCGCACCCAGGTCGATCAGATCGTGGGGCACATGCTGGCGCTGGGCGAGAAGTCGCAGCAGATCGGCGTGGTCGTGGACCTGGTCTCGGAGCTGGCCGAGCAGACGAACATCCTGGCCATCAACGCCACCATCGAGGCGAGCGGGGCCGGTGAGTGGGGCCGCCGGTTCGCCGTGGTGGCCGAGGAGATCCGCAAGCTGGCCGACCGTACGGCGGCGTCGGCCAAGGAGATCCGGGCGCTGATCGAGGACGTCCGTGGCGCGGTGAACACCACGGTGATGGCCACCGAGATCGGGGCCAAGGCGGTGGACGCCGGGGCCCGGCAGTTCGACGACGCCACCAACTCGTTCCGGGAGATCGTCGAGCTGGTCGCCACCACGAACGACGCCACCCGGGAGATCGAGCTCTCCACCAAGCAGCAGACCACAGCGGTCGAGCAGGTGAACGTCGCCGTCTCGGACACCGCCCGGGTGTCGCGGGAGACCGAGAGCAGCGCGGTGCAGACCAAACAGACCGCGGCGCACCTGAGCACGCTCTCCGGCGAGCTGCTGGAGCTGGTCGGAACCCGGAGCCACTGAGATGCCGGAGAACCGGGACCCCCTGCGCTACTTCCGGGTCGAGGCGCGGGAACTGGTCGAGCAGATCAGCTCCGGCGTGCTGGACCTGGACCAGCGGCCCGGGCCGGAGCCGGTGGCGAAGCTGCTGCGGGTGGCGCACACGCTCAAGGGCGCGGCCCGGGTGGTGAGGCAGAAGGAGATCGCCGACCGGGCGCACGAGTTCGAGGAGATCCTGATCCCGCACCGGGACGATCCGGCCGGGCTGGCCGCCGACCAGATGCGCGAGCTGTTGCGGCTCAACGACGAGATCAGCGCCCAGGTGGCGGCTCTGACCAGGCCGGCGGCGCCGGTGGAGAGAAAACCGGAACCCGAGGAGCCGGCCGAGCCGGTGGCGCACCGCGCCTCGTCCGGGGATCTGGACGAGCTGCTGGACTCGATCGGCGAGGCCAGCTCCCGGATGGCGCCGTTGCGCGCCGGCTGCCGGACCGTCGAGAACCTGCACCGGTCGGCCGAGGTGCTGGCCGACCAGCTGCGCGGCGGCCGGGCGGCGACCGCGGTGACCCGGGCCTCGGCCCAGCGCCTCGCCGGTGACCTGGGCGCCGCCGGCCGCCGTTTCATCGACGCGGTGGACCAGATCGAGCGGGAGCTGGCGGAGGTGCGGGCGAAGGCGGAAGGGCTGCGGCTGGTGCCGGCCGGCAGCATCTTCACCGTGCTGCACCGGGCGGCGCGCGACGCCGCGGACGCCGAGGACAAGCGGGTGCGCTTCACCGCGCACGGCGCCGACGTACGGATGGGCTCGCACCTGCTCGGCCCGGTCAGCGCGGCCTTTCAGCACGTGGTGCGCAACGCCGTGGTGCACGGCCTGGAACCGCAGGCGGAGCGGATCGCGGCCGGCAAGGCCCCGGAGGGCTCGGTCACCTTCGAGGTGGAGCGGGACGGCCGGTTCGCGGTGTTCCGCTGCACCGACGACGGGCGCGGGTTCGACGTGGCCGCGCTGCGGGCCAAGGCGCAGGCCCGCGGTCTGCTGGCGGCCGGCGAGGCGGAGGTCCTGGACCTGGTGCTGCACGGCGGGCTGAGCACCTCCGAGACGGTCACCGAGGTGGCCGGCCGGGCGATCGGGATGGACGTGCTGCGTGACGTGGCGGCGCAGTTGCACGGCGAGGTGAAGATCCGCAGCACGCCGGGCGCCGGGGCGACGGTCCAGCTGTCCGTGCCGCTCGCGCTGCTCAGCATGACCGGGCTGCTGGTCGAGGCGGGTGGCACGGTCGTCTCGCTGCCGCTGGACTCGGTCCGGGCCTGCGTGCGCCTGAGCGTGGCGGAGGCGGCCACCGCCGCGGCCACCGGCAAGCTGGTCTTCGAGGGCACCGCCGCGCCGTTCCGGCCGCTCGTCGAGATGCTCTACACCGGGCGGACGGTGCCGGACGCCGCCGGGCCGGGCGCGGCCGTGATGGTGGACGCCGGCCAGGGTGTCGTGGCGGTCGGCGTGGACGGGCTCTGCGGCACCCACGCGCTGGTCGCCCGCCCGCTGCCGGGCCTGGCCCCGTCCACCCCGGTGATCGGCAGCGTCTCGCTCGACGCGGATGGCAACCCGCGGCTGGTGCTCGACCCCGCCGGGCTGGCGAGCGCGCTGCTGCGCGACGACAGCGGTCCCCGCGCGGCGTCCGCGCCGGCCGCTCCGCCGCTGCCGATCCTGGTGGTGGACGACTCGCTGACCACCCGGATGCTGGAGCGCAGCATTCTGGAATCGGCCGGCTACCAGGTCGATCTGGCCGCCTCCGGCGAGGAGGGCCTGGACAGGGCGAGGTCCCGGCGGTACGGGCTGTTCCTCACCGACATCGACATGCCGGGCATCGACGGCTTCAGCTTCGTCGAACGCACCCGCGCCGATCCCGAGCTGGCCGGGGTGCCGGCGATCCTGGTCAGCTCGCGGGCCAGCGCCGAGGACCGGGATCGCGGGACGGCCGCCGGGGCCAGCGCGTACATCGTCAAGGGCGAGTTCGACCAGGAGGAGTTGCTCGCCCACATCCGTCGGCTGGTGGTGCGGGCATGATCCGGGTGCTTGTGGTGGAGGACTCGCCGACCATGCGCAACTACCTGCGCGAGGCGCTGGCCGAGGACCCGGAGCTGCAGGTGGTCGGCGAGGCGGTGACCGGGGAGCAGGCCGTCGCGCTGACCGGCCGGCTGCGCCCGGACGTGATCACGATGGACATGATGCTGCCCGGGATCAGCGGACTGCAGGCGACCGAGCACATCATGGCCGAGCACCCGACCCCGATCCTGGTGGTCTCCTCGGCGGACCGGCGGGAGCTGTTCAGCACGTACAACGCGCTGGCCGCGGGCGCGGTGGACGTGCTGGAGAAACCGCGCGGCGACGACTCGGACGCCGACTGGTCGCCACGGCTGCGCCGGACGCTGCGGATGGTGTCCCGGATCCGGGTGATCACCCATCCACGGGCCCGGCTGAACGGGCGGTCCACGGCGCCCGCGCCGCTCATCGGGCCACCGGCGGCCACTCCCCCGGCGGCGAACGAGCTGGCCGTGGTCGCGGTCGGGGCGTCCACCGGCGGACCGGCCGCGCTCACCGAGCTGCTCCGGGGGCTGCCGCCGAAGTTCCGCACCCCGGTGCTGTGTGTGCAGCACATCGCGGCCAGCGAGCAGTTCGCGGTGGCGTTCTCCGACTGGCTGGCCGGGCAGAGCGGGCGCAACGTCAGGTACGCCAGCGACGGCCTGCCGGTGCGCTCGCTGGGCGGCCAGGTCCTGCTCGCCCCGCCGGACCGGCACCTGTACGTCCGCGACCGCGTCCTGCGGCTGTCCGACGGCCCGCCGCGGCACTCCTGCCGCCCGTCGGTGGACGTGCTGTTCGAGTCGGTGGCCACCGAGTACGGCGGGTCGGCGGCCGGCTGCCTGCTCACCGGGATGGGCCGGGACGGCGCGGCCGGGCTGCTGCAGATGCGCAACCGGGGCGCTGTCACGTTCGCCCAGGACGAGCACAGTTGCACGGTCTACGGGATGCCCCGGGAGGCGGCGCTGCTCGGCGCGGCCGTGCACGTGCTGCCGCCGGGCCGGATCTCGGCGCGCCTGGCCGAACTGCAGCCGGTGGCGGGTCGCCGATGATCCCGACCGTGCTGATCGTCGATGACAGCCTGACCGTCCGGATGGACCTCAACGACGCGTTCACCGACGACGGCTTCGCCACGATCCTCTGCGCCACCGGCGCGGAGGCCCGCAAGGCGTTCGCGTCCGCCCGGTTCGACGCCGCGATCCTGGACGTGCTGCTGCCCGACGCGGACGGCCTGGAGCTGCTCACCGAGCTGCGCGGCTCGGCCGCCCACGAGCGGGTGGTGACCATGCTGCTGTCGGTGGAGAGCGAGGTCGCCGACCGGCTGGCCGGGCTGCGGATCGGCGCCGACGAGTACATCGGCAAGCCGTACGACGCGGGTTACGTGGTGGCCCGTACCCGGCAGCTGCTCGGCACGCAGCCGGGCGCCCGGTCCGGCGACGGCGCCCCGGTGATCCTCGTGATCGACGACAGCGTGACCTTCCGCGAGCAGCTGCGCGACCTGCTGGAGCCGGAGGGGTACGCGGTGCTGACCGCGGCCAGCGGCGAGGAGGGCCTGCGGACGGCCGCCGACCGCCGGCCGCACGCGGTGATCGTGGACGGGGTGATGCCGGGCATCGACGGGGCCACGGTGATCCGCCGGATCCGCCTCGACCCGGCCCTGCGCGACACCCCCTGCCTGCTGATGACCGCCGCCGACGACTACGCCACCGAGATGCAGATGCTGGACGCCGGGGCCGACGCGTTCGTCCGCAAGCAGCAGGACATGGCGGTGGTGCTGGCGAAGCTGGCCGCGGTGCTGCGGCACGCCGCCGAGCAGCTGCCGATCGAGGCGATCGCCAGCCTGCACGGGCCCGGCAAGGTGCTCGTCGTCAGCCCGTCCCGCGACGATCTGGACGTCTGGGCCGAGGCGCTGGGCACCGAGGGGTACGACATCATCCCGTGCACGAGCGTCGACGACGCCCTGGACCTGCTCGGCGAGCAGGCCGCCGACTGCCTCGTGCTGGGCACCGGCGACGACGTGCCGGGCGCCCGCGAGGCGTGCCGCCGGATCCGCGCGGTACCGCAGGTCGGCGACCTGCCGCTGGTGATGACCGGCCGGGAGGACGCGATGCTTTCGTGCCTGGCCGCCGGGGCCGACGACTACGTGCGGCACGCCGACGTCCCGGAGGGTTTGCGGGTGCACGTGCGGGCGCAGATCCGGCGCAAGCAGGCGCACGACGAGGCCCGCTGGATCCGCGAGGAGCTGATGCGCCGGGAGCTGGACGCCGCCGAGGAGCGGGCGGCCCGGCGGCTGGCCGAGACCCGCGCCGCCATGGTGGAGGAGCTGGAGTGGCGCAACCGGGAGCTGGAGGCGTTCTCCGGCTCGGTCTCCCACGACCTGCGCGGCCCGCTGCAGGTGATCAGCAGTTTCGCCGAACACATGCTGGACGAGGCGGACGACGAGGAGCTGGGCGAGCTGACCCGGCACCGCATCACCCGGATCCACGCGGCCGCGCTGCGGATGGCGGACCTGGTCGAGTCGCTGCTGATCCTGGCCCGGGCCAGCCGCGGGGAGCTGCGCCGGGCCACCTTCGACCTGACCGTGACGGCCCAGCAGGTGTGCGTCGAGGTGGCCGCCCGGGACCCGGCGCACCGGGTGGAGTTCCAGGTGCAGGAGGGCATGTCGGCGGACGGGGACGAGGGCCTGGTCCGGGTGATCCTGGAGAACCTGATCAACAACGCGGTGAAGTTCACCCACCGGGTCGAGCATCCGGTGATCGGCGTGGGCTGCGTGGGCGGCGAGTACTTCGTCCGGGACAACGGGGCCGGTTTCCCGGCCGGCAAGGCGGGCGAGCTGTTCCGCCCGTTCGCCCGGCTGCACGACGCGCGGGACTTCCCGGGCACCGGGATCGGCCTGACCACTGTGCACCGGGCGGTGGAGCGGCACGGCGGGGAGATCCGCGCGGAGGGTGAGGAGGGGCAGGGCGCCACGTTCTGGTTCACCCTGCCCTCCGCCGACCCGCACTCCGGCCCGGAGCGGCGCGGTCAGGCGCGCCGCTCGGGCTGACCGGTCAGTCGGTGCCCAGCGCGTTCACCGGGCTCACCCGCGCGGCCCGGCGCGCGGGCAGCACCCCGGCCAGCGCGGTCAGCGTGACCAGCACCAGGAACGCGACGGCCAGCTGCCACACCGGCACCGACAGCGGCGCGTTCGCCCCGGTGGCCTGCAGAGCCAGCCAGGCGTACGGGACACCGAGCAGCAGCCCGAGCACCGCGCCGATCACCCCGTACAGAGCGGACTCGGCGGTGAGCATGGTGCGCAGCCCGGCCCGGGACATCCCGATCGCCCGCAGCAGCCCGGACTCGCGGACCCGCTCGACCACCGACAGCGCCGTGGTGGCGCCCACCCCGACCACGGCGATCAGCACGGTCAGCCCGATCAGGCCGAGCGCGATGCCGAGCAGCGTGGCCAGGTCGGCGTTGAGGTTGTCGCGCTGGTCGGCGAGCACGTTCACGGTGAACTCCGGATTGCCGGCGCCGGCCGCGCGCATCGCCCGCAGCGCCTCGGTCCGCGCCCGTTCCCCGTCCCCGGCCTGGTCGGCGAGCATTCCGGACCACTGCGGGCCCATCCCCATCGCGGTCAGGTCGGCCGGCGTCACCAGCAGGCCGGTGTGCAGCGGCGCGTCGTCGCCGAGCACCGCCACCACCTTCAGGCCGACGGTCTTCCTGCCGTTGTGCACCTGCACGGTGTCGCCGAGGCCGAGGCCGGCCATCTCGGCGAGGTAGTGCGCGAGCACCGCGGCGCCCGGCTTCAGGTCCCCCACCGAACCGGACCGGACGTCCAGGTCACGCAGCCGGGGCAGCGCGCCGACGTCCAGGTCGGTGATCGCGATTTGCTCGAACTGGGCCACCTTCGCGGTGTCCAGCCGCCGGTACGGGGTGACCCGGGTCAGTTCCCGGCTGGCCCTGGCCCGGTCGACGAACGCGCTGGGCAGGGTGCTGCCCGCGCCGCCGGTCATCTCGAAGTCCGCCGGGGCGGCCGCGGCCAGTTCCCGGTCACCGAGCGCCCGGATGGACGCGACGCCGACCAGCACCCCGGCGGTCAGCGTGACGCCGAGCGCCACCACCACCGACACCGCGGCGGCCCGGCGCGCGCTGCCGCCCACCCCGCCGACCGCGAGCCGGCCGACCGGCCCGAGCCGGCGCAGCGGCCAGCCGGCCACCACCAGGACCGGCCGGACCAGGACCGGGCCCAGCGCGATCAGGGCCACGAAGGCGAGCGCCCCGGAGGCGACCACGGCCAGCAGCATCCGCAGCGCGTCGTAGTTCTCCTCGTCCGGGCCGGGCAGGTTGGCGTGGACGTAGGCGGCCACGGCCAGCGCAGCGGCCAGCGGCACCAGCCCGGCGATCCAGCGGAGCACGCCGATCCCGGTGCGGGCGCCGGTGCCGGCCGCGGCGCGCAGGGCTTCGAGCGGTGCCACCCGGGACGCGGAGACCGCCGGCGCGAGCACCGCCACCACCGAGATCACCACGGCCAGTAGCACCGTGCCGAGCCCCGGGAGCAGCGGGACGCCGGGGCCGAGCACGTGCCAGCCGAGCCCCCGCAGCGCGGCCGGCACCAGGTGCCCGGCGGCGAGCGCGGCGAGCACCCCGGTGACGCCGGTGACCAGGCCGGTCAGGGCTCCTTCGGTGGCCAGGGCGCGGAACGTCGCGCCGCGGCCGGCGCCGACCGCGCGGAGCAGGGCGAGCTGCCGCATCCGCTGGGCGAAGACGATCCGGAACGTGCTGGCGGCGATCAGGCCGGCCGCCGCGACGGCGATCCCGACGAACATCCCGACCACGGCGAACACCTGGTCGATCTGGTCGGCGGCGTCGCGCGCCTCGGCGAGCCGGACGTCGGCCCCCGTGGCCACGTTCGCCCGATCCTCCGGCTTGGCGCCGGCGAACAACGCCTCGATCCGGTCGCGTACCGGGCCGGCGTCGGTCCCGGCGTCCACGTCGACGTCGATCTGCTGCAGGTACGGCAGGTCGGTGAGCCGCATGACGGTGCTCGCCGGGGCGTACGCGTCGTACCCGAAGTCCTGCGGCGGATCGACCACGCCGACCACCTTGAGCGGCACCTTCCGGCCGGTGCCCGGATCGATGGTCGCGGTCGAGCCGACGGTCAGGCCGAGCAGCTGGACCGTGCGCGGCGTGACAGCGATCTCGCCGGCCGCGCCCGGATACCGCCCCTGTCTCACCGTGACCAGGGCCAGCGGGCCGCTGCCCGGATCGGCGGTGACGTTGAGGTACTGCCCGCCCAGGCCGGCGCCGATGCCCAGCCGCGCGGCGGTCCGGGAGACCCCGGGGATGGCGTTGATCGCGGCGAGCTGCTTGTCGCTGATGCTGCCGTCCCGGACGACCAGATCGACAGCCTCCGGGGTGCCGCTCAGGCCGTCCAGCACGCTGCGCTCGGTGATCTGCTGGGCCAGCACGGTGGCGTAGACGACGAACGAGGCGACCAGCACGGCCAGGCCGGTGAGAAGCATCCGCGCCGGGCGCCGGACGACGCCCGCCAGCTGGGTGCGCAGGATCGTGTTCATCGGGCACTCGCCAGCTGCTGCAGGGCGTCGGTCACCGAGGCGATGTCCGGCTGGTGGATCTCCCCGGCCAGTTGCCCGTCGGCGAGCAGCACCACCCGGTCGGCGTAGGCGGCCGCGCCCGGGTCGTGGGTGACCATCACGATCGTCTGGCCCAACTGCCGGGCCGAGTCGCGGAGCAGGCCCAGCACCTCGGCGCCGGACCGGGAGTCCAGGTTGCCGGTCGGCTCGTCGGCGAAGAGCACCTCGGGCCGCGACACCAGCGCCCGGGCCAGCGCGACCCGCTGCTGCTGGCCGCCGGAGAGCTCGCTGGGCAGGTGCCCGAGGCGGCCGACCAGGCCGAGCGTGGTGACCAGCCGGTCCAGCAGTTCGGCGTCCGGTTTCCGGCCGCTCAGGTCCAGCGGCAGCGTGATGTTGCGGGCCGCGGTGAGCTGCGGCAGCAGGTTGAACGACTGGAAGACGAAGCCGATCCGCTCCCGGCGCACCTTGGTGAGCACCTTGTCGGACTGCTTGGTCAGGTCGCTGCCGCCGAGCAGCACCTGGCCGGAGCTGGCCGTGTCCAGCCCGGCCAGGCAGTGCATCAGCGTGGACTTGCCGGACCCGGACGGTCCCATGATCGCGGTGAACCGGGCGCGCTCGAAGCCGACAGTGACCCCGTCGAGGGCGCGTACCGCGGTGTCACCGGTGCCGTACACCTTCACCAGGTCGACGGCCGCGACCGCCGCCAGGGCGTCCCGGGCGGCCGGAGGTGAGGACTGCGTCTGCATGAAAGCTCCAGGAAAGCTGGGAACCGGACGGGAGGAATCCTGATCGATCGGCAGCGGCCGGCACATCGGCTCCCGGTCGGGCTTCAGGGCGCGGCGACTCTTACTTTCGGCCGATGGGGACCCGGGGTCGTCCACCTACGCTGGGTCACGATGAACCGCATTCTCGTTGGTGTCCTGCAGGTGGCCGGGCTGGGCGCGATGGCCCTGATCGGCCTGGTGGACGTGACCGCCAGCATGAGCGTGAGCCGGCTCTTCGGCGGCCAGGTGCTGCTCGCGGTGGCGGCCGCCGCGGTCTGGCTGCCGCACTACCGGCCCGGCTCGCGGATGCTGCCGGCCGCCGCGATCGCTGTCTCCCTGGTGTCCCTGACGGTCACCGCGATGCTCGCGCTCGCCGATCCCTACGGCGGGCTGTGGGGCCTGGCCGAGTCGGCCGCGCTGCTGGTCGTGCTCGCCCTGGTGGCCCGCACCGCGCAGCCCGGCCCGGCGGTCGTCGCGCTGGTGATCACCGGCGCCGCGGTCAGCGTGATGCCGCTGCGCGCCGGGCACACCACCATCTACGGCACGTTCTGCCTGATCCAGGCGCTCGGCGCGGCCGCCGCCATCGGGCTGGGCGTCACGCTGCGCATGATGGCCGGCAACCGGCAGCGCGCGCTCGATTCGGTCCGCTCCGAGCAGCGCGCCGAGTTCGCCCGCGACCTGCACGACTTCATCGCCCACCACGTGACAGGGATCGTCGTGCAGGCGCAGGGCGCGCGGTTCGTCGCCGAGCAGGACCCGAAGCGGGTCCTGCTGGCCCTGGAACAGATCGAACAGGCCGGCACGGAGACCATGGCGTCGATGCGCCGGATGGTCGGCGTGCTGCGCGATCCGGAATCACGACCGGACGCGCCGCTGGCCCCGGTGGCCGGCGTCCCGGAGCTGGCGGCCCTCGCCGAGCAGTTCACCGCGGCCGGCGGCCCACCGGGCCGGCTGCACCTGGAGGGCGACCCGCACGGCCTGCCGGTCGAGGTGTCCACCTCGGTGTACCGGGTCGTGATGGAGGCCCTGACCAACGTGCGCCAGCACGCGCCGCAGGCCACCGCTGTCGACATCTGGGTCCGGCGGGCCAAGGACCAGTTGCTGGTCCGGGTCGCGAACGACGGTCCGGCGCCGCGGCCCTCGCTGGACCGGCCGGGGTACGGTCTGGTCGGCCTGACCGAGCGGGTCCGCGCCGCGGGCGGCCGGATCGCGTCCGGCCCGGGGGTCGACGGCGGCTGGGTCGTCGACGCGGTCTTTCCGCTCTGAGGTGAGGATGCACTGGTGATACGGGTACTGGTAGCCGACGACCAGGCGATGGTCCGGACCGGCTTCGGCATGATCATCGGCGCGCAGCCGGACATGGAGGTGGTCGGCGAGGCCTCCGACGGCGTCGAGGCGGTCGAGGCGGCCCGCCGGCTCCGCCCGGACGTGGCGCTCTTCGACATCCGCATGCCCCGGATGGACGGCCTGCAGGCGTTGCGGCTGCTCGCCGGCCCGGGCGTGGCCGACCCGATCAAGGTGGTCGTGGTCACCACGTTCGACCTCGACGAGTACGTGCACTCGGCGCTGCGCAACGGGGCGGCCGGCTTCCTGCTCAAGGACTCCGGCCCGGCGCTGCTGGTCGAGGCGGTCCGCGCGGCGGTCTCCGGGGACGCGCTGATCAGCCCGTCGATCACGGTCCGTCTGCTGCAGCACCTGACCGCGCCGCAGCCGCGCGCCGACGACGGGGGGCTCTCGCCGCGGGAGTTGGAGGTGGTTCGGCTGATCGCTCGCGGACAGACCAACGCGGAGATCGCCAAGGAGCTGTTCATCTCGATCGGCACCGTGAAGACGCATCTGGGGAGCGTCCATCAGAAGCTGGGCACCCGGAACCGGGTGGAGATCGCGGCCTGGGTCTGGGAGCGTCGCCTGGTGAGCTGACCGGTTCCGTACCTGGAGGACACACCTTCGACGCCCGGCCGGCACGCTTGCGGCTGGCGCCCAGAGTCACCTCGCGGCCTGACACACCTCTCAGGACCAGGCGAACAGCCGGGGCCGGCGTCCAGAGGTGTCTCCGGACGCCAGCCGGGCAGGTCCGGCGCGGCCGCGCGGCGCGGACCGGACAGGCGGACCGGGCGGCGCGGACCGGGCGGCGCGGACCGGGCGGCGCGGACCGGGCGGCGCGGACCGGGTGGGGTCGGGCCGGCAGGGCCGTGGGTGGGCGGTCAGACGGCGTTCACGGGGATCTCGGCGGGGCTCCGGGCCGGGCGGGTGGAGAGCCAGCAACCCGCGACGATCAGCAGGAAGCCCGCCACCGTCCCCACCCCGACCGGCTCGTGCAGGAGAGCGACACCGAGGAGCGCCGCCACCACCGGGTTGACATACGTCACCAGGCCCGCTTTGTTGGAACCGGCCAGCCCGATCAACCGGTAGAACGCGAGCATCGCCAGCGCGGTGCACAGCACCCCCAGCCCGCCCAGGGCCAGCCAGGAGTCCGCGCCCACGCTGCCCGCCGGCGGCAGGTGGAACAGCGCGAACGGGATCAGCACCAGCGTGCTGATCGTGGTGGTGGCCGCCGTCAGCGCGTCCGGCGGGACGTCGGCGACGTGCTGCTGGACCAGCTTGGTGGCGTAGGCGTAGCTGAGGGCGGCGAGCAGGACCATCCCGGCGCCGATCAGGCCCCACCGGTCGCCGGACACGTCGAGCCCGACCAGGATGACCACCCCGGCGAAGCCGGCGACCAGGCCGGCCAGGCGCAGGTTGGTGATCGGCTCGGAGCCGGCCATCAGGAGCGCGATGACGACCGGCTCGATCGCGATCAGGATGCCTGTCAGCGAGGAGCTGATGTGCTGCTCGCCGTACGTGATGAGCAGGAACGGACCCACGATGTGGACCAGCGCGAGCAGGCCGGTCACCGGGAGCCGACCGCGCAGCGCGGGCAGGCTGCCGCGCAGCGCGGCGACCGGGAGCAGGGCCGCCGCGGCGATGGCGCAGCGGCCGGCGACCACCAGCATCGGCGAGAGGTCGTCGATGGCGATCTTGATCAGGAAGTACGGGATGCCCCACAGCACGGAGACGAGGACGAACAGGAGCCAGGCACGACGATTCACCCCCACAGGATTCCTTTGTACGGTAGTAAGCGGTAGTGCTGACTTACTGATGTCGTACTAAGGAAAACTGATGATCGACTCCCGGCGGCTGCAGGTGCTCTCCGAGGTCGCCCGGCAGGGCAGCTTCAACCGGGCGGCGGCCGAGCTGCGGCTCACCCCGTCCGCGGTGTCCCAGCAGATCAGCGCCCTGGAGCGGGGCCTGGGCACAGCCGTCGTGCGGCGCAGCACCCGCGGCGTGGAGCTGACCGAGGCCGGCCTGGTGCTGATCGACGCCGCCGAGGCGATCACCGCCGAGCTGGTCACCGCGCAGCGCGAGATCGACCGGCTGGCGACCGCGCGCACCGGGAAGCTGACCGTGGCGACGTTCACCAGCGGCGGGCAGCGGCTGCTGCCGTCCGCGCTGATCCGGTTCGCGACGGCGCACCCGGGCGTCGAGCTCACCGTGATCGAGAGCGAGCCGGAGGACAGCCTGCCGCTGGTCCGGTCCGGCGCCGCCGAGCTGGCGCTGGCCTACCACTTCGACGGCCCGCCGCCGGTCGTCGACGGCGACAGGTCCGGGCTGGTCTGGACGCCGGTGCTGGACGACCCGATGTGGATCGTGATGGCGGCGGACCATCCGCTGGCCGGCGCACGGAGCCTGGCGATCGCCGACCTGGCCGAGGAGCGCTGGGTCTCCGGCTGCATCTGGCAGAGCGACCTGCTGCAGCACTACGCGGCGCTGGCCGGGTTCGAGATGCGGACGGCGTGCCGCGGGACGGACTACCAGTTCGCGCAGTCGCTGGTGCGGGCCGGCGTGGGGATCAGCGCGGTCCCGGAGGTGGCGTTGACCATGGATCCGGCCGGCCTGGTGGCGGTGCCGCTGCGGCCGCCCGCGCCGTGCCGGTTCGTCGGGGTGGCGACGCCGAGGAGGCGCCCCTCCGCGCTGGCGGCGGCGCTGCTGCAGACGCTGCGGGAGGCGGTCCGGTCGCTGCCGCCGAATCCGCTCACCGCTGGTGGCGGCGGCGCGGTGGGCACGATCAGCTCCGGCACGCCGCCGACCGTACTCGCCTAGCCGGACGCCGCGAGCTGCAGCAACCGCTGGATCTGGGACTGACGGGTGGCGGTCATCGTCGTGGCGAGGTTCCTCGCCGGCGGATAGCCGCCGGACGCCGACTCCATCCGCAGCGTCTCCATACCGTTGTGCAGATTGCCGAGCAGGAGGCTGACCGCCGTACGATCGAAATCCGCCCCTCGCATGGCCGCGAGTTGCGCGAAGTCGGACTCGCGCAGCGCGTGCAGGTCCCCATGTCCCGCGTGCGCGCCGGCCGACGGGTCGGCGGTGACCGATGCCGACCAGCCCAGCAGCCAGCGCCGCATGGTGCCGCTCTCGTCCTTCCACTGCCCGCGCAGCTCCCCCGCGATCGCCCTGATCTCCGGGTTGTCGGCGCGTTCCGCGGCGAGCGCGGCCACCCGGTCCCCTTCGGCGATCTGCGCCAGCCCCATCTGCAGGAACATCACGTCGGTGTCGGTGGCCGCGGCGGACGCGACCGGGGCCGGCGCGGGAGCCGGCGCCGACGAGCACCCGGCGAGCAGGACCGCCGCGGTCGAGGCCGAGACGGCCCGGCGAACCGGGCCGCTCGACTGTCCGAGAAGAACCATGACTACAGCGCGGTCCACAAAGCCGGCACGTTGGGCGGCTCCCAGCCGCTGATCGCGGTGTGCGGCTGCCGGCACTGGTAGGACCGGCCCGCGTAGGTGACCTTGTCCCCGGCCTTGTAGGTGGTCCCGGCCGCCCAGGTGGTGCTGCCCGGGTTGCCCGGCGGGGTGGTCGCGGTGGGTGCCGGGGTGGGCGTCGCCGTCGGGGCCGGCGTGGGGGTCGGGTTCGACGCCCCGCCGCCGATGTTCAGGTCCACGCAGGAGTAGAACGCGTTCACCGTGTCCGCGATGTTCCACCGCGCGAGCACGGTCTGCCGGCCGGTGAAGCCCCTCATGCTGACCGTGTGCGACTTGGTGGCGCCGGGCTGCGCGCCGCCGTCGTTGAACGACGCGAGCAGCGTGTTGCCGATGAAGTATTCCCAGGTCGAGGTCGAGTGCCGGGCGGTCAGGGTCCAGTTGAAGGTGACCGTCTGGCCGACGCTGGCGGCCGGCCAGTTCTTGCTGTTGTCGTTGAGCACGGCGAACCGGCTGCCGCCACCGTTGCACTGGGTGGAGCCCTTCGGCGCCTCGACGCTCTGCGGCTCGTAGATGATGTCGCCGCAGTTGGCGACCTTGCCGCTGGCGCAGTTGGCCTGGCGGCTGGGCGGGGAGGAGATGTAGCCGTGCGCGAACGCCGGGGAGGCGGCTACCAACAGGGAACCGGTGACCGCCGCGACGGTCAGGGCGGGCAGGGTGAATCGGCGTCTCATCAGGAGCTCCTTGCCTGAAGAGGAGGGACGACGTGTTCATCAACGTAAATGAAATGTAGTTAACAGTAAACACTGTTAAGGAATCTTTAGGGCAACACCCACAAGCCTCGCCAGGTACGCACCGAGCGGGCCCCGGGTCGCCGGTCCGCTCGATCACCACCGAGGGCACCGGCGGTCGGGCCGCTCAGCGGAGAAGGACGTCGGCGGCGCCGGACGGCCGGCGATGCCGCGCCCGCGGCTGGTTCAGGCCCGGCGGTCCAGGAAGTCGTACACATCCCGGTTGTCGACGCCCGGGAACGTCCCCGGCGGCAGGGCCGCGAGCAGGTGCGAGTGCACCCGCGCCGACGGCCAGGCGTTCCCGGCCCAGCGGTCCACCAGCGGCGCCGGCGGCCGCCGGCAGCAGTCCGGATCGGGACAGGTGGAGACGGTGCGCCCGGACACGTCCCCGCCCCGGAACCAGCGCGCGTGCTCGTACGGTGTCCCGACCGTCACCGAGAACTCCCCGGACCGCGTGGACTCCACGTGCACGGTGCACCAGTAGGTCCCCGCCACGGTGTCGGTGAACTGATAGAACGACGAATACGGATCGTCGGCCTCGAACACCGTCCGGGACGCCCACTTCCGGCACACCGGCTGGCCCTCGATCGCGCCCGTCACATCGGACGGGAAACGCACGTTGTCGTTCTCGTACGCCTTGTAGACGATCCCGCTCTCGTGCACCCGCGCGAAGTGCACCGGGATCCCGAAGTGCTGGGTCGCCAGGTTGGTGAACCGGTGCGCCGCCGTCTCGTACGACACCCCGAACGCGTCACGGAAGTCGTCGATGGCCAGCGCCCGGTCGGCCTTGGCCGCGGTGAGGAAGTCCACCGCGAACCGTTCCGGCATCAGCAGCGCCGCCGCGAAGTAGTTCACCTCGACCCGCTGGCGCAGGAAGTCCCCGTAGTCGGCCGGGTCGTTGTGGCCGAGCACGAAGTGCCCGAGCGTCTGCAGCACCACCCCGCGCGGGTCGTGGCCGCGGCCGCTCGCCACCTGCGGCAGATAGATCCGGCGGTTCTTCAGGTCGGTCACCGAGCGGGTGGAGCTGGGCAGGTCGTTCACGTAGTGCAGGGTGAACCCGACCTGCGCGGCGATGTCCAGGATGCCGCGCTGGGACAGCGGGCCGGTCGGATGCCGTACCGACCGGAGGATGTCGTTCGCGGCGGCCTCGATCTCGGCGAAGTAGTTGTTGCGCCGGCGCATCTCCACCCGCAGTTGCGCGTTCGCCCGCCGGGCCACCTCCGGGGTGGCGCTCTGCTCGGTGAGCACCCGGTTGAGCTCGCGGTGCAGCCCGATCAGGGCCTCCAGGGCATCCGCGGGCAGCCGCCGGCCGCCCTTGACGACCGGCAGGCCGAGAGCGGAATAAGCGGGGTTCTTCTGCAGATGCGTCAGCTCGATCTCCAGGGCGGCCCGCCGGCTCGGCGCCTCGGCGCGCAGCAGGTCCTGCAGGGTCACCCCGAGCGCGGCGGCGAGCGCCTGCAGCACGGAGAGCTTCGGCTCGCGCTTGCCGTTCTCGATCAGCGACAGCTGCGACGGCGCCCGGCCGGCCGCCGCGCTGAGCTGCTCCAGCGTCAGGCCCTTGGACCGTCGCAGATGCCGCAGACGCTGCCCGAGCGTGACCAGATCGACGTCCGGTGAAGGTGAAGCGCTCACGGGTTTCAACTTAGCAGAAATTCCGCGATTCTTCTGTTGGAAAAGGCCTTCAGAGTGGCGGGTGGGATCCCTGAGAGTGAAGTTCTTCCACGCGGCAGAACGCGGAGGAACGCGACAGAGCAGGGAAGGGATCTTCGATGACTGAGCTTGCCACCAGGGGCGGTACCGCTGCGGACCTCACTCGGGCGTGGGCCGGCGACCCCCGTTGGACCGGCGTCAAGCGCGACTACACCGCGCAGGATGTCGTGCGGCTGCGGGGCACGCTGCAGGAACGGCACACCCTCGCCGAGCGGGGCGCGGCGCGGCTGTGGGAGCTGCTGCACACCGAGGACTACATCAACGCGCTCGGCGCGCTGACCGGCGGCCAGGCGACGCAGATGGTGCGGGCCGGGCTGAAGGCGATCTACCTGTCCGGCTGGCAGGTCGCGGCGGACGCGAACCTCTCCGGGCACACCTACCCGGACCAGTCGCTCTACCCGGCGAACTCGGTGCCCGCGGTGGTCCGGCGGATCAACAACGCGCTGCTGCGCGCCGACCAGATCGACACCGCCGCCGGCCGGCACGAGCGGGACTGGTTCGCCCCGATCGTCGCCGACGCGGAGGCCGGTTTCGGCGGCCCGCTGAACGCGTTCGAGCTGATGAAGGCCATGATCGCGGCCGGCGCCGCGGGCGTGCACTGGGAGGATCAGCTGGCCAGCGAGAAGAAGTGCGGCCACCTGGGCGGCAAGGTGCTCGTCCCGACCCAGCAGCACATCCGCACGCTCAACGCGGCCCGCCTGGCGGCCGACGTGGCGGGTGTCCCGTCGGTGGTGGTCGCCCGCACCGACGCCCTGGCCGCGGACCTGCTCACCTCCGACGTGGACGACCGGGACAAGCCGTTCACCACCGGCGAGCGCACCTCCGAGGGCTTCTACCGGGTCCGGCCCGGCGACGACGCGGCGATCGCCCGCGGCATCGCCTACGCCGACTACGCCGACCTGCTCTGGGTCGAGACCGGCAAGCCGGACCTGGCGTTCGCCCGCAAGTTCGCCGAGGCGGTGCACGCCGTGCACCCGGGCAAGCTGCTGGCGTACAACTGCTCGCCGTCGTTCAACTGGAAGAAGAACCTGGACGACGCCGACATCGCGCGGTTCCAGAAGGAGCTCGGCGCGATGGGCTACAAGTTCCAGTTCGTCACGCTGGCCGGCTTCCACGCGCTGAACCACTCGATGTTCGAGCTGGCCCGCGGCTACGCGCAGAGCGGCATGAGCGCCTACGTGAAGCTGCAGGAGGCGGAGTTCGCCGCCGAGGCCGACGGCTACACCGCGACCAAGCACCAGGCCGAGGTCGGCACCGGGTACTTCGACGCCGTCTCCACCGCGCTGAACCCGGAGAGCTCGACCACCGCGCTGTCCGGCTCGACCGAGGCGGAGCAGTTCTGATGGGCGGCGAAGAGGTCACCCTCACCGGCGCCACGACCGGCCGGTACGCCGAGATCCTCACCCCCGGGGCGGTGGCGTTCGTCGTCGCGCTGGACCGCGAGTTCGGCGCCCGCCGGGTGCAGCTGCTGGAGCGCCGCCGGCGCCGCCGGGCCACCCGCACCACCGAACTGGACTTCCTCGGCTCCACCCGGCACATCCGCGACGACGCCACGTGGCGGGTCGCTCCCCCGCGTCCCGACCTGATGGACCGCCGGGTGGAGATCACCGGACCGCCCGAGCGGAAGATGACCATCAACGCGCTCAACTCCGGCGCCCGGGTGTGGATGGCCGACTTCGAGGACGCCACCTCGCCCACCTGGGAGAACGTCGTCCTCGGCCAGCTCAACCTGAAGGACGCGCTGGACGGCACGCTGGACTGGACGGCCGCCGACGGCCGCCGCTACCAGGTCGGCGACACCCTGCCGACGATCATGGTGCGCCCGCGCGGCTGGCACCTGCCGGAATGTCACCTGCGGATCGGCGGCCGCGCGGTCTCGGCGTCGCTGTTCGATTTCGGTCTCTACCTGTTCCACTGCGGGCGCAAGCAGCTCGAGCGCGGCTCCGGCCCCTACTTCTACCTGCCGAAACTGGAGTCGCATCTGGAGGCCCGTCTCTGGAACGACGTCTTCGTGTTCGCCCAGGACCTGCTCGGCATCCCGCGTGGCACGATCCGGGCCACGGTGCTGATCGAGACCATCAACGCGGCGTTCGAAATGGACGAGATCCTCTACGAGCTGCGGGAGCACTCGGCCGGGCTGAACGCGGGCCGCTGGGACTACCTGTTCAGCATGATCAAGAACCGGCCGGACGTGGTCCTGCCCGAACGCTCCCAGGTCACCATGACCGCGCCGTTCCTGCGGGCGTACACCGAGTTGCTGGTCAAGACCTGCCACCGGCGCGGCGCGCACGCCATCGGCGGGATGGCGGCGGTGGTGCCCAGCCGCGACCCGGTGGCCGCGAAGCGCGCGCTCAACCAGGTCCGCCAGGACAAGCGGCGCGAGGTCGGCGACGGCTTCGACGGCTCCTGGGTGGCGCACCCCGGACTGGTCGCCACCTGCCGCGAGGTCTTCGACCAGTGGCTCGGCGACGAGCCGCACCAGATCGTCCGCAAGCGCGACGACGTGCGGGTCGGCGCCGCCGAACTGCTCGGCGTCAGAGGTCCCGCGGTGACGGTGAGCGAGGTGGCGCTGCGCAACAACGTCAGCGTCGCGCTCCGGTACGTCGCCGCCTGGCTCGGCGGACGCGGCGCCGTCGCGCTCGGCGGCCTGATGGAGGACGCCGCCACGGCGGAGATCTGCCGGGCCCAGCTCTGGCAGTGGATCTCCACGGGCACGCCCACCGACTACGGGGTGCCGGTCACGGCCGCCCTGGTCACCCGGATGCTCCGCGAGGAGCTGGACGTGCTCAGCGAGACCGGTGCGCTGGACGAGGAGACGGCCCGGCTGTTCGGCCAGGCGCGGACGCTGCTGACGGTCCTGCTCACAGAGAGAACGTGCCCGGAGTTCCTGACCCTGCCGGCATATCTACGGCACCTGTCGGGCGGGTCGGCTCCGGTCACCGCTCAGGCTCCTGTCGCGGCCTGAGCGGTGAGGCGAAGCCGGGGCAGCCCTCCGACCTGCCCCGGCTTCGCCGCCTCCGATCACCAGCACAGTCAAGATCCCGATGCGGTACGCCCCGGGGCGCTCCCGGCGTCCGGCGCGGCCGGGGGTCACCGGCCCGCCGACCGCTAGAGGGCGGCGACCGCCTCCACCTCGACGAGGAACTCCGGGCGGAACAGCCCGGCCACCTTGACCAGGGTGCTGGTCGGCGGGGCGGCCACGTTGACGAACTCGTCGCGCACCGCCCGGACCGTCGGCAGCTCGTCGGTGTCCACCACGTAGAACGTCAACTTGACCACGTCGGCCCAGGTCGCGCCGGCCTGTTCGAGCGCAGCGCCGAGGTTGCGGAACACCTGGCGGGTCTGTTCCGCCCAGCCGGACGGCACCACGCCGTCCGGCCCGGCCGCGACCTGTCCGGACGTCCACACCAGACGGCTGCCCGGGTGGATGGTCACGACGTTGCTGTACCCGTTCGGCGACGGTTCGCCGGGGAAGTCGAAGGGGACCATGACCTCACCTTAGATATCTTCCAGGGGACGTGGGGGGACAGCACCGCGCGGGTCATCACCAGCAGGCAGAGCGAGGCGTTCAGGAACGACGACAGCACGTCGCTGGGGTGGTGCATGCCCCGGTAGAGCCGGCCCAGCGCGACCGCGACCGGCAGCAACGCGAGCACCCAGCACAGCGCCTTGAGCCAGCCGGGCCGGGCCAGCGACGCCAGCAGCAAGGCCAGCCCGACGTAGAGGGCGAACGCCGCCGAGGTGTGCCCGGACGGGAAGCTGGAGGTGGGCGGGGACGCGTCGAGGCGCTGCACGTCCGGCCGCGGCCGGTCGATGGCCAACGTGGTGAAGAAGAAGACCAGCGCCTGGGCGCTGACCACGAGGCACAGGAAGATCGACTCCCGCCACCGGTGCAGGGTGAGCCGCAGGACGATCGCCATGATCGCGGTCAGCCCGATCACCGTCGACGTGTTGCCGAGGAAGCTGAACCACCAGGAGACCTCGGTCTCGTCGTGCGTGCGGTGGGTGGCGAAGTACCGGTTGACCCCGTCCTCCACGGTGAACGGCCAGTGATGCGCCAGCACGTGCGTGACCAGCAGCCCCAGACCGATCATCAGAATGAGGATCGCGGCGACGGGCAGCACGATCCTCTTCAGCGCCTGACTAACGTATGTGGACACCGCCGCTTTCTACCCGGACGCGGCGTCCTTGGAACACGGCCACGGTGACCGCCGGCACCGCCACCCCGAGCAGCATCCCGGCCAGCACGTCACTGGTCCAGTGCACGCCGAGCGCCACCCGGGCGTACGCGGTGATCAACGGCAGGACGACGGCCGCGACGACCAGCGCCGCCCGCTTCGTCCGGCCCGCCGTCCGGGGCAGCAGGACCAGCAGGAACACCGCCGCGCCCAGAGCCGCGTTGAGCGCGTGCCCGGACGGGAACGAGTATCCGGTGGCGCGGGCGACCGGATCGAGCAGATCCGGCCGATGCCTGCCGAACAACAATTTGAGTACGCCGCCGAGCACTCCCCCGGCGGCCATCGTCGCCACCACCCACCAGACGAGCACGGTCTCCCGGCGCCGGGCGAGCCAGATCGCGAGCAGGACCGCCGCCACCCGCCAGGTGTTCGGATGCAGGATCAGGCTCCACCACAGCATCGCGTCGACCAGCGCCGGATGCTCGAGCGCCGAGGCGTGCAGCCGGTCGGCGACCCGCATGTCCAGGTCGTGCAACGCGCCGGCCCGGGCCGCCACGAGTGCCGCGATCATCCCGAACGGCACGAGCAGCGCCACGGCCAGCCCGGCCGCCTGAGTGGTCCGTACCCCTAGGGCGATCTCCCGCTGATGCCGCATCAGCGGCTTATACCCAGCGTCCCCGCCGCGAAGCACGGCGGGGACGAGCTCGGGCTGCCGGGGGGCGTCAGCGGGCGGCCAGGGTGCGGCCGGCCTCGTCGGCTGCCTGGTGCGCGGCCTCCTTCATGGCGGTCGCGGTCTCCAGGAAGGCGTCCAGCGCCGGGTTCACGCCGACCAGGGTGAACTCGCGCTCGATCAGGGTGAGGTCGGCGCCCCAGATGTCGGCGACGACGCGGCGCAGGTAGTCGGTGTTGTGGTCCCAGCCCTCGCGCGGGGTGCCCGGGCCGTAGGCGCCGCCGCGGCTGGTGACCACGATGACCGGCTTGCCGTCGAGGTACTTCTCGCCGTTCTCCCCGCCGGCCATGGCCAGGTCGAACCAAGTCTTGACGTGCTGCGAGACGCCGTAGTTGTAGAACGGCAGCGCCAGGATGGCGCCCTGGGCGTCGCGCAGCTCGTTGGCCAGCTCACGGGCCAGGTCGACGGCGCGGTTCTGGGCGGCGCTGCGGTCGGCCTCGGACACGTAGGCGGCCGAGACGGCGAGCTGCCAGGCGTCGGACGGCAGCGGCTCGTTGCCGACGTGCCGGCGCACGACCTTGGTGTCCGGCGCGGTCTCGAGCCAGGCGGCCTCGGCGATATCGGCGAGCGCACTGCTCGCGGAGTTCGGGCCGAGGATGCTGGCGTCGACGCGAAGAATGCTCATCGGTACTGCTCCCGTTGCTGTCAGGCTTGAACCGTCAACTCAAGTTAGGCCGACAGGACTTGAAGCGTCAAGTCGAATGAGTTGATGGTTCAAGTCGCGTGGATCACCGGCGAGATCGACGCGTCAAGCTAAAGTGGTGCCCATGAGCACCGAGGAGCCACGCTGGCTCGACGCCGAGGAGCAGGACACCTGGCTGGCCATGGTGAAGATGCTCACGCGCCTGCCGGCCGCCCTCGACGCCGATCTGCAACACACCTCCGGCGTCTCCTTCTTCGAGTATCAGGTGCTCGCCGGCCTCTCGATGAAGTCCGATCGCCGGGCCCGGATGAGCGAACTGGCCGAGTTCAGCGCCTGCTCGCTGTCCCGGCTCTCGCACACCGCCCGCCGGCTGGAGTCCAAGGGCTGGCTCTACCGCACGCCCGACCCGACCGACGGCAGGTACACGCTGGCCGTGCTCACCGACGCCGGCTGGGAGAAGGTGGTGGCCACCGCTCCAGGGCACGTCGCCGAGGTGCGCCGGCTGCTCATCGACGCGCTCACCAAGGCGCAGTACAAGCAGCTCAGGCAGATCAGCGAGCGGGTCAACGACGCGATCGGCAACGAGCCATGCCTGGGCGCGCACAACGCGCCCTGCTGATTCCGGCCCGGCACGGGACCTTACCCCTGATGGTTACCGTACCCCTGATGGTTACCGTCGAGTAGGGTGCGGTCGTGACGCACGAGGTGTTCAACCAGCCGCCCCCGCTGACCGGCTACGACGTCGCCGCCGACGCCGCGCTGACCGCGGCGGTCGAGCGTGAGGGCGCCGGGTGGGCCACCGGCGATCTGCACAAGCTCGGCCTGCGCGCGGGCGCCGAGGAGGTCCAGCGGTGGGCCGACGAGGCGAACCGGAACGAGCCGCGCCTGCTCACCCACGACCGGTACGGCCACCGCCTGGACGAGGTCGACTTCCACCCGTCCTGGCACCGGCTGATGGACACCGCCGTGGCCCACGGCCTGGCCGGCGCCGCGTGGGCCGACCCGCGGCCGGGCGCGCACGTGGCCCGCGCGGCCGGCTTCTTCGTCTGGTCGCAGGCCGAGGCCGGGCACGCCTGCCCCGTCTCGATGACCTACGCGGTGGTCCCGGCCCTGCGCCACGACGCCGGCCTCGCGGCGCTCTACGAACCATTGCTGACCAGCCGGTCGTACGACCCCGGCCTGCGCGCCCCGGCCACGAAGAGCGGCCTGCTGGCCGGCATGGGGATGACCGAGAAGCAAGGCGGATCGGACGTCCGGGCCAACACCACCTCGGCCCGCCCGGGTGCGGACGGCACCTGGCGCCTGACCGGCCACAAGTGGTTCACCAGCGCCCCGATGTGCGACCTGTTCCTGGTCCTGGCGCAGGCCCCGGGCGGCCTGTCCTGCTTCCTGGTCCCGCGCGTGCTGCCGGACGGCGCCCGCAACACGTTCCGCATCCAGCGCCTCAAGGACAAGCTGGGCAACCGCAGCAACGCCTCCAGCGAGCCGGAGTTCGACGACACGGTGGCCTGGCTGGTCGGCGAGGAGGGCCAGGGCGTGCGCACGATCATCGAGATGGTGTCGATGACCCGGCTGGACTGCGTGATCGGCTCCGCGTCCGGGATGCGTGCCGCGCTGGTGCAGGCGATCCACCACGCGCGGCACCGGTCGGCGTTCGGCAGCCCGCTGATCGGCAAGCCGGCCATGCGCAACGTGCTCGCCGACCTGGCGCTCGAGTCCGAGGCGGCGACGGTGCTGGCGATGCGGCTGGCCGGGTCCGTCGACCGGGCGGTCCGCGGCGACGCGCAGGAGCAGGCGTTCCGCCGGCTGGCCATCCCGGTCGGTAAGTTCTGGGTGTGCAAGCGGCAGCCGGCGGTGGTCGGCGAGGCCCTGGAGTGCCTGGGCGGCAACGGCTACGTGGAGGACTCCGGCCTGCCCCGGCTCTACCGGGACGCGCCGCTCAACTCGATCTGGGAGGGGTCGGGCAACGTGCAGGCCCTCGACGTGCTGCGGGCGATCGGCCGCTCGCCGGAGAGCCTGGAGGCGTTCTTCGCCGAGGTGGGCGGCGGCGACCGCCACCTCGACGAGGCGGTGCGGGACCTGCGGTCCCAGCTCGCCGACGGAACCGATCCGGAGGTACGGGCACGGCGCCTCGTCGAACGGATGGCGCTGGTCCTGCAGGCGTCGCTGCTGTTGCGGTACGCCCCCGGCCCGGTCGCCGACGCGTTCTGCGCCAGCCGGCTGGGCGGAGACTGGGGTCACACGTTCGGCACGCTCCCCGCCGGGGCCGACATCGCCGCGATCGTGGAACGGGCCGCGGCCTAGACGTGGTCGCGCAGGTCCCGGATCGCGGTCAGCAGCTCCTGCTGGGAGATCGGGTCGGCCGCGCCGGTCCGGGCGTCCTGCATCGCCTTGGTCATCTGGACGCGGCGCAGCACCTCCTTGATGTCCGCGCCGGTCATCCCGGTGGCCGCCACCCCGAGCCCGGCCAGGTCGAGATCGTCGGCGAACATCCGGAAACCGCCGCGCTCGTGCGCCGCGACGAGGCCCTGGATCATCTTGCGGAAGATCTCGGCACGGCTCGCCTCGTCCGGCTTCGGGACACTGATCTTGATGTCGAAGCGCCCGGAACGGATCAGTGACTCGTCGACCCGTTGCGGGAAGTTCGTGGTGGCCACGACGATCACGTTGGGGTTCGCCTCGATCAGGTCGTTCATCTCCTGCTTGAAGATCCCGGCGACCGCGTTGAGCGCCTGGCTGGCCGCGTCCCCGCCGGCCCCGGCGTAGCTGACGATCGAGTCGAACTCGTCGAACAGCATCAGCGTGGGCGCCCGGTAGCGCCGCGCGTCGCGGAAGATCTGCTTGATGTTGCGCTCCGAGCCGCCCAGCCACTTGTCCAGGATCTCCGGGGTGCGGATCTCCCGGAAGTCGGCGCCGATCTCGTTGGCCAGCGCACGGGACAGCATCGTCTTGCCGGTGCCCGGCGGGCCGTACATCAGGATTCCCTGCGGGCGCCGCGCGCCCCACCGCGCCATCGCCTCCGGATGCCGGAACGACACCGCGATCTGCCGCAGCTCGGCCACCACGCCGGTCAGCCCGCCGACCATGTCGAGGGTGACCTCCGCGGTGCCGGCCGGAGCCGGCGGCGGCGGCGCCTCGCGGCTGAACACGTAGCGCCGGCCGCGCAGCGCGTCGGGCTCCGACAGCTCGGTGACGGCCTGCAGGGTGAGCGTGACGAACGCACGCAGGTGGTTCGCGGTCACCTCGTCGCGCGGCACCTCCGACCGCAGCCGGACCACGTCGCCGCCGTCCTCCCGGTCGACCTGCGCCTGCAGGCCGACGCCGGCGTCCGCGAAGGCGCCCGGCCGCCGGTTCGCCGCGGGGCCGCTCGGCTTGTCCAGACCCAGCTTGCGGTACGCCGCGGCGGCCGCCGACCCCACCCCGTCCACGATCCGGGTCGCCACCGGGTCGCCCTCCGCGATCCGCTTGGACAGCAGCACGCCGATCGGGTCCCGGCCGAGCACCATGGCACGCATCCGCTCGGTGGTCATCGGCTCGGCGCCGGCGTGGATGCGGGCGACGAACACGTGCATCGGGCCGCTCGTGGTGTCCGCGCTCGAGACGGTGACCTCGACGCGGTGGACTCCGGCCGGCCACTGGGCGCGGTGTACCAGTTCGACCGGATTGACGCGGGCCGCCGCCAGAATCGTGGAGGCGTCGACCAGTTCGACGGTGGCTCCGGCGTACTCGAAAATCTCGCCGCTCATGGCTTTTCCTCCGCTTTCCGACTTTCCCCAGAGTGACACGGCGGCGCTTCCCCGCCACATTCACGTCAGCTAATCTGCGGACGCTGATCACCCTCGATGCCGTGGGCGCGGCCGACGACACCGGCGGCGGCGCACGGCCGCCGAGATCGCCGAATGTGGAGGAAGCACGTTGCATAAACGCATCATCGCCGTCCCGCTCGCCGCCGCTCTGGTCGTGACCCTGGCTCCGCAGCAGGCGTCCGCGGTGGACGAGATCAGCACCAGGAAGCTGCGCGACGCGGTCACCGTGGCCGGGATCCTCGGTCACGAGCGCGTGCTGCAGCGGATCGCGAACCAGAACGACGGGACCCGGGCCTCCGGCACGCCAGGTTTCGCGGCCGGCGCCGCGTACGTATCCGGCGTGCTCAAGCAGGCCGGATACCGAGTGACCGAGCAGAAGTTCACCTTCCCCTTCTACCGGGAGCTGGCCCCGGCGCGGCTCACCCGCGTCTCCCCGGCCGGCCCGGCCTACGAGACCGTCACCTACGACTACTCGGCCAGCGGCGACGTCACCGGCCGGGTGGTGCCGGCGCTGAACAACGTCCTGCCGCCGACCGCCGAGCCCAGCTCCACGGCCGGCTGCGCCGCGTCGGACTTCGCGCCGGCCTCGGCGTCCGCGCCGGAGATCGCGCTGATCCAGCGAGGTGGCTGCGACTTCGCGGTGAAGGCCGCGAACGCCGCGGCCGCCGGGTACGACGCCGCGATCATCTTCAACGAGGGCCAGGAGGGGCGGACCGAACTCTTCCAGGGCACGCTGGGCGGGCCGGCCGCGATCCCGGTGGTCGGGCTGAGCTTCGCCGACGGCAGCGCGCTGGACGCCGCCGCGTCCGCCGGGAGCGTGACGGTCCGGGTGCAGACCAGCACCCAGGTCGACGCGAACGCGGTCACCAGCAACATCATCGCCGACAGCCCGGGCGGCGATGCCGACCGGGTGCTGGTGGTCGGCGCCCACCTGGACTCGGTGGTCGCCGGGCCCGGCATCAACGACAACGGCAGCGGCACGGCCACCAACCTGGAGATCGCCGTCCAGCTGGCCAAGCTGAAGGTCAAGCCGCGGCAGAAGGTGCGCTTCGCCTTCTGGGGCGCCGAGGAGTCGGGTCTGCTCGGCTCGGAGCACTACGTGGCGAACCTGAGCGACGCCGAGCTCGCCAAGATCTTCGCGAACCTGAACTTCGACATGGTCGGCTCGCCGAACTACGTCCGCTTCGTCTACGACGGCGACGGCTCGGACACCGGCGCGTCCGGCCCGGCCGGCTCCGAGCAGATCGAAGGGCTGTTCACCGAGTACTTCGCCGACCAGGGCCTGGCCACCGACCCGACCGCGTTCGACGGCCGCAGCGACTACGGGCCGTTCATCGAGGTCGGCATCCCGGCCGGCGGCCTGTTCAGCGGTGCCGAGGGCGAGAAGACGGCGGAGCAGGCGACGGTGTACGGCGGTACGGCCGGCGCGCCGTACGACGCCTGCTACCACCAGGCCTGCGACGACATCAACAACCTGAGCACCAAGGCCCTCGCCGAGCTGGGCGACGGCGCGGCGCACGCCGTGCTGACCCTGGCGCTCACCAGGTCCGGCTTCTACCCGGACGGCAGCCTGCGCGCCGCGGCCCGCGCCGCCGCGCCGAAGCTGCCCTACCAGGGCGACCACCTCGCCCGCTGATTCCCTCCGATCCGGCGGTCCTACCTCGAGCCCGGCCCCTCGCCCACCCGGCGAGGGGCCGGCCCCCGGGCCCGCGGCGCCGCGAGCAGGATCACCGCGCAGGCCACCGCGGCTCCGACAGCGGTCTCGACGCCCCGGTCCCAGAGCAGCTCGCTGATCGCCCGCGGCGCGGCCATCTGGTTCATCAGCAGCGCCAGCGGCGTGATGAATACCATGGCCAGGCCGTAGTGCCGCCCGACCACCAGTTCGGCGCCGATCTGCAGCACAGCGAGGGCCAGGATCGCGGGGTACGGCCCGAGGCCCAGCGCCAGCACGCCGGCCGCGGCCACCAGGCCGACGAGGGTCCCGCCGATCCGGTGCCCGGCCCGCAGCAACCGCGCCGACCGGCCGGCCACGCTCAGCGGAGCCACCGCGGCGACGGTCGCCCAGTACGGGTGGCCGATGCCCAGGCCGGTGGCCACGATCCCGGCGACCGAGGCGGCCACGCCGCACCAGACCGCCTCGCGCACGTCCACCGCGCGCAGCCGGTGCCAGACCCGGCCCGGTTCCGCGTCACCCCGTTCCACCGGCGGCCGCCCGGTCCGGCCGCCGGCTGGCCGCCTCCCGCGTAGACTGCCCACCAGCAGCGAGAACGCGGCACTGGCCGAGGCCACGCCGGCGGCGGCCGGCACGTCGGCGAGGTGATGCGGTGCCGAGGCCACCGCCCCGAAGGCGAATGTCAGGAACAGCGCGCCGGGCGGATGCCACTGCTCGGCGGTGGCGATCGCCGTCCCGGCGGCGGCCACCAGCCCGACCACCGCGACCGCCGGCCAGTTCCGCTCGGCGAGCGAGCCCACCAGCACGCCGAGCAGCACCGCGGTGATCAGCGCGGCGGCCGCGCCGGCCTGCATGATCAGCCGGGGGCGGCCGGACCGGGTCCGCCCGTAGAGCGAGGTGAACGCGCCGAAAGCGGCGTACATCGACCACTCCGGCCGGTCGGCCACCAGCACCACCAGCAACGGGACGGCCACGCTGACCCCGGCCCGCAACGCCGCCGGCATCGGGTGCGACACCTTCCTGAAGATCTTCATCGCGGAGCACGATATGCCCGGCCCGGACCGCCTCGACCACCTGTCCCGCCGCCTGTGACCTGCGACAACGTTCCGCGGCGAGGTAAAATCGCCGGCTCGCCGGCGCGCTGCAGCTGGCCCGGATCTACTCCGCCGAACCGGAACTGGCCGCCACCAGCGCGCACCTGCTGGCGATCGGCACCGCGCCGGGGCGCTGACCGCCCGCCCGGCCGGGTGTCAGCCCAGACGCTGCTCCAGCACCTGGGCGGGCCACCGCTTGTCGCCCTGGGGC
The DNA here is from genome assembly GCF_016862395.1 of Actinoplanes siamensis. GTDB lineage: Bacteria > Actinomycetota > Actinomycetes > Mycobacteriales > Micromonosporaceae > Actinoplanes > Actinoplanes siamensis. The sequence goes on along the minus strand of NZ_BOMW01000008.1, from coordinate 113,764 downwards.
ACGGTGAACCGCTGGGTCGCGGTGAAGCCCTGACTCTCGTAGTAACGGACCAGGGCCTGGTCGTCCCCGGCGTAGCAGTCGACGCGGAGCAGGCGGGCGCCGGCGGCGACGGCGAGCCGGCGGGCGTGCGCCAGCAGGTGCCGGCCGATGCCCCGGCCGGGGTGGTCCCGGTCGGCCACCAGCAGCACGATGTAGATCTCGGGCTCGGGCGCCGGCGACACGTGGGCCGGGGGTTTCCCGATGCCGAGGGCGCCCACCACGACGCCGCCGCGGACCGCGAGGTGGAGATCGCCGGCGGCGGCGATCCCGGCGATGAGCGTGGTGAGCCGACGGCTCCCGGAGAGCGGCTCGGTGCCCCACTGGCCGGGGCGGCCCCGCGCGGTGAGCCAGCGCACCGCACCGTCGAGCAGCGCCATCACGGCCGGGACGTCGTCCGCGTCGCCGGACCTGATGTCCGTCCACTCTGTACCGTCACTCATCTTTCCCATTCTGCCGCAGCCGCCGGGAGAGAAAGACCGACCCCTGTCGATGGCGGGGCCCGGTCGCCCAGGGCGGCGCCGTCGAGGGCGTCGACTTCTTCGGGCAGTTGCAGAGGGCCGGCGACCTCTCCCCGGCCGACCCGACCGGCGCCACCATCCGGTCCGGACAGATCCCTGTCCTCTTCGGCCGGGACTGCCTGAACGCCGCGCAGTCATCCCCACGCCGGCGGTGGCGCCGGTTGCCCCGGAATAAATCTACATAGGGCTTGACCCGCGCGTATCCACGTCTACCGTTTGGTGTATGGACGGCGAGGAGTTCATCCACACGGCCCTCGTCGTGGCGTTCACGGTGGACGCGGAGCACCCCCGCGGCCTCGAGCACGCCATTGACGAGATCTACCGGCTGTTGCACGGGGCCCCGGCGGGCCACCCCGATCTCGTCATCGGATGGGGAGTTCTCTTCGACCTGCTGCAGGAGCGGGCCGAGCGGTCCGGCGACGTCGGCGACTGGGACGCGCTGGTGGACGCGGCCGGCTGCATGGTCCTGGTCGCCGACCCCGGCACCGAACTGGCCGTGCGCGCCTGGCGGCGGCAGTGGCAGTCGCTGCTGCTGCGCCACCAGGTGACCCGTGACCCGGCCGACCTGAAGGACGCCAAGGTGGCCGCGGCGGCGCTGGCCGCCGCGGCCACCGCCGTTCCGCCCTCGTCGCATCAGCCGCGGCCGCGCCGGCCGTGGCGATGCGATTGATCCCGGGGCGATCTTTACACGTATCCAGAGGCGGGTTACAGTCGTCACCCAGATTTGGGAGCGCTCCCAAATTTCCCTCCCCTAAGGTGACGCAGCGTTGAAGCGTAGCTTGAAAGTCATTCCGGCCTCGGCGTTCGCCGTGGCCACCGCCTCGGCCGTGGCGTTCTTCGCGCTGCCGGCCAGCGCGGAGGCCGCCTCCTTCTCCGGGGCGAGCACGCTGACCGCCTCCGGCCAGTTGATCCGCTCCCGGATCCGGACGGCCGACGACTTCTGACCCGCCCTCCCCTGCGCGGGCCAGGAGCGGAAGCGGGCCGGGACCCTACTCCCCCGGCCCGCTTCCCCGCTTTCCGGCTCCGGGCTCTAAGGTGCTTCTTATATAAGTCTCGTCTGATAGGGTGCCCGCGTGCATGCGTTCGACGTGCTCGGCGATCCGGTCCGGCGCCGCATCCTGGAGCTGCTCGCCGACGGCGAGCAGACCTCCGGCGCGGTGACCGCGGTGATCCGCGCCGAGTTCGGCATCTCCCAGCCGGCCGTCTCGCAGCACCTGAAGGTGCTGCGGGACAACGGCTTCGCCACCGTCCGGCCGGACGGCGCGCGGCGGCTCTACGCGGTCGACGACACCGCGCTGCGCCAGGCGGACGAGTGGCTGAGCCGGTTCCGGCGGTTCTGGACGCCGCGCCTCGCCGCGATGGCCACCGAGGTCGCCCGCGGAAAACGACAGCGGCGGCTGGCCGCTTCCGACAGCTTGGAGGAGACCCGATGATCGACGTGACCGAGCAGATCAGCAGCGTTCGCCGCACGCTGGGCGACCGGACCCTGGAGGCCGGCGAGGCCCGGGTTCTGACGATCAGCCAGGTCTACGACACCGACCTGGACGATCTGTGGGACGTGGTGACCACCGCGGAGCGCATCGAGCGCTGGTTCCTGCCGGTCTCCGGGGAGCTGCGCGAGGGCGGGAAGTACCAGTTCGAGGGCAACGCCGGCGGCACGATCACCAGCTGCGACAAGCCGCGCTCGTTCGCCGCCACCTGGGAGTTCGGCGGCGGCATCAGCTGGATCGAGGTCCGCCTCACCCCGGAGGGCGAGGAGCGCACCCGGTTCACTCTGGAGCACACCGCGCACGTCGACGACCGCTGGGACCAGTTCGGACCCGGCGCGGTCGGCTTGGGCTGGGACTCCGGGCTGCTCGGGCTGGCCATGCACCTCGCCGCACCGGACGCGCCGCGCGACCCCGAGGCGATCATGGCCTGGCTGGGCTCCGAGGAGGGCAAGCGCTTCCTGCGGCTGAGCAGCGACGCGTGGGCCGAGGCGGACATCGCCTCCGGGACCGCCCCGCAGGACGCGCGGAGGCGGTCCGCCGCGACGTTCGCCGCCTACACCGGCGCCGCTTGATTTTCCGCGGTACGCCCTGATCGGCCGTCCCCGCCGGTCGTGCCCGCGGCGCCGCCGCCACTCCGGGCCGCGGCGCGACTCCCGCTTCCGCCTGGGCGTGATGGCGGCGCGTGCCCCGCGGTTCGGGGGCGGCGCGTGCCGCGCGGTTCGGCGGCGGCGCGTGCCCCGCGGGGTTCGAGGGCGGCGCGTGCCCCGCGCCCGGCCGGGGGCCGCTGGCGGCAGCGCGCGGCCCTTGCCGTTGAAGGACGCCGCGACAGCGCTCGGCGCTGTGCCGCGGAAGGGACCGGCCGTCAGCGGCACGGCGGTGCGACCGAGTGGCCGCGGGGCCGGCGTCGCCGTTCCCGTACCGATCGGTTTAGGGTCGTATTCCTGGACCGGGTCCGTCTAGGAAGTGGGGTACGGGATGGCAGCCGGGATCGTCGTGACCGGTGTCGCGCAGCACGAGGCCTGGCGGGCGCGCGTCCTGCCCCCGGTGGAGCGGCTGACCGACGGCGCCTGGACGCTGCCGGCGGCGGGCCGGCTGACCTGTGGGATCTGGTCGGTGCCGGTGCCGATCCCGGACAATCCGCTGCGATACACCATCTGTTACCTGATCCCGGGCGACGACGGGGTGGTGGTCGTGGACCCGGGCTGGGACAGCGACGAGGGCTGGGCGGCACTGCGGGACGGGCTGGCCGCGGCCGGGGCGACCGCTGACGACGTGGCCGGTGTGGTGGTCACGCACGTGCACTCGGACCATCACGGGCTCTCCAAGCGGCTCCAGGACCGGGGCGCCTGGGTGGCCATGCACCCGGCCGAGCGGGACGCGCTGACGCCCGGCGGCTCGCCCGCCGAGTGGCTGCGGGCGCACCAGGTGCCGGAGGACGAGATCGCGGTGCTGGCCGGGACGATCGGGCAGCACCGGCTCTCCGCACCGGCCAAGCCGGACGTGCTGCTCGAGGACGGCGACCCGGTGCCGGTCAAGGGGCGCAGACTGACCACGGTGTGGACCCCGGGGCATACCCCCGGGCACATCTGCCTGGTCGAGGCGGACGCCGGGGTGCTGCTCACCGGCGATCACCTGCTGCCGCGGATCAGTCCCAACATCGGCCTGCAGCGGCCCGGCTCGTCGCCGCTCGAGGCGTTCCTGGAATCGCTGACGAAGGTGGCGGGGTACGACGAACTGGAGGCGCTGCCCGCGCACGAGTACCGGTTCCGGGGCATCGCGGCGCGCGCCCGGCAGTTGCGGGCGCATCACGACCAGCGGTGCGAGGAGGTCGTGGCGGTCGTGGACAAGCTGGGGGCGCCCACGATCTGGCAGCTGGCCGCTGGCCTGACCTGGTCACGGCCGTGGGCGCAGATCGGTGCGATGCGGGTCGGCGCGATCGCCGAGACCATGGCGCACGTGCGTTATCTGGCCGACCGCGGGGCGCTGCGCTGGTCCGGCGAGGTGGTGACCCGCGCCGGACAGGACGCCGCGGTCCCGCCGCCGGTGCCGGGCACCGGCGGCGGGGCGCAGGTCAGGCGACCTTCTTGGACTTCTTGATCGCGGCGGTCAGGGCCTCCAGCAGCGGGGCGGCGCCGTTCCACGAGTAGATCGGGACGGCCTGCCACGGGAACACCTGGTTGGCCTTGACGGCGGGCAGCGCGTTCCAGGCCGGCTTGGACACCAGGTCCTTGGGCTGCAGGGTGCCGGTGCGGGAGTCCAGGAAAATGATGTCGGCCTTGTACTTGTCGGCGTTCTCCCAGCTCAGGGACTCGTAGTAGTCCTGGCCCTTGACCTCGGGGAGGATCAGGTCGACGCCGAGCTCCTTGAAGTACATCAGGTCGGAGCTGACCGCGGCGCTGGAGACGTAGAAGATGTCCGGGCTACCGGAGCCGAACAGCACCTTGACGCCGCCGGACGCCTTGGCGGCGGCGGTCAGGTCGGCGGCGGCCTTCTCGAAGCGGGCCTTGGCCTCGGCGACCTTCGGCGCGGTCAGGTCGGCGCCGAGGGACTTGGCCAGCTCGGCGTAGCGCTCGATCGGCTTGGTCAGCGGGACGCGGCCGACGGAGATCGCGGCCGCCGGAGCCACCGCGAGGATCTTGTCCTTCGACTCGTCCGGGACGTACCAGTACGCGCCCGGGTCGAACATGTGCGTGATCAGCACGTCCGGGGTGAGCGCGGCGTACTTCTCGACGGAGAACTCACCCCACGCGTTGCCGATGATCTGGACCTTGCCGATGTCCAGCGAGCCGGCCTGCTCCTCGGCGGTGCCGTCGGACTTCTTGGTCTCGCCGAAGACACCGACGATCTTGTCCTGCAGCCCCAGGTCGGCCAGCGCGGCAGCGGTTCCGGTGAAAGCGACGATCTTGGACGGCGTCCGGTCCGCCGTCAACTCCTTGGGCACGTCGTCGGTGAAGGACCACGGGCCGGAGGCGGCGGCCGAGGAAGCCGGCGAGGACGTGTCGTCATCCTTGCTGCCACATGCGCTCAGCACCGCGCCGGCGGCGACGGCCCCGCCGGCCGTCAGCAGGCCACGACGGGACAGGGGAAAGGAGGAAAGTGACATGTTCACATCTTTCGCAGAACAACAGGCCGGTCGCTCGACCGGATGAATGGTTAGGCTAACCTAACGAGCCGAAAGCGCGTCAACAGGATCCGCCGGAAGCGAACGGGAGCCCACCACTGTCCACCATCGACACCCGTTCTGAACAGCGGGTCCGCAGCCAGGGGAGGCTCGCGGCCGGGCTGCTGGCCGCGCTCGCGGTGCTCGCCGTCGTGCTGGTGCTCGGCATCGGGTTCGGCGCGCGTTTTCTCGCCCCCGGCGAGGTCTGGTCCGGCCTGGTCGACTCCGGTTCGCCGTACTACCGGATCGTTCACGAGATGCGGCTGCCCCGGACGTTGCTGGGCCTGCTCGTCGGCCTCGCCCTGGGCCTGGCCGGCGCGATCATGCAGGCGCTGACCCGCAACCCGCTCGCCGACCCGGGCCTGCTCGGCATCAACGCCGGCGCCTCGGCAGCGGTCGCCACGGCCGCCGCCTTCCTGGGCATCGCGACCTTCTCCGGATACGTCTGGTTCGCTCTGATCGGCGCCGCGATCGTCACCGCGCTGGTGTACGCGGTGGGCGGCGGGCGCGCGGCCACTCCGGCCCGGCTGGCGCTGGCCGGCGCGGCGCTGAACGCCACCCTCTACTCGTACGTGAGCGCGGTCCTGCTCGCCCACACCGAGTCGGTCGAGGCGATGCGGTTCTGGACGGTCGGCTCACTGGCCAGCGCGGACTTCCCGACGATCCACCGGGTGCTGCCGTTCATCCTGGCCGGCCTGCTGCTCGCGCTGGCCACGGCCCGCCCGCTGAACGCGCTGGCTCTCGGCGACGACGCGGCCCGCGCCCTCGGCGCCCGGCCCGGCGTCATCCGGGTCCTGGTGATCGTCGCGGTCACCCTGCTCTGCGGCGCGGCCACCGCGGCGTGCGGCCCGATCATCTTCGTCGGCCTGCTCATCCCGCACCTGGTCCGCCCGTTCACCGGGCCCGACCTGCGCTGGATGCTGCCCTACACGGCGGTGCTCTCGCCGGTGCTGCTGGTCGGCGCCGACGTGCTCGGCCGGGTCCTGGGCAGCCCCGGCGAGCTGCAGGTCGGCGTGGTCACCGCGGTGCTCGGCGGTCCCCTCTTCCTCTACCTCGTGCGAGTCGTCAAATGATGGCCACCGTCCGTCCCCGCGCCGTGCTCGTCGGCGCCGTCGCGCTGGCCGGCATGGCCGTGCTGGCCGTGCTCACGCTGGGCACCGGAGACTTCCCGATCGCCCCCGGCGACGTGGTGAGGACCCTGGCCGGTCAGGGCACCGCCGCGCACGCGTTCATCATCAACGAGCTGCGGCTGCCCCGGGTGGTCACCGCCGTCCTGGTCGGCATGGCCCTGGCCGCCTCCGGCGCGACCTTCCAGTCACTCACCCGCAACCCGCTGGGCAGCCCCGACGTGCTCGGCATCGTCAACGGCGCGAGCACCGCGGGGCTGGCCGTGGTGGTCCTCGGCGGCACCAGCGCCCAGCTCTCGCTCGCCGCGGTGGCCGGCGGTGTCGCGGCGGCCCTGCTGATCCAGCTCGTCGGCGGCCGGCGGGGCCTGCACGGGTACCGGTTCATCCTGGTCGGCGTCGGCATGGCGGCGATCCTCAACGGGATCAGCGGCTGGCTGCTGACCAAGGGCGTGCAGATGGAGAACGCCAGGGCGATGCTCTGGCTCACCGGCAGCTTCGACGGACGGGGCTGGGAGGAGGCGCTGCCGCTGCTCGGCGTGCTGGTGGTGGCCGTCCCGTTCCTCGCCCTGGCTTGCGGTCCGGGTCTGCGGATGCTGGAGATGGGCGACGACATCGCGGCCGGGCTGGGCGTTCCGGTCCGGCGCGTGCGCACCGGCGCGCTGCTCGCCGCGGCTCTGGTGGTGGCGTGCGCGGCGGCCGCGGCCGGGCCGGTCAACTTCGTCGCGCTGATCGCGCCGAACATCGCCAGGCGGCTGACCCGCGCGCCGGGCCCGAACCTGCTGCCCTCGATGGCCGTCGGCGCGCTGCTCACCGTCGGCGCGGACTGGCTGGCCATGCACTCCGGCTATCCGCTGCCGGTGGGCGTGGTGACCGGGGCGCTGGGCGGGGCCTACCTCGTCTGGCTGCTGGTCTCGCAACGCAAGGCCGGCCGGATTTGATCCCCGTATTCGCGAAGACCACCACAGGAGCGCAGGAATGAGCCGACTGAGCGGGACCGGGATGACCCTGGCGTACGACAAGCGGGTCATCGCGGAGGAGCTGAGCGTCGACATCCCGGACGGCTCGTTCACCGTGATCATCGGCCCGAACGCGTGCGGCAAGTCGACACTGCTCCGTGCCCTGGCCCGGCTGCTCAAGCCGGCGGTCGGGACGGTGCTGCTGGACGGCAGCGACGTGCACACGCTGCCCACCCGCACCGTCGCCCGGACGCTCGGCCTGCTGCCGCAGTCGTCCACCGCCCCGGACGGGATCACCGTGGCCGAGCTGGTCGCCCGCGGCCGCTACCCACACCAGAGCCTCCTACGCCGCTGGTCCACCGAGGACGAGACAGTGGTCACCGAGTCGATGGCCGCGACCGGGGTGGGCGATCTGGCCGACCGCAGCGTCGACGAGCTCTCCGGCGGCCAGCGCCAGCGGGTGTGGATCGCCATGGCGCTGGCCCAGCAGACGCCGCTGCTGCTGCTGGACGAGCCGACGACGTACCTGGACATCGCACACCAGATCGAGGTGCTGGACCTCTGCGCCGACCTGCACGAGAAGCAGGGGCGCACGCTGGTCGCGGTGCTGCACGACCTGAACCACGCCGCCCGTTACGCCACGCATCTGATCGCCATGCGCGGCGGGCGGGTCGCCAGGGCCGGCGCGCCGGCCGACGTGCTCACCGCCGCGCTGGTGGAGGAGGTCTTCGGGCTGCCCTGCCGGGTGATCGACGACCCGGAGACCGGCACCCCGCTGGTCGTCCCGGCCGCACGGAAGAAGTCCTCGGCGCACGCTGAAGTCTGACGGTCGGGAAGGGCCCCGGGGCTGCTGCTCGGTTTCGGCTGCGCCGTCCCGGTGGTCCGGTTCGCCCCTGGGCGCCGGTCGGCCCGGCTGGACGGCCCGGGTCAGTCGAAGATCGCGTGCAGGACGTGCTCGGCGATCGCCAGCGACGACGTCGCCGCCGGTGACGGGGCGTTGCGGATGGCCGTGACGGCGCCCATCCGGTGGATGCGGAAGTCGTCGACCAGGCTGCCGTCGCGGTCCAGCGCCTGGGCACGCACGCCGGCGCCGGCCCGGACCACGTCGGACGCGCCGATCTCCGGCACGTACCGCTGGGCCTCGGCCATGTAGCGGGTCTTGGAGAGCGAGCCGCGCACCTCTTTGACGCCGGTCCGCCAGTGCCGGCGGGCCATCCGCCAGGTGCCCGGCCACGCGGCGACGGCGGCCAGGTCGCGCACCGAGAGCCCGGAGCGCCGGTAGCCCTCGCGGGCGGTGGCCAGCACCGCGTTCGGGCCGACCTCGACCACGCCGGTGACGCGGCGGGTGAAGTGCACGCCGAGGAACGGGTAGCGCGGGTCGGGGACCGGGTAGATCATGCCGCGGACCAGTCCCGCCTTGGCCGGTCCGACCCGCATGTACTCACCGCGGAACGGGACGATGGCCGGTTCCGCGCGGTCCCCGGCGAGCCGGGCGACGCGGTCGCTCTGGAGGCCGGCGCAGACGATCAGACGGTCGGCGGTCAGGGTGCGCCGCCCCGCGGCGATCACGGTGCGACCGCCGTACTCCGCGATCTTGTCGACCGGCCAGCCGCAGCGGACCTCTCCCCCGGCGGCGGCGATGTCGGCGGCGAAGGCCCGGGCGACGCCCGGGAAATCCGTGATGGCGGTCTCCGGCGAGTGCAGCGCGGCGAGGCCGGCGGCATGCGGCTCGATCTCCCGGATCCCCGCGGGATCGACCCGCCGCAGTCCCGGTACGGCATTCTCCCGCGCCCGCTTCTCCAGGTCGTCCAGTCGCCCCAGCTCGTCGGCCCGCACCGCCACGACGAGTTTCCCGCACTCGTCGTACGCGATGTCCCGCTCCTGGCAGTACTCCTTGAGCAGCGCCCGCCCCCGCGTGCACAGCCGCGACTTCAGGCTGCCCGGCGCGTAGTAGATCCCGGCGTGCACCACCCCGGAGTTGTGCCCGGTCTGGTGCAGCGCGACGTCGTGCTCCTTCTCCAGCACGACGACCCTGGTCCCCGGGCGGCGAAGGGTGATCTCCCGGCCGATCGCCAGCCCGACGATGCCGGCCCCGACGATCGCGATCGTCTCGTCACTCATCGTTGTCACGCCTCTTCCGCCAGGTCGCAGTGCCGCCGAAGTGGACGGTGCACGTCTTGATCCTGGTACAGGACCGCGCCGCCTCGCCGCCCGGAGTCGGGAAACCGTCCAACCGCCGGCCGGTCCGGGGCGGGACCGGCGGACCGCGCCGAGTCGCGCGCGTGTCGTGACCACTGGCCCGCGAAGGCGGCCGAGGCGGCGATGCGCGACCACCTCACCGGTGTCGTCGAGGCGCTCCGCTCGATGGACCACCTCGGCCCCGCCTGACCGATTCGCGGCGCGCCCGCGGCCGGCGGCCGCCCCCGGGGGCGCGGGCCGGGACGCTTGGCGCTACGCCGCGGCGAGCGGCTGGGCCGGGAGCCGGATCGTCACCGTGGTGCCGGCACCGGGCGCGCTGGCCGGGGCGGCGGTGGCGCAGCCGCCGTGCTGGGCGGCGGTCTGGGCGACGATGGCCAGGCCCAGACCGGAGCCGGGCATCGAGCGCGCAGCCGGCGCGCGGTAGAAGCGGTCGAAGACGTGCGGCAGGTCCTCGGCCGCGATGCCCGGGCCGCCGTCGGTGACCGTGAGGACCGTCCAGCCGGGCTCCGCGGTGGTCAGACGGACCTGGACCGAGCCGCCGGGCGGGCTCCACTTGGCGGCGTTGTCCAGCACGTTCACCACCATGCGCTCCAGCTCGCCGGGCCGGCCCAGGACCGGGGCCAGGTCGAGCGCCGTGTCGTAGGCCAGGCCGGGCACCCGGATGCGCACCCGGTCCAGGGCCGCGGACACCACCTCGGCGAAGTCGAGCGGTTCGATCGTCTCGCGGGTGGCCTCCTCCCGGGAGAGCTCAACCAGCTCGGTGGTCAGCGTGGCCAGCTCGCGTACCTGGGCGTCCAGGTCGGCGAGCAGCTTGGCGCGTTCCTCCGGAGGCAGGCGATGCGCCAGCTCCGGGCGGCGTTCCAGCTCCAGCAGCAGCTCCACGTTGGTGCGGATGCTGGTCAGCGGGGTGCGCAGCTCGTGACCGGCGTCCTCGACCAGGGTGCGCTGGGCCCGACGGGAGGCGTCGATCGCGGCCAGCATCGCGTTCACCGAGCGGCCCAGCCGGGCGATCTCGTCGGCGCCGTGGACCACGATCGGCTGGTCCAGGTCCTGGGTGACGGCGACGTCCTCGACCGCCGAGGTCAGGCGTTCCACCGGGGCCAGGCCGGCGCGGGCCACCGTGCGCCCCAGGAACGCCGCGCCGGCGACGCCTGCCGCGCAGCCCAGCGCGAGCAGCACCCCGAACGCGGTGAGCACGCGCTCGCCGGGATCCTCGTCCATGCCGACCTGGACCGCTCCCCCACCGGCGAGCGGCACGGTGAGCATCATGTAGTCGTCCGGACCGAGCACGATCTTCTCCTGCACGGCCTCCTCCCGCGTGCCGGTGGCGATCTCCTTGGCGGTGGTGGTGATCGGCAGCGTGGTGCGGCTGCCACCGGCCGCCGTGCCGTCCGGGTCGAGGATCTGCCAGCACGGGCCGATCTCCCGGTCGCGGCCCGCGCCCTTGCCGTACGCCGGGCGGTTGCCGTCGTCCCGGGTCCGGGAGGACTCGGTCGCCAGCCACTGCTGCGGGTTGGCCGCGATGGACGCGGCGTCGCTGCTCAGCTCCAGCGCCACCTGGTGCCGCTGGATCTGGCCGACCGCGATCCAGGCGCCCGCCGCCACCACCAGCACGGCCGCCCCCACCGCGCCGGTGACCAGCAGCGACAACCGGGCGTGCAGCGGGCGCGCCCGCCACCACCGGCCCGGCGGGAGCCGCGCGACGAACCCGCGCACGGCGGCGCCTCCCCGACGGTCGTTCACAGCGGCTCCTCCCGCAGCACGAAGCCGACCCCGCGCACGGTGTGCAGCAGCCGCGGCTCGCCCCGCGCCTCCAGTTTGCGCCGCAGGTAACCCAGGTAGACGTGCAGGCTGTTCGATCCCTCGCCGAAGTCGTAGCCCCACACCTGCTCGAAGAGCGCGGCCCGGGTGAGCACCTGACGCGGGTGGCGCAGGAACGCCTCGAGGATGTCGAACTCCGTACGCGTCAACCTCAGCGGCCGTCCGGCCCGATGGACCTCGCGTGTGCGGGGATTGAGCCGTACATCCGAAAAGGCCAGCCACTCGCCCGCCCCGGTCTCCACCGGGGCGCCGGCCGGCGCGGTCAGCGCCGACCGGCGCAGCAGGGCCCGGATCCGGGCCAGCAGTTCCTGCAGGGCGAAGGGTTTGACGAGGTAGTCGTCGGCGCCCGCGTCGAGGCCGGCCACCCGGTCGCCGACGCCGTCCCGGGCGGTCAGCATCAGCACCGGCAGCAGCACCCCGCCGGCGCGCAGCCGGCGGCAGGCCTCCAGGCCGTCCATCCGCGGCATGCTGACATCGAGGATCAGCGCGTCCGGCTGGCCGGCGCGGACCGCGTCGAGGGCCTGCAGCCCGTCGCCGGCGATCTCCACCTGATATCCCTCGAAGCGCAGTGTGCGCGCGAGCGAGTCACGCACCGCGGCGTCGTCCTCCACCACCAGGATCCGCATGCCGTCCACCCTGCCAGCACCTCACGCCGGCGGTCAGAGGTGGGCCGCGTCGAGCGTGGACGCAAGGGCTCGAGGTGCCCGTCGCCGGCCGCTGTCGCGCCGGAGACGCCCCAGCAGCGGCGCCGCCGGCTGGGCGGTTCGGTGGCGACCGGCCTGGTACGGGCCGCCCGCTGGCCGGTCGTGGTGATTCCGTGATACGGCCACATAACGCACCAAAAGCTGCCACCATCCCCCAATGACCAGAGTTACGAGGGTTGCCGGAGTGGCCCGTATGCCGTGGCGGGCGCGGCTCGCGATGGGGCTCGGATGTCTGCTGATGGCCGGCAGCCCGGCGGCCGCCGGGCTGGCCGCGGTCACCATCAGCGGCCCGCTCAACATCCTGCTCGTGGGCATCGACCCGCGGGACGCGCACACCGCGCCGCTGGCCGACTCCATCATCGTGGTGCACGTCCCGGCGGACCGGGGCGCGGCCACCCTGTTCTCCATCCCGCGTGACCTGGTCGTGGAAATCCCCGCGTTCCCCAGGTCGGGCAGCCCGGCGCAGCGCACGAAGATCAACGCGGCGATGGCGCTCGGGAGCCGGATCGGTGAGCGGCGGTACGACCCGGCGCAGGGCTTCGAGCTGCTGGCGCGGACCGTCGGCGCGGTGACCGGGATCAGCGCGTTCGACGCCGGGGCGGTGATCAACTTCGGGGGCTTCCGGAGGCTGGTGGACGCGATCGACGGGATCAGCGTGCCGGTCGACCAGGACGTGGTCAGCGAGCACCGCAAACCGGACGGCACCATGCGGGACCGGCTGCCGCAGTGCCCCGGCCACGACAACTGCCACCGGCCGTATGTCGGGGTGCAGAAGACCTACCCGAGCAGCGCCACACCGGTGCACTTCAGCGGCTGGGAGGCCCTCGACTACGTGCGGCAGCGCTACGGCCTGCCGCACTCCGACTACGACCGGCAGCGGCACCAGCGCCAGTTCGTACAGGCGCTGGCGAAGAAGATGAAGCGGAAGATCCTCACCGAGCCCGGCAAACTGGCCCAGATCACCGCGGCGGTCGGCAGCTCGCTGACCTTCGTCGGCGGCGGGCACGACCTCGCCGCGTGGGCACAGGCGCTGCGGGCGCTACGGGTCAGGGAGATGAACTCGGTGGGGCTGCCCGGGTTCGCGCTGTTCGAGGAGGGGACCTACCGCGGCGAGCAGCTGCCGGCCACGGTGCGGCCGTTCTTCGCCGCTGTCGTACAGGACCGGGTGGCGTCGTTCCTGGCGGCCAACCCGGGCGTGGTCAGCGTTTCTCCGCCTGGATAGTGGTGTCGTCGCCGTGCCCGGTGTGAACCACCGTCGCGCCGGGCAGGGTGAACAGCTTGGCCTCGATCGACGCGACGATCAGGCCGGCGTCGGAGTAGGAGCGGCCGGTCGCGCCGGGACCGCCCTGGAACAGGGTGTCGCCGGTGAAGACGCAGCCCAGCTCCGGGGCGTACAGGCAGACCGCCCCGGGCGCGTGGCCCGGCGTGTGCAGCACGGTCAGGGCGGTGCCGGCCACCTCGATCCGGTCGCCGTCGGCCAGATCGGAGTCCCAGGTGACGTCGCTCCCGTGGGTCAGCTCCCAGAGCGGCCGCTCGGCCGGGTGCAGCAGGATCGGCGCGCCGGTGCGCTCGCGCAGGGCCGGCGCGACCCGGACGTGGTCGTCGTGGGCGTGGGTGCAGACGATCGCGCTGACCCGGCGGTCGCCGACGACCGCCAGGATCGCGTCGGCGTCGTGCGGGGCGTCGATCACCACACACTCGGTGTCGTCCCCGACCACCCAGACGTTGTTGTCGACGTCGAAGGTCTGGCCGTCGAGGCTGAACGTTCCGCTGACCACACCGTGATCCACCCGTGCCTGCCGCATGCCCCCGATTCTGCCCGACCGCCTCAGCGGCGGTGCGGCCAGGAGGGAGAACGGGTCAGTCAGCCCGGCTGACGCCTTCGCTCGGAGCCGACCGGCGGCGCCGGCTCCTGGTCGGGCCGCGCCACCGCGGCGTTCCGCGTCCGGTACGACGACTGCCTGGGCGGCCTGCCCGACCCGGTGGCGCACCGGGAAGCGGTCATGGACGCTGCCGGCACCTGAACCGCACCCGGCCGGCACCGGCATCGCACCGCGGGATCGGCACTCTTCGGAACATGACCAATGCCGTGAGCGCCGTAGCGGCCAGACGTATCGCAGGCTGGCACGTGTGCCTGGCCGCCGCCCCGCTGGCCATCGCCGCGTACTACCTGCTGGTCCACTTCGGCCTCTGGCCGGGCACCCAGGTGGCGCTCTACGTCAGCGCGAACGCCACGTTCGCCGCGTGCGCCCTGGTGACCGCCCGCCGCAACCGGGAGCTGCGGCCGATCATGCTGCTGATGGCCGGATCGGCCCTGGCCGGCATGGTGGCCGACATCACGTTCTACTTCCTGGCGCTGGTCAACGAGGAGGTCGCCTACCCGAGCGTCGCGGACATCGGCTACCTGCTCGCGTACCCGCTGATGGCGGCGGGCCTGCTGCTGATCATCCGGCGGCGCACGCCGGGCTGGGACGGCGCCAGCGCCATCGACGCCGCGATCATCGCGGTGGGCGCCGGCTACCTGGTGTACGAGTACATCATCGGCCCCACGGTCAGCGTCACCCCGGGCACGTTCACCAAGCTCGTGTCGGCGGCGTACCCGGTCGGCGACCTGATGCTGATCATGGTGGGCGCCCGGCTGGTGCTCGGCGCCGGGCCGCGCAGCTTCGCCCTGCGCCTGGTCGCCGGCTACCTCGGCACGGTGCTGTTCGCCGACACCTTCTACAGCGTGCAGTCGCTGAACGGCACCTACCACGTCGCCAACTTCCTCGACGCGATCTGGATGGCGGGCTGCTTCATGTTCGCCGCCGCCGTGATCCACCCCTCCGCGGCCGAGATGATCACGCAGTCCAACGCGGTCACGCCGGACGCGACCACGAGCCGCCTGGCCGTGCTGGCGCTGGCCGCGGTGACCGCCCCGGCATCCCTGCTGATCCAGTACGTCACCGACCGCCGCCCGCACGTGATCGCCGCCGCGGCCGTCTGCATCGTGCTGTTCCTGCTGGTGCTCGCCCGGATGGCGGGCCTGGTCCGGGCCCAACGCCTGGCCGCCATCACCGACGGCCTGACCGGTCTGCGCAGCCGCCGGTACTTCGAGGAGGCGCTCGGCAACGAGGCCGCCCGCGCCGGACGCAACGGCCTGCCGCTCGGCGTGCTGCTGCTCGACATCGACCACTTCAAACGGGTGAACGACACGTACGGGCACGCCGGCGGCGACCGGGTCCTGGTCGAGGTCACCCACCGGCTGCGCGAGCTGGTGCGCCCCGGCGACGTGGTGGCCCGCTACGGCGGCGAGGAGTTCGCCGTGCTGCTGCCGGCGACCAGCCCCACGGAGGCGCTGGACATCGCCGAGCGGGTCCGGCGCGGCGTGGCGGCGGCGCCCATCGCGGTCGGCGACGGCCAGCTGGCGCGCGTCTCGGTCTCGGTCGGCGTGGCCGGCATGCCGTCCAGCGCGACGGTCGGCGAACTGGTGCTGGCCGCCGACCGGGCGCTGTACGCGGCCAAGCACGCCGGCCGCAACCAGGTCGCCGTCGCCGAGCGGATCACCGGCAGCCCGCTCGCGGCGTGAGCGCGGGCGTCCGGCCCCGACCCGACCGCCGGCGAGCACCGGGACGGACAGCGCGCCGCGGCCGGCCGGGGCCAGGAAGTCGCGCCGGGTGGCGTCGGAACGTTGCCCGCAACCTCCGATAACGTGCCGCTCATGACGTTCTCGATCGTGGGCCGGTCCGCGGACGGCGCGGCCCTGGGTGTGGCCGTGGCCAGCAAGTTCCTCGGGGTGGGCGCGGCGGTGCCGGCGGCGCTGGCCGATGTCGGCGCGCTGGCCACCCAGTCGTACGCGAATCTGGCCTACCGCCCGCAGGGCCTGGCCCTGCTCTCCTCCGGGGTGCCGGCCGGCTTCGCGGTCAAGGCGCTGATCGCCGGCGACGACGGGCCGGTCGGGCACCGCCAGGTCGGGGTGGTCGGCGTGTCCGGCGAGGGGGCCACGTTCACCGGCGACGACTGCCACCCGTGGGCCGGCGGGACGGCCGGGGACGGCTATGCGATCCAGGGCAACATGCTGGCCGGCCCGGCCGTCGTGGGCGACATGGAGAGCGCGTGGCTGGGCTCCGCGTCCGAGTCACGGCTGGCGTATCGGCTGGTGGCGGCGCTGCGCGCCGGAGACCAGGCGGGTGGGGACCGGCGTGGGCGGCAGAGTGCGGCGCTGCTGGTGGTCGCCAAGGGACTGGGGTACGGCGGGACCGGCGACGTCCTTGTCGACCTGCGCGTCGACGATCACCCCGATCCGGTCGCCGAGTTGTCCCGGCTGCTGACCATGCACACCCTGTACTTCGAACGCCCCGACCCCGCGCTGCTGATGCCGCTGATCGGGCCGCTGGAGACCGAGGTACGCCAGCGTCTGAACGATCTCGGTCACCAGGACGCCGACCTCGACGAGGCGCTCGCCTCCTGGGCCGGCATCGAGAACCTCGAGATGCGCCTTGTGCCCGGGTCGATCGATCCCCTCGTGCTCGCGCACCTGCGGGCCGCCTGAGCAGCGCTCCGACGCCATCGATCCCCCTCCACCATTTCCGGAAAACGGCATATCCAAGTCTTTCCGCCCTGCAATGATCATTCGGGTGTAAACGGCGGGGGACGGTGGGACGGATGGGACACGAGGAGCGCGCCGCGGCGCCGGTGCTGAACCGGCGCGGCATAGTCACCCTGGATCTCCCGGGGCAGGCGCCGGCGATCTGCCGACTCAGCCCCGTGCGGGCCGCCCCGGACCGCCGGTTCACGGTGCGGCGCGAGCTGGCGCCGGCCACCGGCGGCGTGCTCATGATGCTGCGGATCCGGGTTCTCGACGCGGCCGGCCGGCCACTGCCCGGCGCGGTCCTGGAGATCACTCATCGCCCGCCGTCCGCGCCGGGCGAGCCGCTGCGCGGCGCCCAGGTGACCGATCCGCATGGATATGCCGAGTTCAAGACGGTGTTCCCGGGCTGGGACGCGGAACAGCCGGCCGGCATGGACCTGCTGCTGCACCTCGCCGGCGCCCGGGACGGCGGCCGGCTCGACTTTCCCGGGCAGTTGGCCGTGCAGATCGCGGCGCTGCCGCCGTACCGCCGGAATCCCGCACCGGTCCCGCCGCCCGGACCACGCGCCGGGATCCCGCAGGTCGTCCCGCGGGATCGCTACGATCTGTCCGCCGGCCTGCTCGCCACGATCAATGCGGTCACCGGCCGCTGATCCCGGTCCGCAGACCGTGGTTCCGGCACGGCCGCCCTCCCCCTCAGGACGCGGGGCCACTGATCGTCGCGAGGGATTTCCGCATCCCGGACCGATGCCCGAGGGTCCATCGAGCAGCGCCCAGATCAACGCCACACGAACACTTCCCCGTGCGCCCCCGATACCCACAGCGCGTGGCCCAGGCCAGCCCGCCCCTGGCCAGGGCGCGGCCCATCATCCCGGTACGGGGTAGCGCTCGGCGGTCAGCGCGCCGCCTGCTCCTGTCACCCGCGCAGATAGGCGAGAACCGCCCGCACCCGCCGGTGATCGTCCGCATCCGGTGGCAGGTCCAGCTTGGTCAGCAGGCTGTTGATGTGTTTGGCCACCGCCGCCTCGGAGACCACCAGTGCCCGCGCGATCGCCGTGTTCGACCGCCCCTCCGCCATCAGCGCCAGCACCTCCCGTTCCCGCGCGGTCAGCCGATACAGCGGCGCCTGACGCCGTGACAGCAACTGGCGAACCACCTCCGGATCGACAACGGTCCGCCCCCGCGCCACCGCCACCAGCGCATCGACGAACTCCACCACCTCACCGATCCGGTCCTTGAGCAGATACCCCACCCCGGCGCCCCGCCCCGAGTCGAGCAGCTCGGCGGCGTAGGTCTGCTCCACGTACTGACTCAGCACCAGCACCGGCAACTCCGGGTCCGCGGCCCGCAGGGCGATGGCCGCCTGCAGCCCTTCGTCACTGAACCCGGGTGGCATCCGCACATCGGTGACCACCACGTCGGGCTGGTGCTCCGCCACCGCCGCACGCAGCTTCTCGGCGTCCCCCACCGCGGCCACCACCTCGTGCCCGAAGCGCCGCAGCATCCCGCTGACGCCCTCCCGGACGATCACCCCGTCCTCGGCGATCACCACCCGCAGCCCGTCACTCACCCCGGCACCCCAGTCCCGTCCACCTTGTCCTCGCGCCACAGCCCCCACGCCCGCCGCCGATGCACGATCCCGCCGCCGGCACCCACAGTCACCCACGCCACCGCCATCGCAGCCACCGCAGCCACCATCGCCGCCACCCGCTGTCCGCGCCACCGCAGCCACCGCCACCGCCATCGCCGCCACCCGCTGTCCGCAACACCGCAGCCACCGCCATCGCCGCCACCCGCTGTCCGCGCCACCGCCGACCGCCATCGCCGAGTGCGGCGCAACCTGACCTGGCGGTCTGGAATGACCGGCGAACCGAAACGGGGAGCACACTCGGCGACCTGGCGGCATTCATGTCCACACCTACGGTGCCCGCGCACCGCGCGCGGCGGGCGGCGAGCCGCTGAGCGCGGGCTCGTCCGGTGAGAGCGGAATCTCGACGCGCAGCGTCGTAGGGCCGCCGGGTGGACTGGCGAGCGCGACCGTGCCGTCGACCACCGCGACACGATCGGCCAACCCGAGCAGGCCCGAGCCCGCGGCCGGATCAGCGCCTCCCCGTCCGTCGTCGCAGATCTCCACCACCAGGCGGCCCTCTTCCACCCGGCCATTGACGGCGGCGTGGGCGGCGCCGCTGTGCTTCGTCACGTTGGTGAGCGCTTCGGCGATCACGAAGTAGGCCGCCACCTCCACCGCGCTGGACAGTCGGCCGGGCAGCGAGAACTTGAGGTGGACCGGCAGCGGCGCCGTCGACGCCACCTCGCCGGCCGCCGCGGGCAGGCCTCGATCGGTCAGCACCTTCGGGTGCACGCCGCGGATCAGCTCGCGGATCTCGGTCAGCGCCTGTTTCGCCAGATTCTCCGCCTCCAACACATATTTCTCGGCTGGACTGTCGGGCGGCATCTCCAACCGCGCCATGCCCAGTTGCAGGCGCATGGCCACCAACCGCTGCTGGGCGCCGTCGTGCAGATCCCGCTCGATCCGGCGGCGCTCCACTTCGAACGCGTCGACCAGCCGGGCCCGCGACCGGGTCACCTCGATCAGTTTCTCGTTGGCGTCGTGCGCCCGGGGCGCCAGGATCGCCCGCGCCATCGCGGCCCGCGCTCCGGCCCAGGCGGTCACCGGCCAGGCCAGCACCAGCGTGAGCGGAATCCCCGCCGCGGCCAGGGCCAGCCGGGACGACATCGGCTCGTCGTGCATGTAGAACGGCGCGCCCAGGGTGGTCATCACCTCGTAGACGACCCCGCCGATGACCAGGGAGTCCATCCAGCACAGGAGACTCGCCGAGAGCATCGCGTACCCCAGCTCGCGCCAGGTGACCTGCTCGCGGAGACGGACGGACAACCAGGCCCGCACACCGGGCCGCAACACCGGCCGGTGCGGGTCGGGCAGCGTGTCGTCGTCGACCAGGCGCATCCGGCGCCGCTCCATGCGGGCCACCACGATGCCGGAGAGCACGGTCGCCACATAGGCCGCCAGCCCGATCGCCACGATCGACAGCAGGGCCCCGGCCAGCACCAGGACGACCACGCAGAGCATCGTGACGCACCCGAGCATGGCGCCGCCGCCCAGATAGACCA
The DNA here is from genome assembly GCF_016862395.1 of Actinoplanes siamensis. Taxonomy (GTDB): domain Bacteria; phylum Actinomycetota; class Actinomycetes; order Mycobacteriales; family Micromonosporaceae; genus Actinoplanes; species Actinoplanes siamensis. The sequence continues at coordinate 94,048 of NZ_BOMW01000008.1, read as the reverse complement.
GTGAACGCCACGGCCAGGCCGACCGCAGGAACACGGTCGGCCGGAGAGTGAGCGCCTCGAGCGCGTTGCGGACCGGCATGTGTGGCACGGTACCGGCGCGATTCACGATCGTCGGTAGTGCTGGCGTTACCTTCGATCCTCACTCCTGCGTGAATGTGCCGCGCCGCGCGACCCGGTTGGCTGATGCCCATGACGACGCGAGCAGAGACAGCCGCTGTGGAGATCCGTGCGGTCACCAAACGGTATGGCCAGGCCGACAACACGGTCACCGCGCTCGACGCGGTGGACGCACGGTTCGACCCGGGCACGTTCACCGCCGTGATGGGGCCGTCCGGCTCCGGGAAGTCCACGCTCCTGCACTGTGCGGCGGGGCTCGACCGGGTGACCAGCGGTGAGGTGCTGATCGACGGCGTGCCGGTCAAGGACCTGAGCGAGCGGGCGCTGACCCGGCTGCGACGCAGCCGGGTGGGTTTCGTCTTTCAGGCCTTCAACCTGATCCCGGCGCTGACGGCCGCGCAGAACGTGGTGCTCCCGCTCCGCCTCGCCGGCCGCCGGCCGCGGCCCGGCGAGGTGGCCGCGATGCTGGCCGAGGTGGGTCTCGCCGAGCGCGCCGGGCACCGCCCCACGGAGCTGTCCGGCGGCCAGCAGCAACGGGTGGCGATCGCCCGCGCGCTGGTCACCCGGCCCGCGGTGATCTTCGCGGACGAGCCGACAGGCGCGCTGGACGCGCGATCCGGGCTGGAGATCCTGCGCCTGCTGCGCGCCGCGGTCGACCGGCACGGTCAGACGATCGTGATGGTCACCCACGATCCGGTGGCCGCCGCGCACGCCGACCGGGTGCTGTTCCTGGCCGACGGCCGAGTGGTCGACGACGTGGCCGGGCCGGTCGGCGCCGAGAAGATCGCGGTGCACACCGCCCGGCTCGAGGAGTCGGCCCGGTGACCGCGTGGGCGATGGTCCGGCACCGGTTTGCGAGCTTCGCCGGCACGTTCGTGGCGATCGCGCTGGGAGTCGCCGTGGTCGCCGGCTCGGTGACGCTCTATCTGTCCTCGCGGCCGCAGCCGCCGGAGCGATACCGAGCGTCGCCGGTGATGGTGCAGGCGCCGTCGGTGGGCATCAACGACTACGGCGAGCCCGAGATCCGCTCGTGGACCCCGGACGAGCTGGCTGAGGTGTCCGGACGGCTCGAGCAGGATCCACGGATCACGGCCGCGATCCCCGACCCCTTCTTCTACGTGCAGAGGCAGGGCACGGCCGACCACGGGATGGCTCGGCTGGCCGGTCATTCCTGGTCGTCAGCGGCGCTGGGCGGATACCAGCTGGCCACGGGCCACGCACCGGCGAAGAAGGGCGAGGTTGTCGTCGGCGCCTCGCAGGGCGAGGTCAGCGTCGGCGCCCCGGCGGACGAGGCCGGCGCCACGGCGGGCCTGGTCCCTGGCGGCACGATCGAGGTGCTCACCGCGGTCGGGCCGGAGACGTGGACGGTCACCGGGACGACCGACGGGCCCGGCTTCTACGTGAGCGATGATGACGCGCTGGCGCGGGCTTCCGGCGTACGGGTGATCGGCCTGACCGTGACCGGTGATCAAGAGCAGGTGGCGGACGGCGCGCAAGCCCGGATCGGCGGGGCCGGAACGGTCCGCGCGGGACCGGAGCGCGCCGCCCTGGAGCCGGTTGAGGTGACCCGGATCCGCTGGATCGGGGCTCAGCTGCTGATCGCGATGGTCACCCTGGGAGCCTTCGCGACCGTGTTCGTGGTCGCCTCGACGTGTGCGCTGACCGCCGCGCAGCGACGACGGGAGCTGGGACTGCTGCGGACGGCGGGCGCGACTCCGGGCCAGGTCCGCCGGATGATGTACGCCGAGACCGCGCTGATCGCCGTGTTCGCGGGTCTGGTCGGTGCTCCGGTGGGGTCCGCGCTCGCGCCTCTGCTGGCCCGGCCGATGACCGACCTCGACCTGGAGCCGCCCGGGTTCGAGGCGACCTGGCAGCCGGCCGCGGCCGGTGGAGCGATTCTGCTCGGCCTGATCGTCGCCCTCGCCGGGGTAGCCGTGGCGGCACGCCGGGCGAGCCGGGTGCCGCCGCTGGCCGCGCTGCGGGAGGCAGCCGCCGAGACCCGCTCGATGACTCCGGCCCGGTGGGTGTTCGGCCTGCTCAGCGCGGCCGGCGGGGCGGCGTTGCTGGCAGCCATGCCGGCGATGGCCACGCAGAGCAAGACGACCGCCGGGATGGGCGCCGCGATGCTCCTGATCACCGCGGCCGCGCTGCTCGCTCCGGTCGTGATCGGACCGCTGGTGCGGCTGGTGACCGCTCCGTGGCGGGGTTCGGCGACCGGGATGGTGGTCCGGGAGGGGACGCTGACCGGAGTGCGGCGGGTCGCCTCGACGGCCGCGCCGGTCCTCGTCACCGTGGGTATGACGGTACTGCTCGTCGGCATGGTGGCGACGATCAACGAGGCCGCCGGCGTCGACGAGGCCGCCGACATCCCGGCGGCTACCGTGCTGGCCCCCGACGGTACTCCCGGGCTGAGCGAGGCCGCCGTGCGCGGGCAGGCGGGCAGTTCGCGGCTCGACACCCGGGTACTGGTCACGCACGGCGCGGCGACCACCGGGGAGTACGCGGCCGGCATCGCGGGCTCGGCCGTCACACTGACCCCGGAGGCTGCCGGCGAGGTGGGAGCGTCGGTCGGATCGGCGATCACGCTGCGGTTCGCGGACGGCGCGCAGACGTCGCTCCCGGTGCGCAGAATCGACGCCGGCGCCGCCGCGCCTGTGGTGCTTCCCCGTGACCTGGTTCGCAAGCACGATCCTGATGCCCTGACCAGCATGGTCGTGCTGACCGGGGAACCGCGGCCGGCCGCTGGCGCGCGGGTGATGACCGCTCGTGGCTACGCGGAGGAACAGGTCGCCGAGGAGGGCGACCTGGTGGACCTCTTCCTCCGGGTGCTGATCGGGCTGACCGCCGGGTACACGGCGATCGCGGTGTCGAACACCTTGCTGATGGCCACCGCGGCACGCCGGCAGGAGTTCCGTGCGCTGCGGCTGGCCGGGGCCGGACTGGGCCAGGTGCTGCGGGTCACCACGGCCGAGGCGGTGCTGGCCGCGGTCGTGGGGGCGCTGCTGGGCGGGGCGGTGGGAGTGTTCTCGCTGGCCGGCGTGCGCGCAGCGGTCGAGGACGAACTGGGCCGGAAAGTGGCGCTGATGATCCCGTGGGACGCCGGCCTGGGAGTGACCGCGCTGTGCGCGCTGCTCGCGGTGGGGGCCACAGCGGTACCGGTGTTGCGCCGACCCGGCCTGGCCCGATGACCCGGGGGTGGCCGGGACGTGGGGGCAGCCGGGGTGTTTCCACGGCAGATAGGTCAGCGGCGGCGTCTGGGGTTGAAGCGGTGAGCGGCGGTCAGGGTGCGGGTGGACCAGCGCATGGCGTCCAGGGCCGGGACGGCGAGGTCCTCGGAGCCCGGCTCGCCGGATTCGTAGGCCCGGACGGCGCTGAGGACCTGGCCGAGGCGGCCGGTGCCGACGGTGAGGGCGTCCGAGACGTCGGCGGTCAGCGGGAGCTGTTCAGCCATCGCGGCCGGGGTGAAGCCCATCAGGCGGGCCATGCCGGTGACCAGGCCGGCCACGAAGGCGGCGCCCGGGTCGGTGTTGAATCGGGCGGCCAGGTTCTCGCAGAGGCGGGCCTGGGTGAGCGCCGTGAGCAGCTGTTCCTCGGGGGCCTCGGCCACGTCGTCGACCACCATCAGGGTGGCCCAGCGGCGGATCCGCGTGAGACCTACCAGCATGACGGCCTGGCGGACCGAGGAGATCCGGCTGACCACGCCGGCGGCGACCGAGTTGCTGACCCGCAGGACGCGCAGGGCCAGGGCCGGGTCGCTGACGATGATCGAGGTGATCTTATCCAGCGGGACGTCCGGGGACATCAGGGCGGCGACCAGCTCGAGACGGCGCAGGCGGGACGGGGACAGGCTGGGCGTGCTGAGCACCTGGGGACGGCTCAGGGCGTACCCCTGGCGCAGTTCCATCCCGTAGCGGTCCGCGATCGCGACCTCGGCCTCGGTCTCCAGACGCTCGGCCACCAGCTGGATGCCCGGGTATTTGCGGCAGGCGGCGACGATCTCGTCGAGGCGGCTCAGGTCGCCGTCCAGCAGGTCGAGCTTGACGTAGGAGGCCAAACCGAGCAGCTGTTCGTGGCCGGAGCCCCAGACGAAGTCGTCCAGGGCGATCCGGTAACCCGCCTCGGCCAGCGACGTGATTCCCTCGATCACCTCGTCGTCCACCGCGACCGTCTCCAGGACCTCCAGCACCACCTGCTCGGGGCCGAACGGCAACGGGAGCCGGCCGGTCACGAACTCCCTGGTGAGGTTGATGAAACAGGGGCGGTTGCCGGCCACCTCGGCGATGCCGAACTCGGTGAACGCGTTGATCATCACCGTGCTGGTGGCATAGGTGTCCTGCCGGCCCGACGCGACGTCGTTCATCCGGCCACGGAACAGCAGCTCGAAGGCTACGACAGAGCCTTGAGCGTCGAAGATCGGCTGACGGCCGACGTGTACTGCTTCCATCACCGGAATTCCCACGCCGACGCCATCGGCACAAAACCCGGCGAGCTGACGAATCCCGGCCGGGAAACACGCGTCGGCTTCCCGAAAACTCTGCCGGAACGGTGGTTCCGCCTCAGGGGCCACTCATGTTGATATGAGACCGCCGTCACAACCCCAAGCCAACGCCGAGGTCAGACCCGAGGCGGAGGCCGAAGGCGAGGGCGGACGCCGGAACCGGGGCCGACGCGGAAGCGGACGCCAAGGCTGACGCTGACGCCGAGGCCAGCGCCGACGCGGACGCGGACGCGGACGCCAACACGGAAGCGGACGCCGGGGCCGGCGCGGACGGAAGACACCAAGGCCGGCGGCAACCACCAGCACCAACCGACGGCACCACCTGAAGGGAACCCAACGGATGCTCAACCTCTCCGTTCTGCTGGAGGACAGCGCCCGCCGCCACCCCGACCGCGACGCCGTCGTGCTCGGGGCGCAGCGCCTCACCTACGCCCACGTCGAGGCGGCGGCGAACCAGGTGGCGAACCTGCTGGTGGCGCGCGGGATCCAGCCGGGCGACAAGGTCGCGCTCTCCTGCCCGAACCTGCCCTACTTCCCGATCGTCTACTACGGCATCCTCAAGACCGGCGCGGTGGTCGTCCCGCTGAACGTGCTGCTCAAGGGACGCGAGATCACGTACCACCTGAAGGACTCCGAGGCGAAGGCGTACTTCTGCTTCCAGGGCACCCCGGAGCTGCCGATGGGCGCCGAGGGTCACGCCGGGTTCGGCGGCGCCGACGGGTGCGAGCACTTCTTCCTGATCACCGCGGACCCGGCGGCCGCCTCGCCGATCGAGGGCGCCGAGACGCTCGGGCAGGCGCTGGCCGGGCACGGGCCGGTCTTCGAGACCGTGCTGCGCGCGGAGACCGACGCCGCGGTGATCCTGTACACCAGCGGCACCACGGGTCAGGCCAAGGGCGCGGAACTGTCCCACTCGAACCTGGTGCTCAACGCGCTGACCTGCAACCGTCTCTTCGCCTCGCAGCCGGCCACCGACACGCACCTGCTGGTGCTGCCGCTGTTCCACTCGTTCGGCTCGACGGTGAACATGAACGCCGGCTTCTCGGTAGCGGCCACCCTGGTGCTGCTGCCGCGCTTCGACGCGAACGCCGCGGTGCGGCTGCTGCAGAGCGAGAACGTGACGTTCTTCGCCGGCGTCCCGACGATGTACTGGGGGCTGCTCAACGCGCTGGGCGAGGACGTCGACGTGGAGCGGATCGCGCGCAACATGCGGGTCGCCGTCTCCGGCGGCTCCAGCCTGCCGGTCGAGATCATCAAGGCTGTCCAGGAGCGCTTCGGGGTCACCATCCTGGAGGGGTACGGGCTGTCCGAGACGTCGCCGGTCGCCACGTTCAGCGACCCGGGCGCCGAGCCACGCCCCGGCTCGATCGGTATCCCGATCTGGGGCGTCGAGGTCAAGCTGATCGACCCGGACTGGAACACGGTCGGCGGCGCGGACGAGATCGGCGAGGTGGCGGTGCGCGGCCACAACATCATGAACGGCTACTACAACCGGCCGGAGGCGACCGCCGAGGTGATGCGCGACGGCTGGTTCCGCACCGGGGACCTGGCCCGACGCGACAAGGACGGCTACTACTACATCGTCGACCGGGCCAAGGACATGATCATCCGGGGCGGGTTCAACGTCTACCCGCGGGAGATCGAGGAGGTCCTGATCGGCCACGAGGCGGTCTCGCTGGCCGCGGTGATCGGCGTGCCGCACCCCAGCCACGGCGAGGAGGTCAAGGCGTTCGTGATCCTCCATCCCGGCGCCACCGTCACCGAGGAGGAGCTGGTGGCCTGGGGCAAGGAGCGGATGGCCTCGTACAAGTACCCGCGGATCGTCAAGATCGTCGAGTCGCTGCCGATGACCGCGACCGGCAAGCTGCTCAAGCGTGAGCTGAGTTAGCAACCGGTGGAACAGCGGCGCCCAGCGGATACCCGCCGGGCGCTGCTGCTCCCTAGACTCGCACCACGCAGGCCCGCCGTGATCGCTTGCACCGGTGACGCACAGTGGACGGGCAGGCACCCCCGGCGTACAGGAGGCGAGCGTGACCACAGTCCTGGCGCAGCGGCCCCCGGAACGACAGCGTCCCCCGGAGGAGCAGAAGCAGCGACCGGCGGCGGCCTCGCCCTACTCGCCGCCGTCCCGCGGCCTGCTGCGGCGGGTCAGCGGCCTGCGCCACCACTCCCCCGGCCGCCTGCAACTGATCCTCGCCGCCCTGCTCGCCCTGGGCCTGCTCACCGGCCTGGTCGGCGGGCTCACCGCGCACGCGGCCAGCGCCGGCACCGCGGGCCTCGGCGACCGCGCCCAGCCGCTGCTGGTCGAGGCCGAGACCATCTACACCGCACTGGCCGACGCGGACACCACGGCGGCCCAGGCATTCCTGGCCGGCGGCCTGGAGCCGGCCACCCTGACCGAGCGCTACAACGGCGACCTGGCCCGCGCCGGCACCGCGCTGACCAGGGCCGCCCGGCTGGTCCCGGACGACAGCGCGGCGGGCCGGGCGGTCGAGGGTCTGTCCACCGGCATCGCGAAGTACTCGGCGCTGGTCGCCACCGCCCGCGCGACCAACCGCCAGGGCCTGCCGCTCGGCGCCTCCTACCTGTCCGCCGCCTCCCAGCTCAGCCGGGACACGCTGCAGCCGCAGGCCGAGGCGCTGTTCCGGATCGCCGCCGGCGAGATCGACGAGGGGTACGACGCGGCCCGCAGCTCCTGGTGGCTGATCCTGCTGCTGGTGCTGGTCGTGGCGCTCGGCGCGGCGCTGTTCTGGACCCAGATCTACCTGAGCCGTACCACGCACCGCACGTTCAACGTCCCGCTGGTCGCCGCCACCGGGCTGTTCGCGCTGCTGGTGCTGGCCACCGGCACGCTCTTCGCCAACCAGCGGGCGCGCCTGGAGAGCGCGGCCCGGCAGGGTTCCGCCCCGGTCGAGTCGCTGGCCCGGATGCGGATCCTGGTGCTCACCGAGCGGGCCGACGAGGCGCTCACCCTGGCGGCGCGCGGCTCCGCCGACCGGGAGGCGGACTTCGACCGGGCCACCGCCGCCATCGACTTCGACGACGCCCGGCTGAGTTCCGTCCGGCGGTACGTCGAGCAGGCGCGCACGCTGCACCAGTCCTACCTGGCCACCCACGACGAGGTGCGCCGGCTGGACGCCGAGGGCGGCGACTACGACGGGGCGGTGGCGCTGGCCGTCGGTGACCGGGCCACCACCACGTTCAACGACCTGACCGGGACGCTGGACCAGGCGATCACCGATCGCAAGACCGCCTTCACCGGCGAGATCGGCGACGCCGGCGCCGGACTGGACCTGCTGACCGTGCTGGCCCCGCTGCTCGCGCTGGCGGCCTGCACGCTCGCCGCGATCGGCATCCGCGCCCGTCTGGAGGAGTACCGGTGATGCGCACCAGACTGGTTCTGACCGTTGCCCTGCTGCTCGCCGCGGCCGGCTGCTCCGGCGACTCGTCGCCGCGCTACGACGCGGACAGCGCGCGGCCGGGGCTCACCCAGGCCGCGCCGGGGCAGGCGCAACCGTCCGGGGAGTCGTCGAGGAAGACCGCCGGGAGCTGCAACCCCCGGGCCAGCCTGCGCCCCACCGGCGCGCTGCCGCAGCCGGGGAGGATGCCGGACGGCACCTGGATGGCACAGATCCGCAAGCGCGGCCGCCTGATCCTCGGCACCAGCCAGGACACGTTGTTGTTCAGCTCACGCAATCCCTTCACCGGCCAGGTCGAGGGCTTCGACGTGGACCTGGGCCGGCTGATCGCCCAGGCCGTCTTCGGGGACCCGGGCAAACTGCAGATCAAGGTCATCGGGTACGACCAGCGCATCAACGTGGTACTGAAGAACGAAGTGGACCTGGTGGCCGACACGATGACCGCCAACTGCGCGCGCCTCAAGGACGTCGACTTCTCCACAATCTACTACGAGGCCGGGCAGAAGGTGCTGGTCAGCAAGAACTCGACGGCCAAGAGCATCGAGGACCTGGGCGGCAAGCGGGTCTGCTCGGCGGCCGGCTCGACGTCGTACGACAACATCGGCAAGGTGCGGAGCCGGCCGATCCCGGTCGCCAAGGCGAACTTCGGCGACTGCCTGGTCGCGTTCCAGCAGAACGAGGTGGACGCCATCTCCACCGACGACACCATCCTGGCCGGGATGGCGGCCCAGGACCCGTATGCGAAGGTGATCGGCGAGCGATACACCCAGGAGCCGTACGGGATGGCGATCAGCAAGGAGCACCCGGAATTCACCCGATTCGTCAACGGCGTGCTGGAGCAGGCGCGCCGGGACGGGACCTGGGCGAAGAGCTACGAGAAGTGGCTGGGCAGGTTCGGCCCGGTCCCGCAGCCACCGGCGGCCCAGTACCGATGACCGCCCCCTCGGTAGCCCCCGCCGACGCCGAACTGGCCCGCCTCGAGACCGCGGTGGAGGCGATGTCCCGCAATCTCGTGGAGCTCGACCAGCTTCCGGCCCGCCAGGAGCTGGACAGCGCGACGCTGACCGGCCGCACCGCCGCCGAGTGGGCGCAGGCGAGCGTCGCGATGGCCACGCTCTGGGACGGCTTCCGGATGCTCTCCGAGTCGATCGCGCGCGCCCAGTCGCTGCGCGGCCGGCGGCGGCTCAGCGACAGCGACCGCGCGACGTACGTGCACGAGGTGCTCGGCCCGTCGATTCTGCTCTCCACCAGGACCGTGCCGCTGGCCCAGCGCGGGTTGCTCGGCGCCGGCCAGGTCGCCACCACCTGCTCGCCTGCCGAGTTGCTGGCCGCGATGGAGCGGTCGTTCACCACCGCGGTGCACGTGGCCACCCGGGCCGCCGACGCGTGGCAGCGGCTGCTGCCGGCCGCCGGTGACGCTGCCGCCGCGCTGCGGCGGGCCCGGGAGTCGGGCGCCCCGGCCGTCCTGCTGGACCAGGCGGACCGGCTGCTCGGTGAGTTGACCGGCACGCTGGCCGGCGATCCGCTCGGCGCCGACCCGGCCATCCTGGACCGGGTACGCGAGCTGATCCGGCGGGCCGAGGCGGAGCGCACCTCGGCCGTGGAGCTGCGGGACTCGCTGACCCGGCGGCTGTCCGAGGCGCGCCGCCGGGCGGACGAGCTGGACCGGGCGGAACGCTCCGCACGGGAGGCCCGTGAGCGGGTGGACGGGCGGTTTCCGGCCGGGCAGATCGCCGCGGTGCGGCCGGTGAACCTGCGTCCCGACCTGGCCGCCGTCGAAGCGCTGGCGGCCGCCGGGCAGTGGGCGCTGATCAGCCCGCGGCTGGCCCGGTGGTCCCGGGAGGCGCGGGAGCGGCTGGCCGCGCTCACCGTGGTCCGCGCCCACAACGAGCGGCTGCTCGCCGACCGTGCCGAGTTGCGTGGCCGGCTCGGCGCGTACCAGGCCAAGGCATTGCGGCACGGCCTGGGCGAACATCCGCGGCTGACCCCGCTCGCCGAGCGGGCCCGCGCCCTGCTGCACACCGCGCCGTGCGAGTTGGAGCAGGCCCGGGCGGCGGTGGACGCGTACCAGGAAATGCTCACCGCCACGATCGCGAGGGATGCCCGGTCATGAGATGCCAGCGCAACTGCCCCGGGAGCATCGAGGACGGATACTGCGACACCTGCGGACTCGCCCCGGCCAAGGAGAAGGCGACCCCGGCCAAGGAGAAGGCGACCCCCGCCGAAGAGGAGAAAGCGACCCCGGCCGAGGAGGCGGCTACGCCGGCCGCCGCCGGGACCACCGGCGGCGCGTGCCGGCGCGACGGCTGCGACGGCGCCATCGAGGACGGCTACTGCGACACCTGCGGCCTGGCCCCGGTCAGCGCGGCCGGCGCCGGGGTGGACATCCCCCGGCAGCGGACCACCGCCACCCACAGCTCGGCGCGCACCACAGGCACCGGCGCCCTCTCCACCCGCACCGGCGGCAGCCGCCGCGGCAGCGGCCGGACCGGTTCGAGCCGCCGCTTCGGCAGCGGCCTGGTGGAGATCGCCCCGATCGCCAAGGTCGACCCGACCGGCACGCTGATGGCGAACCCGGAGGTGCCGGAGGCCAAGCGGTACTGCGCCAAGTGCAACAACCCGGTCGGCCGTGCCCGCGGTGACCGCCCCGGCCGCACCTCCGGCTTCTGCCCGCACTGCGGGGAGGCCTTCAACTTCACCCCGAAGCTGGCCAAGGGCGACGTCGTCGGCGGCCAGTACGAGGTGGCCGGCGCTCTGGCCCACGGCGGCCTGGGCTGGGTCTACCTGGCCGTCGACCTGAACGTGTCGAAGCGCTGGGTGGTCCTCAAGGGCCTGCTCAACTCCGGCGACGAGGACGCGCTGGCGGCCGCGCTGGCCGAGCAGCGGTTCCTGGCCGAGGTCGAGCACCCGAACATCGTCAAGATCTACAACTTCGTCGAGCACGACGGCGCCGGTTACATCGTGATGGAGTACGTCGGCGGCAAGTCCCTCAAGGACATGCTCAAGCAACGCCGCGCGGCGAACGGCGGGGAGGCCGACCCGCTGCCGCTGGACCAGGCCCTGGAGTTCCTGATCGAGATCATGCCGGCGTTCGGCTACCTGCACGAGCATGGCCTGATCTTCTGCGACTTCAAGCCGGACAACGTGATCCAGTCCGGCGACCAGATGAAGCTGATCGACCTCGGCGGCGTGGTGCACGTCGACGACGAGGAGGCGGCGATCTACGGCACGGTCGGGTACCAGGCGCCGGAGATGGCCACCGACGGCCCGTCGGTCGCCTCCGACCTCTACACCATCGGCCGGACGCTGGCGGTGCTCACCACCGACTTCCGCGGTTACCAGAGCACGTTCAAGGAGAGCCTGCCGGACCGCGACTCGTTCGAGGTCTACCGGCGGCACGAGTCGTTCCACCGGCTCGTCGACCGGGCCACCCGGCCGCATCCGGACGACCGGTTCGTGGACGCGGGCGAGATGCAGGAGCAGATGCTCGGCGTGCTGCGCCAGGTGGTCGCCGCGCAGGGCACGCCGAAGCCGGCGCCGTCCAAGGTGTTCACCGGCGAGCTGCGCACCGACCTGAAGTCGGACGCCCCGCGCTGGCCGGACCTGCCCACCCCGCTGATCGACCTGGCCGACCCGGCGGCCGGCTTCCTCGCCTCGATCACGGTGACCGATCCGGCGGAGGTGCTGGCCCTGCTCAAGCACGCGCCGCAGGAGACCGCCGAGGTGCGGTTGCGGGCGATGCGGGCGGAGATCGACCTGGGCGCGCGCAACGGGTTCTTCGGCGACGCGCAGCAGGCCCGGGACAGGTTCGCCGGCATCGACGGCACCGACTGGCGGCTGGCCTGGTACGACGGTCTGCTCGCGCTGGCCGTGCAGGACTGGGCCACCGCGCGGGCCCGGTTCGACGCGGTCTGGTCGGCGCTGCCCGGTGAGCTCGCGCCGCAGCTGGCGCTCGGTTTCGCCGAGGAACTGGCCGGCCGGCACGCCGCCGCCTCCGGGTACTACGACGTGGTCAGCCGCACCGACCCGGCGTACACGACGGCCGCGGCCGGGCTGGCGCGCTGCCGTCTGGCCGGCGGGGACCGGGCCGGGGCGGTGGAGGCCTACCAGCGGGTGCCCGGCACCTCGTCGGCGTACGCGATCTCCCAGGTGGGCGCGGTGCGGGCGCTGGTCCGCGCACACCCGGCGGCCACCGTGGACGTCACGTCGCTGGCCGACGCCGCGGCGCTGATCGAGCGGCTCGAGGTGGAGCGGGTGCAGCTCGCCGAGCTCCGCGCCGAGTTGCTGGAGCAGGCGCTGACCTCGCTGCGCGCCGGGATGCGGGTGCCGGCCGCGGTGCTCGGCGGGACGCGCGCCGGTGACACCGGCGAGAGAGACGTGCGGTTCGCCCTGGAGGACGCGTACCGGGAGATGGCCCGCGCCGCGCACGGACCGGAGAAGATCCGCCTGGTCGACCTGGCGAACGCGGCCCGGCCGCGGACGCGTACCTGACCCCCGATGGCACCGTCTGTGAGAGAAGGCAAGTTGATTCTGACCGAGTGCGACTCCTGCGCCGAGGGGCGCGCTTCCGGCGCTTCGTTCTGCGAGGCGTGCGGGCGCCCGCTGAACGAGACCGCCGCCGTCGGCGACGGTGCGGGCGGGACCGACGACCGGAGCGGGGAGACGAGCGAGGAGACGACCGGGAGCGGGACCGGCGGCGGTACGGAGGGTGCCGCCCGGCCCGGCCCGGAGTGCCCGCACTGCGGGACGGCCGGCGCGGTGGGCCCGGACGGGTACTGCGAGCAGTGCGGGATGCTCGCCGGGCGGCCCCGCGACCACACCGAGGCGGACGGTGACGTGGTGGCCGCCGCGGTCAGCGACCGGGGCCGGCGGCATCACCGCAACGAGGACGCGATGTGGCTGGCGGTCGGCGCGGACGCGGCAGACGTGGTGGTCTGCGACGGCGTCTCGTCCTCGTTCGACCCGGACGCGGCCTCCGACATCGCCGCCAAGGCGGCGGGTGAGCTGATGGCGCGCGCCCAGCATCCCGCCGAGCCGGCCCGGCGGAGAGCCGCCGAGGAGCAGGCCGAGCCGGCCCCGGCCGTGCCGGAGATCGCCCCGGGGGCGGACGCGACGGACGGCCCGGAGGCGATCGAACCGCCGGACCCGGCGCTGCCGATCGCCGAGGTCGTCGGCCTGGCGATCCAGGGCGCCGGGCAGGCGGTCGCGGCCCTGGCCGCCACCGGCGACCCGCGCCGCGCGGTCTCCAACCCGGCCTGCACGATCGTCGCGGCGGCCGTGCGCGGACCGCACGTCGGCTTCGGTTGGGTGGGCGACAGCCGGGCCTACTGGGTACGCGACAGCGGTCCCGCCGAGCAGCTCACCGAGGACGACTCCTGGGCCCGGCACGTGATCGAGATGGGCGCCGACCCGCGGGTCGCGATGAACGACCCCAAGGCGCACGCGATCACCGCCTGGCTGGGCGCGGACGCCGGCCCGATCATCCCGCACATCGGCGCGTTCACCGCCCGCACGCCCGGCCACCTGGTGCTGTGCAGCGACGGGCTGTGGAACTACCTGACCGACCCGGCCGATTTCGGCGAGGCGGTGCGGTCCGCGCTGAGGCTGGCCACCGGGCCACGGCCACTGCTGGAGGCGGCGCGCGCGCTGGTCACGTACGCCAATTCCGCCGGAGGGGCGGACAACATCACGGTGGCCATCGTGCCCGTACACCCGCAGGTCGAGGCGGAAGCCGAAGGCGACGCCGAGAACGAGCCCAGCGAAGCATAAGGAGTCTTCCGTGTCCTACCGCGCCGAGGCTTTTCAGAACGAGTACCTCGCGATGGGCGCCAGCGAGGTCAACGCGATAGTGACGGTGACCTCGTCGGGCGGCGAGGGTGGTCGCCGCACCGCCGAGGCCACCGAGATCATCATCGTCGACGCATCCGGGTCGATGCAGGCCGAGGGCCGGATGGCGGCCGCGCGGCAGGCCGCCAAGGCGGCGGTGAACGCGCTGGACGACGGCGTCCGGTTCGCCATCATCGCCGGCGTCAGCACCGCCCAGCAGCTCTTCCCAGAGCCCGGCCGGCTCGCCGTCGCCGGTCCGCGGTCGCGGGCCGACGCGCTGCGCGACATCGACCGGCTGCAGGCCAGCGGCGGCACCGCGATGGGCGCCTGGCTGCTGCTCGCCGCGCAGCTCTTCGAGCAGCGGCCGGGCGACATCAAACACGCCATCCTGCTCACCGACGGCGACAACGGCGAGCGGTACGGCTATCTGGAGAGCGTCCTGGAGCAGATCGCGGGCCGGTTCGTCTGCGACTCGCGGGGCGTCGGCACCAACTGGAAGGTCTCCGAGCTGCGCAAGATCGCCACGGCGATGCTGGGCACCGTCGACATCGTGGCCCGGCCGGAGGGGCTGACCGCCGCGTTCGAGCAAATGATCACCGGGGCGATGGGCAAGACCTCGGCGGACGTGCAGCTCAAGGTGTGGACGCCGGTCAACGCGTCGGTCCGGTTCGTCAAGCAGGTCGAGCCGCAGGTGATGGACCTGACCGGCAAGCGGGTCGAGGACGGCCCCCGCGCCGGCCGCTATCCGCTCGGCTCGTGGGGCCAGGAGAGCCGCGACTACCACCTCTGCATCGACGTGCCACCGGGCCGGGCCGGTGACGAGATGCTGGCCGCGCGGGTCTCCGTGGTGCAGGGCGACACGGTGCACGCGCAGAGCCTGGTCCGGGCGGTGTGGACGGAGGACACCGCGCTCTCCACCCGGATCAACCGGCAGGTCGCGCACTACACCGGGCAGGCCGAACTGGCCGACGCGATCCAGGAGGGCATCGCCGCCCGCGAGGCCGGCGACGACCGGACCGCGACGCTGAAGTTCGGCCGGGCCGCGCAGCTCGCGCACGCCAGCGGCAATACCGCCACCGAGGAGTTGCTGGCCAGGGTGGTGGAGATCGAGGACGCGACGACCGGCACGGTCCGGCTGCGGCGCAGGGTGAACGCCGCGGACGAGATGGCGCTGGACACCCAGAGCACCAAGACGGTCCGCGTCGGGCGGTCGCAGTGAGCGCTCACACCTGTCCGAACGGGCACGTCTCGGGTGAGGCCGACTACTGCGACACCTGCGGGGCGAAGATTCTCCCGGGTGATGCGCCCTCGCTCGCCGGCACGCCGGCGGCGCCGGTGACGCCGGCGGCGAAAGGCGAGGAGTGCCCGCACTGCGGCACCCCGCGCGGCGGGTCCGCCCGGTTCTGCGAGGACTGCGGCTACGACCACACGACCGGCAAGATGCCACAGCTCACCGAGGCCCCGCCGGAGCCGGACGGGCCCGCCGGGGAGTGGACGGCGACGCTGTTCGCCGACGCGGCCTATTTCGCGCTCAACGAGGCCGAGGGGGTCACGTTCCCGGCCGGCTCCGGCGAGCGGACCGTCACGCTGACCCC
Source organism: Actinoplanes siamensis (assembly GCF_016862395.1). Lineage (GTDB taxonomy): Bacteria > Actinomycetota > Actinomycetes > Mycobacteriales > Micromonosporaceae > Actinoplanes > Actinoplanes siamensis. The sequence continues at coordinate 78,593 of NZ_BOMW01000008.1, read as the reverse complement.
GCCGCAGGTCCGGATCGGGCGCAGCAGCACGTCCAAGGGCACCAGCCCGGAAATCGACCTGGCCGACTCCGACCCGGGCGCCTCACACAACCACGCGCTGCTCACGCTCAACGTGGACGGGCAGTGGCTGGTGACCGACCTGGGCTCGACCAACGGGACGTACCTGAACGACGAGGACCAGCCGCTGACCGCGGGGCAGTCACGTGCCCTCAAGGACGGCGACCAGGTCCACGTCGGCGTCTGGACCACCCTTACGCTGCACGCTCCGTGAAATAGCCGGCCGGCACCGGCGCCGAGGTGCCGAAGAGCCGGTTGACGGTGGCCGCCTCGGTGCTGCTCGGATTCGCGTTCGTGCAGCTCACCGGGGCGCTGCTGCCGGACATGAGGTCGCCGCACAGGCCGGTGCGGCGGTCCGGCAGGCCGAGGATGTGCCCGAACTCGTGCGCGGCGATCCGCGGCTTGTAGTAGCCGTCGTTGACCGCCTCGCGGCCCATGTACCAGTACCCGTTGCCGAGCGACGAGGTGTACGTGCGCGGCCAGCCGTTGTCGGCGTACACCCGGATGTTGGGTGTCCGCCCGGCCGGGACGGGTTCCAGCCGCACGTTGGTGACCCGGCTGTTCCAGATCTGCGCGCCCTGGTCGACCACGGCGACGAACTCCTGTGCCTGGCTCGCGTCGTAGTAGAGCACCCGGACTGCGGCCTGTGCCGGGGTGGCCCAGGCCAGCGCGAACACGAACACCAACGCGGCGGCGACTCTCTTCATCAGCATGCCCCGACCCTACGAAAGACAACGATCGATATCGATATATCCAGTCATACCGATACCGACCTACGACCCGCGTGATGTCAGCGGTTCCGCGGGAGCGCGGGGAGTCGCTAGGCTTTCCACACCTTTTCCGGCGCGCAAGGGAGATGAGCATGCGCCTCGACATGGACCCGGTCGCCGCCTCGCCGCGAGAGCGCGCCGTCTGAGCTGTTCCCGCAGGTGCCGGCTCCTCGCCGCGAGCGGTCCCCCACGACCGCTCTCGGCGCGCTGCTGCCGGCGGTGGTCGCGCCGGACCGCCTGGAACGGGCGAACGCCCGGCTCGGGGCGACGTTCACCATCGCCTATCAGTTCGCGGCCCTTCGGAGTGCACACGACGCTATGGGGCGTGCTGGTCTCGGCGATCCGCCAGCGGGCCGTGCCGGATCCGCTGCGCGGGCGGGTGGGCAGCGTGCACGGCCTGCTGGAGACCGGCGGAGCGGCGCTCGGATGGCTGCGCGGGGCGGTGCTCACGCAGTTCTGGACGGTCACCACGCCGTTCTGGATCGCGGCGTTCGCGATGGTGGTGGTCACTGCCGCGGCCTGGCGCCCGGTCTCGCTCTCCAGCCCGATTCCCGGTACTGCGTCAGCCCGCCCGTGACCGGCCCGGCGGCCCCGGTCCGGCGGGCCGGGGACGCCCTCCCACCGGCACCGTCAGGCAGCGCCCACGCCCAGGTGTCCCCGGCCGACAGGCCGGGCACGCCGGTGCGCGGGCGTCCCCGGCCCGACAGTCCCGGGGTGTCGGGTTGCCGAAGCCGTCAAGCGCCGCCCGCGCCGGAGCGCCGCGGGATGCCCCTGGAGTCCGCTGTCTGCGCCTTCTCCTTCCGCAGGATGCGCAACGACTCCTCCAGCAGGGCCGGGTCACTGGCGAACACGAACGGGCCCCGGTCCGGGCGGTCCTGGCCGGCCAGGCCACGGAACACGCCGCCGGCCTCCGGGATGATCACCGAGCTGGCCGCGAAGTCCCAGATCTCCCCGCCGGTCTGCACCGCCACGTCCAGGTCGCCCTGCGCCACCAGCAGCGGCGGGTGCACCGGCCACGGCTCCTCGGCCGCCACCTCGACCAGCGGCGCCGCGACCTCCCGGCCCCAGTCGATCGGCACCACCCCGAGCCGGGCCGCACCGATCTCCGGCGGCGGGCCGGCGACCCGGATCCGCTCGGCGTCCACCAGGGCTCCGTCCGTGACCCGCCCCCGGTACGCCCCCCGCCCGCGCTCCGCCCACCAGCCCAGGCCCTGCGCGGGCACGATCTGGACGCCGACCGTCACCACGCCGTCCACCTCGAGGGCGATCAGAACCAGCCACCGGTTGTCGCCACGAACGAAGAGCGCCGTGCCGTCGATCGGATCGATGATCCACCGGCGACCGTTTCCGCTCACCGTCTCGCCGTGCTCCTCGCCGAGGATCGCGTCGTCCGGCCGGGCCGCGGTGAGTACGTCGCGGATCGCGTTCTCGACCGCGCGGTCGGCGAGCGTCACCACGCTTCCGTCCTTCTTCGTCTCCTGCGGCAGGTCCGCGATCACCGCGAAGTGGCGAAGCGCCTCGCCGGCGCCGGTCAATGCGGCCCGCTGGGCCAATTCCAGATCCGTCTCCACAAGCTTCATCCTGCCCAATCGACGCGGAGCTCTTGTCGGGTGACGCCGAACGGCGTGGGAAGGTTGGAGTAACCACACGTACTCAGATGGGACCTCCGCCCGTGCCGGACCGCACCACCAGCGGGGACGCCGGACCCGAACGTGACCGGACGCCCAGCGGGAAGGCCGCGCCCGCCCTCGATCGCATCGCCAGTGGCGTCATCTTCACGGTCCCGGCGGCTCTGCCCCGCGGCCGCCACGAACTGCCCCGCGAGCGGGTCGTCGCGGCGCAGCGGGAGAAGATGCTGATCGCCGCGACCGAGTTGCTGGCCGGTGTCGGTCACCGGGCCTTCGGGGTGCGCGAGATCTGCGCCCGGGCGTCGGTGTCGCGCGCCGCGTTCTACGAGTGCTTCGCCGACAAGGACGCCTGCGTCTACGCCGCCTACGACCGGTTCATCGCGGTGTTCCTGGACCGGCTGGCCGCAGGCGCCGGTGACGACTGGGGCGATGTGGTCGGGGGCTTCGTCACGGCGTACCTGCACGTCCTCACGAGCGACCGGGTCGCGGCCCGCGCCTTCCAGGTGGAGATGGACGCCCTCGGCCGGCCGGCGCGGCAGCGCCGCCGCGAGGCGATCAGGCAGCTCGCGGAGTTCGTCCGCGCGGCGCACCCCGGGAACGCGCCGTTGAGCGCCTGCGTCGGGGCGATCTGCGCGCTGCGCCAGATCGCCTCGGACGCCCTGGACAGCGGCGACCCGCCGGACCTCGTCTCGCTCGCGCCCGAACTGACCGCCTGGCTGACCCGCACGCTCGACGACCCGAACTGACACCTGGCCGACCCGCACGTCAACACCCGAACTGACCGCCTGGCTGATTCCCATGCTGGAGGACCCGAGATGACGCAGACCTGCACCGCGCCCGCCGGCGAGGAGGCCACGCTGGCGAAGCTCCAAGAGCACGAGCCCACCTCGTTCGGCGCGATGTTCCTGGACCGCGCGGCCCGGCAGCCGGACGCCGTCGCCTACCTGCGGCCCGGGCCGGACGGCTGGCAGCCGCAGACCTGGGCACAGACCGCGCGGGCGGTCACCGAGATCGCGGCCGGGCTGCTCGCGCTCGGACTGCGGCCCGAGGACCGGGTGGCCATCATCAGCGGCACCCGGGTGGAGTGGATCGAGGCGGACTTCGGAGTGATGTGCGCCGGGGGCGCCACCACCACTGTCTACCCGTCGTCGTCACCGGACGAGGTCGCCCACATTCTGACCGATTCCGGCAGTCGTTTCGCCATTGTCGAAAGCCCCGATCTCCTTTCCGGAACGATTTTCGACGGTACGCCGGTCGAGCACCTCATCTTGATCGACGGCAACGATCCGCGGGCTATGCCGATGGCCGACCTGCGTGCGCTCGGCGCCCCTGCCGCGGTCCGCGAGGCCGTCGCCCGGGTCCGTCCGGACGACCTGGCCACGCTGATCTACACCTCCGGCACGACAGGGCTGCCCAAGGGCGTGCGCGTCACCCACCGCGCGTGGATCTACCAGGGCCTGGCGATCCAGGCGATGGGCATCGTGCACCCCGACGACCTGGGCTATCTCTGGCTGCCGCTGTCCCACGCGTTCGGCAAGGCGCTGCTGAGCTGTCAGCTCTCGGTCGGCTTCCGGTTCGCCGTGGACGGCGACGTCAGCCGGATCGTCCAGCGACTGGCCGAGGTGCGCCCCACCATCATGCCGGCCGTCCCGCGGATCTTCGAGAAGGTGTACGCCGCGGTGGGCGCCGCTCCCGGCGTACGGAATCGGCTTCTGCGCTGGGCCGTGGGTGTCGCGGAAAAGCGCAAGTCGGGCTGGCGGTTCCTGATCGCCGACCGCCTGGTCCTGTCGAAGGTGCGGGCGCGTTTCGGCGGGCGGATGCGGTTCTTCATCTCCGGGGCGGCGGCGCTCTCCCCCGACATCGCGCGCTGGTTCGACGCGATCGGGCTGCCGATCGCCGAGGGTTACGGCCTCACCGAGTCGTGCGCGACGACGATCTTCAACCGGCCGGACCGCCCGGAGTACGGGACGGTCGGCAGGCCGCTGCCCGGCACGTCGGTGCGGATCGCCGAGGACGGCGAGGTCCTGCTGCGCGGGCCCGGCCTGATGCAGGGCTACCACCGGCTCGACTCCGGATCAGTCCTGGTCGACGGCTGGCTGCACACCGGGGACATCGGGGAGATCACCCCGCACGGCTCGCTGCGGATCACCGACCGCAAGAAGGACCTGATCAAGACGTCGAACGGGAAGTACGTGGCGCCGCAGGCGATCGAGTCGCGGTTCAAGGCGATCTGCCCGCTCGCCGGGCAGGTCGTGGTGCACGGGGAGAAACGCAAGTACATCACCGCGCTGATCGACCTCGATCCGGACGCGCTCGCCGCCTCGGGGATCACCGGGGCGGCGGCGATCCGCGCGGAACTGCAGGCCTGCGTCGACCGGCTCAACCAGACCCTCAACCCGTGGGAGACGATCAAGCGGTTCGCGGTCCTCGACCAGCCGCTGAGCATCGAGAACGGCGAGCTGACGGCATCGCTCAAGCTGCGCCGGCGGGTGATCGAGGAGCGTTACCGCCCGGTGCTGGACGGTCTCTACACGTAGAGTCGGATCATGCATCGAAGCCGGTTGTACGGAATCTTCATCGACACCCCGGCCGGCGAGGCCGACGCCGCGATCACCTTCTGGGCGGCGGCCCTCGGCGGATCCTCCCGCCAGGTGCCCGGGGAGCCGGCGTTCACCCAGATCACCGGCGCCGTGCCGGGGCTGGCGGTCGACGTGCAGTCCATCGGCGACCAGGCGCGGTACCACGTGGACATCGAGACCGACGACGTCGAGGCGGAGGCGGCGCGGCTGCTGCGGCTGGGCGCGGTGCTGGTGACCGACCACGGCGGGCACAAGATCCTGCGGGCTCCGGGCGGGCATCTGCTGTGCGTGGTGCCGGTGCAGAGCGCGGAGCACTTCTTCGCCATCGAGGCCGAGGTGTGGCCCTGAGCCGGTGATCTCCGAGTTCACCCGGCCGGCGACGAGCAGCCCCGCACACCCCTCACTCCCGGCCCGGCACGCACCGGCTGGCAACCAGAGGCCCCTCAATCCGTCCGAGACACCCCCACCGCCGGCCCGCCGGCCGGCAGCCAGAGCCGCGGCCGCCCTCAGTCCACGCTGAACAACTCGGCGGCCCGCGTGGCCCACAGCAGCCAGCGCAGGTGCGGCTGGGGATTGCGCAGATGGCACGTGGCGTCCCGGGCCTGCGCCACACAGCGCGCCGCCACCAGCATGCGCAAGCCGGCCGCGTCGCAGAAGTCGACATCTGTCACGTCGATGTGGATCTGGCGGACCGGCATGCTCAGGCCGAGCACGTCGTACACCCGGGTGAGGTCGTAGAGCTGGGTCTGCAGGGCGGTCACCGACATCGCGTCGAGGCTGCCCCGCAGGTGGATCGTCAGCCGGTCGCCGGTGCGCGCGCCGGCGATTCTCGTGCCCGCGAAGGCGGGATCTGGGGTCATGACGGCACCTCCGGCCGGTTGCGCAGGATCGCCCACACCAGTTTCCCGCCTCGGGCCGGTAAAGCGCCCCACGCCGACGCCGCAGCTCCCACTATTCGCAGACCCAGACCCCGGTCGGTGAGCGCCGGGCCGAGCGGGCCGGGCACCGGGTCGCGGACCTGCGGCAGATCCGGGCTGCCGTCGTAGACCGCCAGGTGCAGCGCCGCGGTGGCGTCCTCGCCGCGCGGTGACACGATCACCTCGATGTCGGTGCCGGCGTGCTCGGCCGCGTTGACCACCAGCTCGGAGACGACCAGCCGGCCGCGTTGCAACAGGTACGGCAGGTCCCAGCCCGCGCAGGCGTCGCTGATCAGGGACCGGGCCAGGGTCGCGGCGGCCGGGTCGGGCGGCAGGGCCAGGTGCATCCGGTCGATCGGCGGGCGGCGATGCGCCAGGGCGGTGCGGGCCTGCCCGACCGAGGCGTACATGACCAGCCAGTCCCGGGCGCCGAGCCGGCGCAGGCGGCGGGCCAGCGGGGTGGGCGCCGGCAGGCACACGCAGATCGCGATCGGCGGCCGCATCGCGGCGCCCTGCGCGCACAGGGTGAGCCAGAGCGCGGCGCTGACCGCGCGGGTGTCGCTCAGCCGGTGCAGGTCGACGATCATGCCGGTGGGATGCTCGGCCAGGCACTTGTCCAGCACGGTGCGGGCCCGCCAGGACAGGTGACGATCCCAGGGGCCGCACACGGTCACTTCGATGACCGCCGTGTCCGGGTCGATGACGGCCTTCACCGATTCGTCTGGTGCGTCCCCGGACCACCCGATCAGATGCGGCGAGTCCGCGGCCATGTCCTCCTCTTCCGGGCGAACGCACTCAGCAACATCAATCACTGTCGCCCGCAATTCTTGAATTGTCCCAAAGACACCGTCAACGCAGATTCACCATGCGCCGATGATCGCGGCCACCGAGCCGGCCTCCGAACCGGAAGCCGGTCCGGGACCGAGCCGGATCCCTCAGAGACCGCCCTGGTACGCCAGCACCCCCCGGTTCACCGCGGTGATGGCCTTACGCGCGGTCTCCTTGACGCTGGGCGACGCCGCCGAGGCCTCCCGGATCTGCCCGAGCAGGTCGAGCACCTGCCGGGCCCACCGCACGAAGTCGCCGGCCGGCATGTCCGCTTCGTAGTTGTGCCCGCTGGCCAGCACCCGGGCCAGCGGCTCACCGCGCGCCCACCGGTACATCGGCCAGACGAACCCCGGGTCGGGCTCGCGGGTCAGCGTCAGCCCGTGCTCCGCCTCGTCCGCCGCGATCTCGCCCCACAGCTTGGCGCAGGCGTCGACGGCCGCGCTGATCGGCCCCTTGGGAACCGACGCGCGGTCCTCACCCTCGCGGCGGGACTCGTAGAGGACCATGGACACCGCGGCGGCCAACTCCTCCGGGTCCAGCCCGTCCCACACGCCCTGCCGCACGCACTCGGCGACCAGCAGGTCGGCCTCGGACCAGATCCGGCCCAGCATCCGGCCGGCCTCGGTGACCTCGCCGTCGCCGGACAGGTAGCCGCGGCCGGTGAGCACCGAGCAGACCTGGTCGAACGTGCGGGCCAGCGACCCGGTGCGCCCGGCCACCTTGTCGCGCAGCGCGTCGGTGTCGCGCTGCAGCCGGTGCCGCCGCTCGGCCCAGCGGGCGTGCTCCTCGCGGTCCGCGCAGGCGTGGCACGGGTGCTGCCGCAGACGCACCTTGAGCAGCGCGATCTCGGCGTCCTCCCCCGGGTTGGCCCGGCTGCGGCCGCCGCGGCGGCGGTCCGGGTGCCGGTCCAGCCCGGTCGCGCTGACCTGCGCGGCCAGGTCACGGCGGGCGCCCGGGGAGCGGTGGTTGAAGTTCTTCGGGACGCGGACGCGGGTGAGCACCTCCACTTCGCCGCCGAAGTCGGCCGGGCTGACCCGGCCGGCCCAGCGGTCCTGGGTGAGCACCAGCGGGCGCGGCTCGCCGAACCCGCCCGCGGCCGGCTCGAGCACGACGGCCAGGCCGGCCCGGCGGCCCTGCGGCACCCGGATCACGTCACCGATCCGCAGCCTCGCCAGGGACTCGTTGGCGGCCGAGCGGCGCTGCGCCACACCCTGGCGGGCCAGCGCCTTCTCCCGGTCGGCGATGGCGACGCGAATCCCGAAGTACTCGTCGAAGTCGCCGTGGTGGCAGGCGGCGTCCGTCCCGTACGTCTCCATGGTTTCGACGTTGCGCTGCACCTGCCGGGCCAGGCCGACCACCGAACGGTCCGCCTGGAACTGGGCGAACGACGACTCCAGCAGCTCACGAGACTTCTCCGCGCCGACCGTGCCGACCAGATTGACCGCCATGTTGTACGACGGGCGGAAGGACGACCGCAGCGGATAGGTGCGCGTGGAGGCCAGGCCGGCCACGTGCCGCGGATCGACCTCGGGGCTCCAGAGCACCACGGCGTGGCCCTCGACGTCGATGCCGCGGCGCCCAGCCCGGCCGGTGAGCTGCGTGTACTCCCCCGGGGTGAGGTCGACGTGGGCCTCGCCGTTGAACTTGACCAGGCGTTCCAGGACCACGCAGCGGGCCGGCATGTTGATGCCCAGCGCCAGCGTCTCGGTCGCGAACACCGCCTTGACCAGACCGTTGACGAAGCACTCCTCGACCGCCTCCTTGAAGGCGGGCAGCATGCCGGCGTGGTGCGCGGCGATGCCCCGTTCCAGCCCGTCCAGCCACTCCCAGTAGCCCAGCACGGACAGGTCCTCGGCGGGGATGCTGGCCACCTTGGCCTGGGCGATCCGGCGGATCTCGGCGCGCTCCTCCGGCCCGGTGAGCCGCAGGCCGGCGCCGAGGCACTGCTGCACCGCCGCGTCGCAGCCGGCCCGGCTGAAGATGAACAGGATGGCCGGCAGCAGCCCGGCGCGCTCCAGACGGTCGACCACCTCGGCGCGGGGCGGCGGCTGCCAGCGGCGGCCCCGGCCACCACCGCGCCCGTTCCACCCGCCGGCGCGCTCGCCCATCTCCAGGCGACGCTCCATCTCACGCGCGTAGCGGAGCAGCTCGGGGTGGACGTCGTGTTTCTTGGCCGCGTCGGCGTCGTGGAACAGGTCGAACATCCGCCGGCCGACCAGCATGTGCTGCCAGAGCGGGACCGGCCGGTGCTCGCTGACCACCACCTCGGTCTTGCCGCGGACGGTGACGAGCCAGTCGGCGAACTCCTCGTAGTTGCTCACCGTGGCGGAGAGTGAGACCAGCGTCACCGAGGACGGGAGGTGGATGATCACTTCTTCCCAGACCGCGCCCCGGAACCGGTCGGCCAGGTAGTGCACCTCGTCCATCACCACGTAGGCGAGGTTCTTCAGCTGGGTGGAGCCCGAATAGAGCATGTTGCGCAGGACCTCGGTGGTCATCACCACCACCGGGGCGTCCGCGTTGATCACGTTGTCGCCGGTGAGCAGGCCGACCTTCTCCGGCCCGTACCGATCGACGAGGTCGTGGAACTTCTGGTTGGACAGCGCCTTGATCGGCGTCGTGTAGAAGCACTTGCGCTCCCCCGAACGCAACGCCAGGTGCACCGCGAACTCGCCGACCACGGTCTTGCCGGCGCCGGTCGGCGCGCAGACCAGCACGCCGTTGCCCCGCTCCAGCACCTCGCACGCCTCGCGCTGGAAGTCGTCCAGGTCGAAGCCCACGTCGAGCATGAAGTCGTCGAGCGCCGGGAACTCGGCGACTCGCGCCGCCCGCCGCTTGGATTCCGCATACCGTTCGGCGGGACTAGTCATGAACACAAGGCTAATCCGCCGGTATGACAATCTGCGACACGGTAGTGGCCGTCGGGAGGCGAATCGGGCATCGGTAAGGTGCACGAGTGCCGCAGACCACCGAACCTCCCCAGTCCGCGCGGCTCGTGGAAGCCGTGCTCTTCGACTTCCACGGCACACTCGCCCAGGTCGAAGACCCGGTGACCTGGGTCGTGGCGGCAGCCGCGGCGTGCGGCGCCGAGTTGGGGCTGGCCAAGGCCACGATCCTGGCGGATCGCCTGGTCACCGCCGGTCGCGCCGGTGGCCCGCTGCCGCACCGGGTGCCCCCGCACCTGGCCGAGCACTGGGCCGACCGGGATCTCTACGAGCGCAGCCACCGCGCCGCGTACACCGGCCTGGCCTCGACCGTGCACACCGATGTCGAGGGACTGGCCGACGCGCTCTACGACAGGTTGCTGGTTCCGGAGGGCTGGTTGCCTTATCCGGACACCGAGCCGACGCTGCGGCGGCTGCACGAGGCCGGGATCAAGGTGGCCGTGGTGAGCAACATCGGCTTCGACATCCGACCACACTTCGCCCACTGGGGCCTGAGCGGGCTGGTCGACGCGTTCGCGCTGAGCTACGAGGTGGGCCGGGCGAAACCGGACCCGGCGATCTTCCTGCGCGCCTGCGGCATGCTCGGCGTTGATCCGGAACGGACGCTGATGGTGGGTGACACGCCAGCCGACGCCGGCGCCGTGCAGGCCGGCTGCGCGGCCCTGGTCCTGCCGGCCGCGGAGGCCGGCCGCAACAACGGCCTGGGCGCCACGCTGGCGCTGGCCGGCTGCAACTGATCAGACGGTACGCGACGCGAGCCGGGCCGTACCCTGGCCTGTCCCGCGTCACCGGCACACAGCCGGACCCCGGCGGTGTCTCGAACCTCTCCCGACACCCCTGGAGACCGGCCGGGAACCACGAGCCGCGAGCCGGCGCCGGACCGGGTGGCGTGCCGAGGTCTCAGAGGTAGCGGTCGAGGATGGTGCCGCGACGCGCGCCCTTGCCGGCGGCGGCCGGCCCGGCCGCGGCCGGGCCGCCGACCTGGGAGTTGGTGGCCGCCTCGGCGATCGCCTTGAACGCCTCGCGGGCGTTGCCGAGGACGGACGTCGCGAGGGAGGCCATCGAGGACGTGTTAGCGGAGACCGTGTTCATCGCCATGCCCTCAGATTCGGGCCGCTCCCGCGGAAACTGACAGCCGGCTCAGCGGAGCAACCGGATCGCACCCGGCACACATGTCAAGTCCAGCGGCAACGGCCCGAGCCGCTCGCCGTCGGCGTACCCGACGATGCCGTCGGCGTGCACCCGCACGTGCCGGCCGCGCAGCACGGTGACCCGCGGGTCGGTGACGTGCGTGCCCTGCCGCAGCCCCGGTGTGAGCCGGGCCAGCCCGCCCCGGCCCAGCGGCCGCGCCCAGATCACGTCGAGCAGCCCGTCGGCCGGGTCGGCGCCGGGCAGGATCCGCATGCCGCCGCCGTAACTGGCCGCGTTCCCGACCGCGACGATCTCCGCGGCCACGGTGCGCACCTCGCCGTCGATCTCCAGCGTGTAGGACCGCGCCCTCAGCCGTGCCAGCTCCAGCACGATGGCCAGGTCGTAGCGGCGCGGGCCGCGTGGCCGCGCCATCCGGTTGGCGCGCTCGTTCACCAGGGCGTCGAACCCCGCGGCGAGCACCGCACAGAACCACCTCTCGCGCCCGGCGGCATCCGCCGCCAGGACGGCGTCGAACCGGTGGTCCCGGCCCGCGCGCAGGGCCGCGGCGATCCCGGCGGCGGCTTGCAGAGGATCTCCCGGTACGCCCGTGGCGCTCGCGAAGTCGTTCCCGGTCCCCGCCGCGACGATGCCGAACCCGACCGCCCGCCCCGCCACGGCCTGCAGCACCCGGTGCACAGTGCCGTCCCCGCCCACAGCGACCAGCGCGACCGCGCCGTCCGCCACGGCCCGGTGACAGACCTGCTCGGCGGCGGCCCCGCTGTCCGCCTCCAGCAGCCGCACCGGCCGGCCGGCCGCACCCAGCTCCTGCAGGACCCCGGGAAGCAGACCGCGGTGCCGGCCCCGCCCCGCCCGGGGATTGGCCAGCACCGCGATGAAGTCGCCAGTCACAGCCGAGCACGGTACCGCGTCGGCCGCGAAACGCCGCCGGCGAGGCGGCGGCTGATCTCCTGGCGCCCGCGGGGTTCGCGGGACGCGGGCGATCAGCTGCCTCCTCGCCGGTGTCCGACCGTCGACGTGGAGCGGCCGGGCTAGGTCATGTCGTCGAAGCGCCGCTCGATCGGGCGTGGGGCCTCCACCGGGGCCGGCGCCTCGACCGGGGTGGGCGCGGCGATCGGATCGGAGGCGGCGACCGGGACGCGCTCCTCCTCCAGGGTGGAGATCTCGTCGTCCGACAGGTCCGCGTAGATCTCCTTGCCGCGGCCCTTGCGCCGGTCGTTGATCATCGCGACGCCGACGGCGACGAAATACAGCGCCGAGATGCACGCCGCCAGCAGGGTCATGCCGAACGGGCCCGGGTCGGGAGTGGCGATCGCCGCGAACACGAACGCCAGGAACACCACGGCCCGCCACCAGCTGAGCAGCCGGCGACCGGTGACCACGCCGGTAAAGTTCAGCATCAGCAGCAGCAGCGGGAACTCGAACGCCGCGCCGAACAGCAGCAGCATGTTCATCACGAAGCCGACGTACGACGTGACCTCGAGTTTCGTGGGCTCGCCCAGCACACCGCTCTCCATGATGAAGCGGAGGCTGTGGCCGATCACGAAGTACGCCAGGATGACGCCGGCGCTGAACAGCGGGACGGCGATGGCGACGAACACGTACGCCCACTTGCGCTCGTGCCGGTGCAGGCCGGGGGCGACGAAGGCCCAGAGCTGGTAGAGCCAGACCGGCGAGCCGACGAGCAGGCCGACCCAGAGCGCGATCTTGAGGCGCAGCATCAGCTGGTCGGTGACCGCCAACGTGATGAACTCGCAGCTGCCCGTGTTCGGGTTGAGCGAGCTGGGCAGGACGCAGTAGGGAGCCTTCAGGAGGTCGAAGGCCCACTTGGAGATGACGAAGCCGACGATCAGGCCGACGACGATGCCGAGCGAGGCGACGAAGAGCCGGCTGCGCAACTCCCGCACGTGCTCGATGAGCGTCATCGAGCCGTCGGCGGCCTGCTCGAACTTGCTCGGGCCCTTGTTACGGCGCAGGCTCAGTGCCATCGATCCGGGTCAGCGGTCGTTGGTGCGCTGCACCGGGTCGACGTAGGGCTGGGCCGGCGGCTGCTGCGGCTGCTGGTAGCCCGGCTGCTGCTGGTAACCCGGCTGCGCCTGGTAACCGGGCTGCTGGACGTCACCCTGCAGCGGCTGGCGCGAGTACTGCGCGTCGGCTTTCTCCGCCAGGTTGTCCTTGTTGTCGTCGTCGACGAGGCCCTTGGTCTCGGCCTTGATGATCCGCAGCGAGCGCCCGAGGGAACGCGCGGCGTCCGGCAGCCGCTTCGCGCCGAACAGCAGCACGAGGACGACGACGAGCAGAATGATGTGCCATGGCTTGAGGACACCCATGGGAGGACTCCAGTCGGTCGGATCAGGTTGCGGGGTCCATCGTACGTGTCGATTCCGGCGATGCAGCACCCCGGAACCCGCGAGATTCTTACGGATCCGGGTACATCCCGGACAACGGGACCGGAACCCGCCGGTTCACTTGCCGAGCCCGGCCTGGATCCGTTCCACCTGCTCCTGGGCCTGCCCGGCGCGCTGCTGCAGGCTCAGAACGGTCTGCTCCAGCCGCGCGGCGCCGGCCCGCAGGCGCATCGCCTCCTCCTGCCGCCGCTGCAGCTTGCGGGCCGCCCGGCTCAGCTCCGACAACCGGCCCGACAGCCGCAACCCGGCCCAGGCGAGGACGATCAGCGCGACCGCCACCACGGCGATCCAGACCCACATCAGCACGGCGCCACCCTATCGGCAGCGGGCCGGGTCCGCCGCACGTGCCTACGGCGCGGCGTACTGGTCCAGGGCGGCGTGGGCCGCCGCGCGGATCTGCTCGACCAGCTCGGGCGGGCCGGTGACGGTCACGTCCGGGCCCAGGCCGACCAGGAAGCGCTGCGCCCAGCCCAGGTCGGTCACCCGCATCGTGACCAGCCACTCCCCCGGTTCCTTGACCACCTGCTCGACCGGGTAGTACTCGGTGATCCACCGGCCGCCGCGGCCCACCCGCAGCGTGACCAGGGGCAGCTCCGGGCCGGGCCGGAAGACGCCGCCGCTGACGTCGTGCGGCACCGCCTCCATCGGCGGCCGGGACGGCTCGTCCAGCTCGGTGAACCCGTCGATCCGGTCGATCCGGAACAGCCGGGTGCCCTCGGCCCGCCGGCACCACGCCTCCAGGTAGGCGAACGTGCCCACGGTGAGCATCCGCATCGGGTCCACCACGCGGTCGGTGGTCTCGTCCCGGGCGGCCGTGTAGTACGTCAGGCGCAGCGCGTGCCCGGAGTCCACCGCGGCCCGCACCGTGGCGAGCTTCTCCTGGTTCGCCGGGAGTTTCACGGCCACCGGGGCGTCCGCCAGGTCGCCGGCCGCGCTCTCGATCTTGGCGAGCGCCCGCTCGATCGCGTCCCGCGAGCCGATCCCGGGCGTCTCGGCGAGCATCCGCAGCGCCACCACCAGGGCGAGCGCCTCGTCCGGGTTCAGCCGCAGCGGCTTGTCGATGCCGGCGTCGTGGCTGATCGTCACGTGGTCGCCGTCGAACGCCATGTCGATCAGGTCGCCCGGCCCGTACCCGGGCAGCCCACACACCCAGAGCAGCTCCAGGTCCTCACGCAGCTGCTTCTCGGTGACGCCCAGGTCGGCGGCCGCCTCGGCGACCAGGATGCCCGGACGGGCCAGCAGGTACGGCACCAGGTTGAGCAGCCGGCCGAGACGGTCGGCGGAGGTCCGCGGCGTGGTCACGACGCCACCGCCGGGGTGGCCGGCTCGTGCCGCGCGGCGAGCTCCTTGAGCTGCTGGATGACAGCGGCGCGCAGCTCCGGTGGACCGTCCGCGCGGGCGTCCGGCCCGTAGCCGGCGATCCGCGACGCGAGCCACTCCGGATCCCCGTACGAAATGATCAGCTGGTCGCTCCCGGCCCCGGGAATGATCTCGCGGGCCAGCCGGCGCAAGCCGGCAGCCCGCCCGTGCCGCACGGTGACCGTGGCGCGGCTGTTCCGGGCGATCGGCCCGGAACTGTGCGCCACGTGGCCGATCAGATCGGCGTCCGCGGGCGGGGTGAACGCGCCGGGGCGGCCGGCCGCGCGGACGTCGCCGACGATCCGGGACAGCCGGAAGCAGCGGGTGGCGTCGCGGTCCTTGTCGTGGCCCACCACGTACCACCGGCCGCGCCAGCAGACCACGCCCCACGGCTCCAGGCGGCGGGCGCTGGGATCGTCGACCTCGGGCACCCGGTACTTGAAGGTGACCGCGCGGCGCTCCCGGGCGGCCGCGGTCAGCGGGCCGAACGCCGGGTCGACCGTGACCACCGGCTCCACCCCGAGCGTGGCCTGCGGGTCCACCTCGACCCCGGCGGCGCGCAACTTGGCCAGCCCGGACGACGCGGCCGCGGCCAGCCCGGCGTGCTGCCAGAGCCGCGCCGCGATGCCCACCGCGGCGGCCTCGTCCGGCTCCAGCAGGATGTCGGGCAGCGCGTACTCCCGCTGGGCGATGCGGTACCCCGGCTCCTGGTCGAAGATGCTCGCCGTGCCGGTCTCCAGCGGGACGCCGAGCTCCCGCAGCTCGGCCTTGTCCCGCTCGAACTTGCGCTGGAAGGCTTCGTGGTCCCGGGGATCCGAGGGGTCGTGCTCGTAACCGGGCACGGTCAGGGCGATCTGCGCGGCGGTCAGGAACCGCCGCGTGGACAACAGGCAGATCACCAGGTTCACCAGGCGCTCGGTACGAGTGCGCGACACGACAGGAAACCTAGCAGCCCTGGTGGCCGGACCGTTACTCGTGACCTCAGGCGGGGAACCAAGGCCGTCGTGACGATCGCACCCGAGCCCCGGACCACACCCGCCGGACTGCCCGGCACCGAGCCGCGCGCCGACACCGAGAGCGTCGGCACGGTGCTGCTGGCGCTGCTCGCGAACCTGGTCATCGCGGTGGCGAAGCTGGTCGCCGGGCTGATCTCCGGGTCCGCGGCGATGCTGTCCGAGGCCGCGCACTCCTTCGCCGACACGGTCACCGAGGTCTTCCTCTACGTCGCGTTGCGCCGCGGGGGAAAACCGGCGGACGAGGAACACCCGTTCGGGTACGGCAAGGAGAGCTACGTCTGGGCGTTCATCGCCGCGCTGTTCACCTTCGTCGGCGGCGCCGGATTCTCGATCTACCACGGCGTCGGCACGATCGTCAGCGGCGAGGGCGCCGGGGAGTACCTGTGGTCGTACGTCGTCCTGGCGGTCTCGTTCGTCGCCGAGGGCACCTCGTTCCTGCGCGCCCGCCGCCAGGTCCACGAGGAGTCGCGCCGGTGGAACGTGACCGCCTCCCGGTTCCTGCGGCTGACCCCGGACACCACCGTGAAGGCGGTCTTCTTCGAGGACTCGGCGGCTTTGATCGGCCTGCTGGTGGCCGGGGCCGGGCTGGGCCTGGCGCAGCTCACCGGCGCGGAGCTCTTCGACGGCCTGGCCTCGATCGTGATCGGGCTGCTCCTGCTGGTGGTCGCGTTCGTCCTGGCCCGCAGCAACGTGTCGCTGCTGGTCGGCCGGGCGGTGCCGCGCCGGGTGCACAACCAGATCGCCGCCGACCTGCGCTCGATCCCGGTGGTCACCGCGGTGCCGACGCTGCTGACCATGCAGATCGGGCCGGGCGACATCCTGGTGGCGGCGAAGGTGGACTTCGACGACGAGGTGCCCGGCAAGGAGATCGAGGCCGCCTCCGACGAGGCCGAGCGGCGGCTGCGGGAACGCTACCCGGAGATCCGGTACGTCTTCCTCGACCCGACCCGCGGCGTGCCCGGACGCGACCACATCGACGGCGGCCTGGACCGATAGGGTCCTCGTCCATGGTGCGGTGGCGGTCCGGGACGGTTCTCGCGGTGCGGCGCAGCTGGCGGGGGGCCGTCGAGCTGGACGTCTCGACCGGCGACGGGCCGGTGCGGGCGCTGGCCTACCCGTCGCTGGTCGGCGACCCGGCGCCCGGCGATCGGGTGCTGCTCAACGTCGGCGCGCTGGTCATGGGCCTGGGCACCGGTGGATACGCCCTGGTGGTGGCCCTGCCCGACCGGTTGCCCGCGGACCCCGCCGACGACGGCGCCACCCGCGACGCGGGGCACCTGGTGAAGGCCCGGTACACCCCGCTGCAGCCGATCGTGCTCGGGGTGGACGAGGAGGCGTCACCGCATCGCGCGGTGCTGGCGACCGCCGAGTCGCTCGACGGCATGCCGGTGGTCACCGCCGACCTGCACTCGGCGCTGCCGGCGATCCTGGCCGGGATCCACGCCGACCGGCCGGACGCCCGGGTTGCCTACGTGATGACCGACGGCGGGGCGCTGCCGGCCTGGTTCTCCCGCACCCTGGACGGGCTGGCCGGGCACCTCGCCGGGACGATCACCACGGGGCAGGCGTTCGGCGGGGACCTGGAGGCCGGCACGGTGCACACCGGGCTGCTGGCCGCGCGGCACGTGCTGCACGCCGACGTGACGATCGTGACGCAGGGACCGGGCAATCTGGGCACCGGCACCACCTGGGGGTTCTCCGGGGTCGCGCTGGGCGAGGTGGTCAACGCGACAGGGGTGCTCGACGGGCGGCCGGTCGGCTCGCTGCGGATCTCCGACGGGGACGGGCGGGAACGGCACCGTGGCGTGTCGCATCACAGCCTCACGGCGTACGGCAGAATCGCTCTGACCCCGGCGGACCTGCCGGTGCCGGAGGGTCTTCCGGCGGCCCTGACCGCCTCCCTGGCCCAGCTGGGCGAGCGCCACCGGATCGTGCACGTCCCGGTCAGCGGGCTGGACGCGGCGCTGCGCGCCAGCCCGGTGCCGCTCTCCACCATGGGCCGCGGCCTGGACCAGGACCACACGTACTTCCTGGCCGCGGCGGTCGCCGGGCGGCACGCGGTCAGCCTGTTGTGAGACCCGGCACCGCGATCCGGTAGCGGCCGCCCGCTCGCCGTTCCAGGCCCGCCGGTTCGGCAGCCCGGTCAGCCGGAGTCGTCTCTGCCACGCCTGTCGGGCCCTTCTCCGGTCGCGCCGCCGGACCGTTCTCAGTCGCGCCGCCGGACCAGGGTGACGCCGTCCCGCACCGGCAGCATCACCGACTCCACCCGGGCGTCGCGCACGATCCGGTCGTTGAGCTCCGCGATCGCCCGGTCCGCGGGTTCCGCGGGCGCCAGCACCCGCCCGCCGCGCAGCACGTTGTCCAGCGCCAGCAGCCCGCCCGGCCGCAGCCGCGTCACCAGCTCCTCGTAATACACCGGATATCCGATCTTGTCAGCGTCCACGAACGCGAAGTCGATCACCGGGTCGGGCGCGAGCGCCCGCAGCGTCTCGATCGCCGGGGCCAGCCGCAGCTCGATCCGGTCGGCCAGGCCCGCCTTCGTCCAGTACTCCCGGGCCACCTTGGTCCACTCCGGAGAGACGTCGCAGGCCAGCAGCTTGCCACCGGGCTGCAGGCCGCGGGCGATGCAGATCGAGGAGTAGCCGGTGAAGACGCCGACCTCGACCGCATACCGCACCCCGGTCAGCTTGACCAGCAGGGTGAGCAGCGCGCCCTCGTCGGCGGAGATCTGCATGCCGGCGTACTCGGGTGGCAGCGAGGCCCTCGTCTCGGCGGCCAGCTCCAGCAGCACGTCGTCGGCCGGCGAGCAGTGCGCCAGCAGGTAGTCCTCGATGCCCGGCTCCAGAATCCGCGTCATACCACGCAGCTTCCCCCAAACCCGGCGGCCCCGCCAGAGCCACCCCCGTTCAACCCCCCCGGGCGGCCCCGCCAACCCCGCCCGGCATCCCGCGACCGAACACCGTCCGGCCGCCGCGCGACGTAGGCCGGGGATGCCGCGAGTCCCACCGCGCGCGCTCCCGGCACTCACGGGTGTCCCACCCCACTTGGACACACTTCTCACCCCCGGCCCGGCCGACTCGGCCGGCCCCCCAGATGTCCCTGACGGCCACCGACACACCCTCGCGACCAGCCGAGAGCGTGCGGCCGGCGCCCGGAGGCGCCTGCCGGGACGAGGACGTCCGGGGAGCGCCTGGACGGGCCGCGGGCGTGGGGGCTGGTGCGGAGCGTCGCGTTGGTCGGGTTCCGGGACCAACAGCGCAGAATGAAGGGGGCGGCGATCGTTCTGGACGCGTCAGCGGCCAGATCGCCGCGCCCGGCCCCGGCGGGAGCGGCGGCCTGTACCCCGCTGGGCCTACGCCATGGAGGTTCTGGTCCTATTTCGTGATGATCAAGTAAAGCCAGCCGGCCAGGATCAGGGCGAGGATCACCGTCATCAGCCAGGTCGGCACGACCCGGCGGCCGTGGCGCGCCTGCTGGACCTGCTCGCGGATGCGCTCCCGGCGCCGGTCGGCGCGGTTGAGGCGGGCCTTGCGGTCGGGATCGGGCTGGCCGGGGTGCGACGTCGTCATAGCCCGGCCAGCCTACTACCGGGTGATTCACATGCTCGCGATGAGCCTCTCCACCCGCTCGTCGTAGGCGCGGAACGGGTCCTTGCAGAGAACCGTGCGCTGGGCCTGGTCGTTGAGCTTGAGGTGGACCCAGTCGACGGTGAAGTCGCGGCGCTTGTCCTGGGCGTGCTTGATGAACTCGCCACGCAGGCGGGCCCGGGTAGTCTGCGGCGGCGTCTCCTTGGCCTCGAAGATCTGCAGGTCGTTGGCGATACGGTCGACCTGCTTGCGCTTCTCCATCAGGGCGTAGAGCCCGCGGCCGCGGCGGACGTCGTGGTACGCCAGGTCGAGCTGGGCGATCCGCGGGTGCGACATCGGGATCTCGTGCTTGGCCTGGTACCGCTCGATCAGCTTGTACTTCGAGACCCAGTCGATCTCGCGGGAGACCGGGTCGAGGTCGCCGCTCTCGATCGCGTTGAGGACGCGGCCCCACAGCTCGACGACGCGCTTGGCGACCGGATCGCCGCCGCGGCGCTCGACGAACTCGGTGGCCTTCGCCAGGTACTCCTGCTGGATCTCCAGCGCGGAGACCTCCTTGTTGTTCGCCAGGCGAATCTTGCGGCGGCCGGTGATGTCGTGGCTGACCTCGCGGATCGCGCGGATCGGGTTCTCCAGCGAGAGGTCGCGCATCACCACGCCCGCCTCGATCATGCGCAGCACGATGTCCGCGCTGCCGACCTTGAGCAGCGTGGTCACCTCGTTCATGTTCGAGTCGCCGACGATCACGTGCAGGCGGCGGTAGCGCTCCGCGTCGGCGTGCGGCTCGTCGCGGGTGTTGATGATCGGGCGGCTGCGCGTGGTGGCGCTGGAGACGCCCTCCCAGATGTGCTCGGCGCGCTGCGAGAGGCAGAAGACGGCGCCGCGCGGGGTCTGCAGCACCTTGCCGGCGCCGCAGATCAACTGGCGGGTGACCAGGAACGGGATGAGCACGTCGGCCAGGCGGCCGAACTCGCCGTGCCGGCTGACCAGATAGTTCTCGTGGCAGCCGTACGAGTTGCCGGCGGAATCGGTGTTGTTCTTGAAGAGGTAGATCTCCCCCGCGATGCCCTCGTCGTGCAGACGCTTCTCCGCGTCGACGAGCAGGCCCTCGAGAATCCGCTCGCCGGCCCGGTCGTGGGCGACCAGGTCGGTGACGGAGTCACATTCGGGGGTGGCGTACTCCGGGTGGGAACCGACGTCGAGGTAGAGGCGGGCGCCGTTACGGAGGAAGACGTTGCTGCTGCGACCCCACGACACCACTCGGCGGAACAGGTAGCGGGCCACCTCGTCCGGCGACAGCCGCCGCTGTCCCCGATAGGTGCACGTGACTCCGTACTCGGTCTCGAGGCCGAAAATTCGCCGTTCCATGTCAGAACACTAGCCGCAGTCACGGCGTAACGAAACGGGCGCGGCGGCAAAGCCACACCCGTTTCGTAGATCGGCCGGTTACTCCGTGTCCTCCGAAGCGGCGGACTCGGTGGGCTTGGCGTCAGCCGGCGCCGGCGGGGCGGCGTCGGTCTCGCCGAGGTCCGCGTCCGGCACCGCCTGGTGGCCCAGCAGCGTGGTCAGCGCCGCGTCGGCGATGCGGCGGAAGGTGCGGCCGGTACGGCGGCGGTCCAGCACCGCGACCTCGAGCTGCTTGGCTTCGAGGGTGCGGGTCTGACCGTTCTCCCCGCCGACGCTGCCCAGCGCCTCGGCGGCCAGGGCCAGCGCGGTCGGCAGGTCGGCGGCCACGTCGTGCCGCTCGCGCAGCACGTTCGCGATCGCCTCGGCCTGGCCGCCCATGGCCATGAAGCCCGGCTCGTCCAGGGCGGAGCCGTCGTACATGATCCGGTACAGCTCGTCCTGCTCCGGTGTGGCGCCGACCTGCGCGATGCAGATCTCCACCTCGTACGGCTTCTGGGTCTCCGAGAAGATCGCGCCCAGCGTCTGCGTGTACGCGTTGGCCAACGCCCGCCCGGTCACGTCGCGCCGGTCGTAGGTCAGGCCGATGGTGTCGGCCATCCGCACCCCGGCCCGGCGCAGGCTCTCGAACTCGTTGTACCGCCCGACGGCCGCGAACGCGATCCGGTCGTAGATCTCGCTGATCTTGCGCAGGGTGGTGATGTTCTCGGCGACGAGCAGAATGCCGTCCTCGTACGACAGCACCACCGCCGAGCGGCCGCGGGCGATGCCCTTGCGGGCGTACTCCGAGCGGTCGCGCTGCACCTGCTCGGGTGATGCGTAGAACTGCATGGCCACGGGTGGCTACTTCCTCTCTCGCGTGTAGCGGATCAACCGCCCGGGTTCTCCATGCGTCCGGAGACGACCTGCTCGGCCACCGTGGTGATGTCCTCGTCGCTGAGCCGGTGGGTGCCGTTCGCCGTAGCGGTCATCACCACCGGGAAGATCTTGCGGGTGAGGTCCGGCCCGCCGGTCGCGGTGTCGTCGTCCGCCGCGTCGTAGAGCGCCTCGACCGCCAGCCGCACCGCTTCCTCGGTGCTGACGCCCTCGCGGTACTTCTTCTTCAGCGCCGCCTTGGCGAACAGCGAGCCGGAGCCGATCGCCTCGTAGCCGGTCTCCTCGTAGAGGCCGCCGGCCACGTCGAAACTGAAGATCCGCCCGGCGCGCGCCGAGTCCACCGGCGACAGGTCGAAGCCGGCGAAGAGCGGGACCACGGCCAGGCCCTGCATCGCCGCGCCCAGGTTGCCGCGGACCATCGCGGCCAGCCGGTTCGCCTTGCCGTCGAGCGAGAGCATGGCGCCCTCGGTCTTCTCGTAGTGCTCCAGCTCCACCTGGAACAGCCGGATCAGCTCGATGCCGATCCCGGCGGTGCCGGCGATGCCGATCAGCGAGTAGGCATCCGCGGGGTGGACCTTCTTGATGTCCCGGCTGGCGATCAGGTTTCCCATGGTCGCCCGGCGGTCACCGGCCATCACGACGCCCTCGGACGTCGCGATCGCGACGATCGTGGTGCCGTGCGGCGCGACGTCGCCGGCGTTGAGACCGGGAGGAAGCGGCCGGCGGCCCGGCAGGAGCTCGGGGGCGGCCGCGCTCAGGAACTGCGTGAAGGAGGACGTCCCCGTGTTGAGAAAGATATCCGGTAAACGCCCGGATGGATCAAAACCCGTCGCCACGTGGTTCCTTTCAGGTACGTGATCGCACCGGCGCGTGAGGGCCGCCGCTGCGGTTGAAGCACAATATCCCGCGCACCCGGCCGGTGCGTCGATCTTTCATTCTCGTGTCGCCGCCGCTTATGACAACCGGGCGCCCATAAGGACGCCCGGAAATCGGACAATCTAGGTCACTCTCCGCCTTTTTGCACGTAGCCGCGGACGAACTCCTCGGCGTTCTCCTCCAGGACGGAGTCGATCTCGTCCAGCAGGTCGTCGACGTCCTCGGTGATCTCCGCGTGCCGCTCCGCTACCTCCGGGTTGGCCTCGACGGTGACGTCCTCGATCTCCTGATCGGTGGAGCTCCGGCCACTCTGCGACTGACCACCTGTGTCTCGGGTTGCCATGGATGTCCCCCTTCATTGCCGGCCAACTGCGAAGCCACCCGGAGCCTCGAGCAACCCCGGGTACGAAAAACCTACCTCGCCCCTGTGACGAAACACCGGGGCGCAACGGCTGTTTTATTACCGACTGGTGATCACTTCAAGGAGGTCCTTCGCGCTCTCACAGGTGTCGAAGAGACCTCCGACGTGCTTCTTCGTGCCCCGCTCGGGCTCCATCATCGGCACCCGGACGAGCGACTCCCGCCCGACATCGAAGATCACCGAGTCCCAGCTGGCGGCGACCACTTCGGAGGCGTACTGGGCGAGGCAGCGGCCGCGGAAGTACGCCCGGGTGTCGTCCGGCGGCTCGTACATCGCGCGTTGCGTCTGCGCCGGATCGAGCAGGGTCTTCATCGACCCGCGCGCCACCAGCCGGTGGTAGAGGCCCTTCTCCGGGCGCACGTCCGCGTACTGCAGGTCGACCAGCTGCAGCTTGGGCGAGGACCAGTTCAGGTTCTCCCGCTCCCGGTAGCCCTCCAGCAGCCGCAGCTTGGCCACCCAGTCCAGGCTGTCGGAGCACAGCATCGGGTCGCGG
Organism: Actinoplanes siamensis; assembly: GCF_016862395.1. Taxonomy (GTDB): domain Bacteria; phylum Actinomycetota; class Actinomycetes; order Mycobacteriales; family Micromonosporaceae; genus Actinoplanes; species Actinoplanes siamensis. Next base: position 55,280 of record NZ_BOMW01000008.1, on the reverse strand, counting down.
CCGAGCTTGTCCAGCACGTCCTCCCAGCGGTGGAGCACGTCGCTGGTCTGCTCGTCGACGTCGTCGCCGTAGCGCTCGTCGACGAACGCGCGGGCCCGCTCGTAGTACGCCCACTGCAGGTCCAACGCGGTGAGCCGGCGGCCGTCGCGCAGCCGCATCAGGTGGGTCAGGCCGGGATCGTGGCTGACCGCCTTGAGCTCGCTGACCGGGTCGGCGATGCCCAGCTCGCCGGTGAACACCTTCTCCTCGATCATGTTGAGCACCAGGGCGGTGGTGCCCATCTTCAGGTACGACGCGATCTCGGAGAGGTTGGCGTCACCGATGATCACGTGCAGCCGGCGGTACTTGTCGGCGTCGGCGTGCGGCTCGTCGCGGGTGTTGATGATCGGCCGCTTGAGGGTGGTCTCCAGGCCCACCTCGACCTCGAAGAAGTCGGCGCGCGAGGAGATCTGGAAGCCGGAGCCGCTGCCGTCCTGCCCGATGCCGACCCGGCCGACGCCGCAGAATATCTGCCGGGTGACGAAGAACGGGGTGAGGTGGGCGACGATGTCGGCGAAGGGGGTCTGCCGGCGCATCAGGTAGTTCTCGTGGGAACCGTACGACGCGCCCTTGTTGTCGGTGTTGTTCTTGTAGAGCTGGATGCGGTGGGCGCCGGGGATGGTGGCGGCGCGCCGCGACGCCTCGGCCATCACCCGTTCGCCGGCCTTGTCCCACTTGACCACGTCGAGCGGATTGGTGCACTCGGGAGTGCTGTACTCCGGGTGGGCGTGGTCGACGTAGAGCCGGGCGCCGTTCGTCAGTATCACGTTGGCCAGTCCGAGGTCCTCGTCGGCGAGGGCCTCGGCGGGGTCGTACGCCGCGCCGGAGTAGGTGAAGCCGCGGGCGTCGCGCAGCGGCGACTCCTCCTCGTAGTCCCAGCGGGCACGCTGGCCGCGGTTGAGTTCGGGGCGGGCGCCGTACGCGTTCACCACCTGGGAGGACGTCACCATCGGGTTGGCTCCGGGCTGGCCGGGGACGGAGATGCCGTACTCGACCTCGGTGCCCATAATCCGTCGAACGCTCATGCGACCACCCTGTCCACCACGATCGAGTCCGCCACGAAGCTACGCCTGCTCATGCATCGAGCCTAGACGCTCTCACGTTGCATACCGAAGCTGCCCGTGCTCGGTGTGCCACCTTCCGTGGCGGTGACTGTCACTGGCGTGTCCTGCCGCAGCCTGGTGTCCAGATACTTCTGTACCCTGCGGCCGAGTTCCTGACCTGGGCGTTCAACGAGATGGTAGGCCGCCCAGGCGACCGCCGGGGTGGCTACCAGGAAAGCTGCGCCGATCGCCGTCGGATGACCGCGCAGCAGGTGCGACACCACCGAGAGCACCGGCATGTGCAGCAGGTACACCGAGTAGCTGACCACGCCGAGCCAGCTGAGCAGGCCCGGAACGGTCCGGTTGCGGAGCAGGAAGGCGATCGCGAAGGTGCCGGCGACCGCGGCGGCGACCGTGCAGTTGCGGACCAGTTGGGTGCCGTCGAGCAGCCACTGGTTGATCCCGAGCGCGGTCAGGACCAGGGCCAGGACCAGGGCGCCCAGCAGCGGGCGCAGCTGCCGGTGCTGCAGCCGGTAGATCACCGTGCCGGCGAACAGCACGGCCACCAGCACGATCGCGCCGCTGGACGAGCCCGGCGTGGCGTACCGGGTGGGCTGGCCGTTGAGCAGCGGGAGCAGGATCGCCGCCAGGCCGATGAGCCCCGCGGCCCGCGCCGCGGCGTGCCGGCCGCTGAGATAGGCGATCAGGCTCGCCGCGAGCAGGACCGCCAGAGCGGCGGAGGTGAGGCGCCGGTCGTCCGGGCCGCTCGCGAACAGGCCGCTGGGCAGCAGAGGACCGATCGACAGTACGACCAGAGCCAGCCCCCCGGCCCACCAGGCGCTGTCGCGCTGCCGCCGCCACGCGAACAGCCCCGCCACGATCAGGTAGAAGACCATCTCGTAGGTGAGCGTCCAGAACGGACGTACCACCCCGCGCAGGCCGAGCAGGTCCTGCAGCATCGTGGCGTGGCCGAGCAGCGAGGCCAGCGTGTTGGTCCGCAACGTGTCGTGCAGCCGCTGCCAGCCGGTGGCGGCCAGCAGCAGACCGATCGCGACGGCGAGCAGGTATCCCGGGTAGATCCGGAAGATCCGGCCGATCCAGAAGCGGCGCAGCGAGCCGTGCCGTTCCAGCGACATCGGGATGACGTAGCCGCTGACCAGGAAGAAGAGCAGGACGCCGTACCGGCCGAAGTCGAAGTGCCGGTAGATCGCCAGGTGCCGGTCCAGGCCGATCAGGGTGGGACTGAGGTGGAAGAGGGCGACCACCGCCGCGGCGTATCCGCGCAGCGCGTCGAGCCAGGCCAGCCGGATTCGGATCACACGGGGTGCAACGAGCGCGAGGGCGACGGGAAACCCCGCCGCCCTCGCGCCGGATGGTCGTTACAGGTACTGACCGGTGTTCGACGCGGTCTCGATGGACCGGCCGGCCTCGGCGCCCTTGCCGCCGGAGACGAGCGTGCGGATGTAGACGATCCGCTCGCCCTTCTTGCCGGAGATGCGGGCCCAGTCGTCCGGGTTGGTGGTGTTCGGCAGGTCCTCGTTCTCCCGGAACTCGTCGACGCAGCTGTCCAGCAGGTGCTGCAGGCGCAGGCCCTTGGTCCCGGAGGTGAGGAACTCCTTGATCGCCATCTTCTTGCCGCGGTCGACGATGTTCTGGATCATCGCGCCGGAGTTGAAGTCCTTGAAGTACAGGACTTCCTTGTCACCGTTGGCGTAGGTGACCTCGAGGAATCGGTTCTCCTCGGACTCGGTGTACATCCGCAGGACGACCGCCTCGATCATCGCGGCGACCGTGGCGTCCCGGTTGCCACCGTGCTCGTTGAGGTCGTCCTCGCTGAGCGGCAGGTCGCTCAGGATGTACTTCGCGAAGATGTCCTTGGCCGCCTCGGCGTCCGGCCGCTCGATCTTGATCTTCACGTCGAGACGCCCGGGGCGCAGGATCGCCGGGTCGATCATGTCTTCCCGGTTGGACGCGCCGATGACGATCACGTTCTCCAGGCCCTCGACGCCGTCGATCTCGCTGAGCAGCTGAGGAACGATGGTGTTCTCCACGTCGCTGGAGACGCCGGAGCCGCGGGTCCGGAAGATCGAGTCCATCTCGTCGAAGAACACGATCACCGGCGTGCCCTCGCCGGCCTTCTCCCGGGCCCGCTGGAAGACCAGGCGGATGTGCCGCTCGGTCTCACCCACGTACTTGTTCAGCAGCTCGGGACCCTTGATGTTGAGGAAGTAGCTGGTGTGCTTCTCCTCACCACGCCGCTCGGCGATCTTCTTGGCCAGCGAGTTGGCCACCGCCTTGGCGATCAAGGTCTTGCCGCAGCCGGGCGGGCCGTAGAGCAGGATGCCCTTCGGCGGGCGCAGCTGATGCTCCCGGAACAGGTCGGCGTGCAGGAAGGGCAGTTCCACAGCGTCGCGGATCTGCTCGATCTGCGAGTGCAGGCCGCCGATGTCGCCGTAGTCGACGTCGGGGACCTCCTCCAGGACGAGCTCCTCGACCTCGCTCTTCGGGATCCGCTCGTACGCGTACGCCGAGCGGGGCTCGATCATCAGCGAGTCGCCGGCGCGCAGCTTGTTGATCTCCAGCGAGTCGGCGAGGAAGACGATGCGCTCCTCGTCGGCGTGGGAGACCACCAGGGCCCGGTCGCTGGGGCCGCCGGACGGGTTGTCCAGGACCTCCTTGAGCAGGACCACCTCGCCGGTGCGTTCGAAGCCGAACGCGTCGACGACGTTGAGCGCGTCGTTCAGCAGGACCTCCTGGCCCCGCTGGAGCTCGTCGGCGGCGAGCGACGGCGAGACCGCCACCCGCAGCTTGCGGCCGCCGGTGAACACGTCCACCGTGCCGTCCTCGTGGGCTGCCAGGAAAACGCCGTAGCCGCTGGGCGGCTGGGCGAGCCGGTCAATCTCTTCCTTGAGAGTGACGATCTGGGCGCGGGCTTCCTTGAGGGTCGCCACGAGCCGCTCGTTGTTCTCGGTCACTCGGGAGAGCTGCGCCTGCGTCGCCGCAAGCCGTTCCTCGAGCTGCCGGACGTGTCGGGGGCTCTCGGTCAACTTCCGCCGAACCAGAGCGAGTTCCTCTTGCAGGAACGCGACCTGGCTGGAGAGATCGTTGGCCTCTTTCTCCCATCGTGCGGCGCGGGAGTCCGCTTCGTCGCTACGTGCCACGTCCCACCTCCCCGGGGGGCTCGAACGTCTTGGGTCAACACTAGCCGTTGCGGCGCGGATTTCATCCCATGCAACACCCTCGTCACCGACTCTTGATCGATTGGTGCGACCGCCGGCGGGCCGGCCCGACCGGTTCGGGTACCGTCGGCGCCAACTTCAGTTGTGGGAGGTAGCGGTGCCGGCGGACACTGATGAGCTGCAGGTCTGGATCGATCAGGACTTGTGCACCGGTGACGGACTCTGCGTGCAATACGCGCCGGAGGTCTTCGAGCTGGACATCGACGGCCTGGCGTACGTGAAGGATAATTCGGGCGAGTTGCTGCAAAATCCGGGCGTACGCACCCACGTACCGACGAACCTCGTCCTCGAAGTCATCGACTCCGCCAAGGAATGCCCCGGCGACTGCATCCACGTCGTCCGCACCACGGACGACGTGGAGATCGCCGGGCCGGACGCGGCCTGAGGCCTGACTCGCGGATCACGCGAGTACGAGGCGCCGCCTCGGTCAGGCCGCGGCCCCGCGTGATCCCGAAGACCGGCCCTACAGCGTCGGGCGGCCCACCAGGGAGGCCACGACGCGGGAGAACTCCTCCAGCCGGGCGATCTGGCCGGGCCCGCCGTCGTCGAGGGTCTTGCCGAAGCGCAGCGCGTCGTGACGCAGCGGCGCCCGGCCCTCCTCCTCGCCCATCCCGGGCGGCGGCACCGCGTCGTCCACCGAACTGAGCAGCAGGTACACGTCGATGCTGTCGACCCGGGCCTGTCCGCTGGAGGTCCGGGTGAGCCGCCGCCGGCAGCCCACCTCGGTGATCGTGGACAGCGGCACCACCCGCAGCGACGAGGTCATCGAACCGACCGGGCCGTCGCCGGGCGCCACGTCCTCCCCGTGCCAGAGCACCAGGCGGCTGCCGTCGCAGACGACGACCTCCTGCCAGACCCCGTTCACCTCGTTGACGAAGCGCTCCAGCGTGAAGCAGAGCACCGAGGCCCCGCGCAGCACGCCGAACAGCGCCTCCAGCGCCACCTCCGGGTCGCGCAGATAGGCCCGGGCCGCGGAGTCCAGATCCGGGTAGGGCGACCAGTCCGGGAACACCGCCGGCATCTCGTTGCTGCCACCGAACGGCGGAGAACTCATCGCGCCCACCCCTTGTCCTCCCATCGATGCCCCCGGAAAAACTACCGGACTCCGCGAACCCGGTCACTCCCCGGAGGTGTCCTCCTGCTCCTGCTGCTCGGCGGCCAGGGCCGCCTGGGCCGCGCGGCGCAGCGCGTACGCCTCGGCGCCCTTGCTCGGCTTGCGCCGCCGCGGCGGCGCGGTGACCCCCGGCGCCAGCTTGCGCGACGACACCAGGAACGCGGTGTGCGCGATCATCCGGTGGTCCGGGCGGACCGCCAGGCCGTCGGCGTGCCAGTCGCGGATCAGCGACTCCCAGGCCCGCGGCTCGGTCCAGCCGCCCCGCTCGCGCAGCGCCTCGACCAGCTCGGACAGCTGCGGGGTGGTAGCCACGTAACCGATGAAGACACCGCCGGGGATCAGCGACCTCTCGACCATGTCGAGCGCCTCCCACGGGGTCAGCATGTCCAGGATGATCCGGTCGAAACCGCCGATCGCGTTGGACGCCACGTCGCCCTCGTGCAGGTGCCAGGCCGGGTGCGGGCCGCCGAAGAAGGCCTCCACGTTCTTGCGGGCGATCGCCGCGAAGTCCGGCCGCAGCTCGTAGCTGTGCACCTCGCCGGTCTCACCGACCGCGCGCAGCAGCGAGCAGGTCAGCGCGCCCGAGCCGGCGCCCGCCTCGAGCACCTTGGCGCCGGGGAAGACGTCGCCCATGGCGACGATCTGCGCCGCGTCCTTCGGGTAGATCACCTGCGCGCCGCGCGGCATGGAGAGCACGTAGTCGCTGAGCAGCGGGCGCAGCGCCAGGTACTGCGTGCCGCTGGTGGCGGTGATCACACTGCCGTCCGGCAGGCCGATGAGCTGGTCGTGCTCCAGCGCGCCGCGATGGGTGTGGAACGCCTTGCCGGCCTCCAGCACGATCGTGTGCATCCGCCCCTTGGGGTCGGTGAGCTGGACACGGTCCCCCACCCGGAACGGGCCGCGGTGGGCCGGCAGTTGTTCGTCGACAGGGGTGGCCGGGGTCGTGGTCACTAACTCTTCTCTCAAGCTCTCGAGGATCAGTTCCGTTGCGCCCGCCGCGGCTCCAGGACGGCCGCGACGTCGGCGACCCGCAGGACGCCGATGACATCCTCGCCTGCCGTCACCAGGTACTGCGCACCCGGGTGGGCCTGCAGGGCGCGCACCACCTGCTCACCGGTGAGCTCCACCGGCAGGCTGGCCAGCGCGTCCCGCGAACGGGCCACGCTCTCCACGCTCACCCAGGGCCGCCGGTCGACCGGCACCCGCTCGGCGGCGACCGGATCGACCAGAGCGGTGAGGCTACCCCCCGAGTCGGCGACCCCGAGCACCACGTCCGGCCGCGGATCCTCGGCGCGGCGCCGCTGCGCCTCCCCGAGCGGCGTGCCGGCCGGCACCGTGAGCAGCGGCCGGGCCAGTGCGCCCAGGTCGATCAGCGGGAACCGCCCGGTCATCCGGCCCAGCCGGATCGACTGCCCGGCCCCGTGCCAGAGAGTCAGTGTGACGAGGAGCACGAACAGCATCCCGAAGAGGGTGAGCAGGCCCAGCTGGTAGAACGTCAGCACGGTCAGCGCGGTGCCGAACGCCAGTACCCGGCCGGCCCAGCCGGCCACCACGGTGGCCCGGTTGCGGTCCTTCAACAGCGCCCACATCGCCGCCCGCAGCGCCCGGCCGCCGTCCAGCGGCAGGCCCGGCAGGACGTTGAAGACCGCCACCAGGACGTTGCTGACCGCCAGCTGGAAGGCGATCTGCCCGGGGACGGTGTCCTCCGGCAACGCCAGCGCGGCACCCGTCGCCACGCCGCCGAGCAGCAGCGACACCAGCGGGCCGGCCAGCGAGACGGCCGCGTCGACCCGCGGGTTCGGCGCGTCCCGTTCCATCTCCGTCCAGCCGCTGAGCAGCTCCAGCGTGATCCGCCGCACGCCGATGCCGTTGCGCCGGGCGACCAGCGCGTGTCCCAGCTCGTGCAGCAGCACCGAGCCGAGAAGACAGACCACGAAACCCAGGCCGATGAGGTACGCCCAGGGCTGGCCCAGACCGAGCTCGGCGCGCGCGTAGTTGCCGTAGACGACAGTGACCAGCAGCGCGAGCAGCACCATCGAGCCGTTCGCATGCACCGGGATGCCCAGCACACGCCCCACCGGGCGCCCGCCGGGCCTGGCGGGCGGCCTGCGGGTCGCGCTGTCCTTCATCCCTTCGATGCTACGGACCCGCCGCGTTCCGCGTGGATCTCGATCCGGCGGGGCGGGTGCCCCCGGCGCCTCCGGCGTATGTCCCCCGCGTTTCCGTCGTACCTCTGCCCTAGCCTGGCTGGCATGACGGTGTTCCCTCCCCCGCAGCCCCGCGCTTCCTCGCCCGCTCCCACGCCGTCCCCCGCCCCGGCCACCGTGCCCTCGCCCCCTGCCTCCTCCGCCGCCGCGTCATCGCCCTCGCTCCCGCCCTCCCCGGCCACCTCCGCCGGCCGGCCCGGTCTGGGTGATCGGCCCAGTGGGCCCTCGCTGTCCCCGTCCCGGGCGGCCGACTTCAAGACGTGCCCGCTGCTGTTCCGGTTCCGCACCATCGACAAGCTGCCCGAGCAGCCGTCCGCCGACCAGGTGCGGGGCACGCTGGTGCACGCTGTGCTGGAACGGCTCTTCGACCTGCCGGCCGCCGACCGCACGCCGGAGGCGGCCGCCGCCCTGGTCGCCCCGGAGTGGGAGCGCCTGGTCGCCAACGAGCCCGGCCTGGCCGCCCTGTTCGACACCCCGGCGCCGGCTGCGGACCGACCAGAATCGGTCACTGTGGGACACGCCACCGACGTCGTCCGTGACCCCGCCGCGGTCACCGCCGAAGCCGACGCGGCCGGGCAGATCGCGCTTGTCGACGTCCCCGCCGACGTTGCCCGCCTGGCCGCCTTCCTGACCAGCGCCCGCGATCTGCTCACCGGCTACTTCGCGGTCGAGGACCCGCAGCGCCTGGAGCCCGCCGAGCGGGAGACCCTGATCTCCACCACCATCGACGAGGAGCTGCTGATCCGCGGCTACATCGACCGGCTGGACGTCTCCCCGGCCGGCGACCTGCGCGTGGTCGACTACAAGACCGGCGGTGCCCCGCGCGAGGCGTTCGAGGGCCGCGCGCTGTTCCAGCTGAAGTTCTACGCGCTGGTCCTGTGGCGCACCCGGGGCGTCGTCCCGCGCGTGCTGCGCCTGCTCTACCTCAAGGACGCCGAGGTCCTCGACTACAGCCCCGACGCCGGCGAGCTCGAGCGCTTCGAGCGCACGCTTGTCGCGTTGTCCCAGGCGGTCGAGCGGGCCAAACGCGACCAGGACTTCCGCCCCAAACCGAGCCGGCTCTGCGGCTGGTGCAACCACCAGGCGCTGTGCCCGGAGTTCGGCGGCACGCCGCCACCGTTCCCGTCCGCCCCGGCGGCCGGCCTGCCGACCGACTCCGAGCCGGACCGCCTGGCCACCCCGGTCCGGGAAAACGTCGTTGCCTGAGCGTCCGGCGCACCCGCCCGCCGGCGCCGCTCCCCGCGGCTCCGGCCACTGGCCGCGCGCGCTCGGCTGCCCCGCCCCGCGCCTCTGCTCCGGCGCCCTCGCCGCGCGCTGCTCCCCCGGGCGCCCGGCCGCGCGCCCCTCCTCATGCGCCGTCGCCGCGCGCTTCTTCTCCGGCCGCCCGGCCGCGCGCCCCTCCTCATGCGCCCTCGCCATGCGCCTCCGCTCCGACCGCTCCGTCGCGTGCTTCTTCTCCGACCGCCGCACCGGCCCGAGCGCCACCGGCGGTCAGCTCACCCTCCGCGCCACGAGCGACCACTCCTGCCCTGCGCCCGCGGCGACGGGAGCACGGGCCACGGGTCCGCGCGGGGCGCGATGAGACCCATCCGAGTACTCCTCGCCGACGGGTCGGCGTTGCACCGGGCCGGCTTGCGGACGGTCCTGACCGCGGCCGGCCGCGCTGCCGACGGCAGCGGAAACCGCGACGGCAGCACAGGCGCACGCGGCTCGGAGAGCACTGCCGGCACGGCCGGCGCAGGAGCCGTCAGCGGCGCGGCTGGCGCAGGGAGCACGGCGAGCGCGGGCCGTCCCGCCGGCGCGGCCCGCGCGGGCGGGCCCGCGAGCACGGCCAGCGGGGGTCGGCGGTGGGCGGAGTTGGTGATCGCGGGTGAGAGCGGCGACGGGGCCGACGCCGTCGAGTTGGCGCGGCGGCTGCTCCCGGATGTGCTGGTCACGGACGCGGCGTTGCCGAGGATGGACGGTGCGGCGGTGGCCCGGGCCGTCACGGCCGCGCGGTTGCCGGTGCGGGTGCTGGTGCTGACCGCCCGGGACAGCGACGAAGAGCTGGTGGAGATGATCGGTGCGGGTGCGGCCGGGTACCTCCGCATGGACACCCCGCCGGAGGAACTCGTCGCCGCGATCCGCGCGGTCGCGGCCGGCGGAGCGGTGATCACGCCGCAGGTGCTGGCCCGGGTGCTGCCCCGCATCTCGGCGGCGCCGGCCGCGGATGCCGGGGTCACCGTCGATCTGCGGGCGCTCACCGGGCGGGAGCGGGAGGTGCTGATCCACGTGGCGCGCGGCCGGACGAACGCCGAGATCGCCGAGGTGTTGCAGGTCAGCGAGACGACGGTGAAGACGCATGTCGGTCACATGCTGGCCAAACTGCGGCTCCGCGACCGTACCCAGGCAGTGGTCCTGGCTTATGAGACGGGCCTGGTCAGGCCTGGTTCGTGAGCGCTGCGCCCGGCCCGGGCGCCGAAGCCGGCCGCGCGGACCGGGGGCCGAAGCCGACCGCCCGGCCGGGCGGCGAAGCCGGCCGGCCGGGGCCCGGATGGTGCCCGCCTCGGAAGTAGCGCCGAGCAGCCGAGAGGCCGGACATCACGCGGCGAGCGGCCCGGTGCCGGACGGGCCGGCCGCCGCCCACCTCGACGTCACCCGTCGCCGTCCGGATGCGCGTCTTTCCCCGGCACAGCGAGCCCCCGACGAATCATCGAAGCGCGGCCAGGAAGCCCAGATCAACCCCGGTCAGCGACTCCCGGACATGAATGCCGTCATGCGACGGCAGAGCGACGTCGGAGGGCACCGCCAGCACCACGGCTCCGGCCGCCACCGCCGACGCCACCCCGCTCGGCGAGTCCTCGATCACCACGCAGCGCTCGATCGGCACCCCGAGCAGCCCGGCCGCGGTCCGATAGGGCTCCGGGTCCGGCTTCTGCGCACGCACCTCGTCGCCGCACACCACGACGTCGAAATTCTCCGCGCCCAGCGTCTTCAGCGCGATGTCGGCCAGCCGGCGCTCGGTCGAGGTGACCAATGCGACCGGGATCCCCGCGGCACGCACGGCGTGCAGCAGCTCGCGGGCGCCCGGCCGCCACACCAGGCCGTCGGCGAAGAGCTCGGCGACCCGGTCGGTCAGCCACGCGACGTCCGGCCCGGCCGGCCGGTCGGGTTGACCCAGGTCCTCCCGGAACAGGGCCATGCTGACCGGCATGCTGGTGCCGACCATGGCCAGGCGCGCGGACTCGGAGAGCTTGCCACCGGCGCGGACCGCGAGGTCCTCCAGCGCGATGCCCCACAATTTCTCGCTGTCGACCAGCGTGCCGTCCATGTCGAAGAGCACCGCGGCGGGTGGTGTCGCGCTCAGCTGAATCTCCCCAGGTCAGTCCGGCCAAAAAGCCATTCTGCGGGGCCGCCGGGAGTGGAGACGACTCAATGTCTCAGAGGTCACAGGACTTCAGCGAGTCCCGGTAGCCGTTGGCGAACGCGTTGATCCGCTGCTCGGCCTTGCCGTGCGAGCCCTCGGCGAACCACGGCTGGCCCGGCTCGTCACCGACCGACTCCAGGCCCCGCGCCAGCTCGTCGGTGTCGCCCTCGTCCAGGATCAGCTGCCCGGCGCGCGCCTCGTCGCCGATGAACGCGCCGGCCATGCAGTCGGCCTGCAGCTCCTGCTGGATGGTGAACTCCTTCTGGATGCCGAGCCGGGCCTGGATGCCGTGCGCGTACTCGTGGCCGAGCAGGTAGAAGATGAACGCGTCGCCGATCTGGCGGAAGACTCCGAAGGCCCAGTTCACGTCGTAGGCGATGAAGTCCCCCGCGGAGCAGTAGACAGCGTTGTTGCGCGGCAGCGGGTCCCCGCCGCAGTCGACCTCACCCTCCCGCTCGTACGGGATCACCCGGCGCACCGGCTCGAAGCGCCGGCCCTGCTGCTCGAACACCTGCTCCCAGTACTCCTCGGCGACCTGCTGCGCGGCCTTGATGTCGTTGGCGAACTCCTGCGGGGTGTCGGTTCCGTCCGGATCGACCGATCGGGCGGAGGACCCGGTCGGGCGCTGAGGGGCCGGGTCGTCGGTGACGGGAGGTGCTTCACAGCCCGCGGCGAGCAGCAGCAAGGTCAGGAAAGCGGCAAGACGGGCGGGCATGACGGTCCTCCTGAGGGCCGGGAGTTCCACGGTAGACGCAGGTTCCCATCCATCGCCGTCGCCGAAACGTCAGGGGGAACCCTGAACTCACCTAAGTGACCTCCCCCAGCGAAATCTCAGCGTCGGCGTACGACCTCGGGCTGACGTCAGCCACCACCGCCGCCGCGACACTGGGCACGCCGGTCCGGGCACCCTGCCCGGCCGACCACGAACGCAGGGGGAGAAACGGTGACTGCGACGAATGCCGGCGGGCCGGTGGCGGCGCGCGCGGACGGGATCTGGAAGGTCTACGGCAGCGGCGAGGCGAGGGTGACCGCGTTGCGCGGGGTGACCGCCGAGTTCGGCAGCGGCCGGTTCACTGCGATCATGGGCCCTTCCGGCAGCGGCAAGTCGACGCTGATGCACTGCCTGGCCGGGCTGGACACGGTCGACGAGGGCACCGTGCACGTCGGCGGCACCGAGATCAGCAAGCTCGGCGACAAGGCGCTGACCCGGTTGCGCCGCGACCGGATCGGCTTCATCTTCCAGCAGTTCAACCTGCTGCCGACGCTGAGCGCCGCGGAGAACATCAGGCTGCCCCTGGACATCGCCGGCCGCAAGGCCGATCCGCGGTGGTGGGACGTCGTGATCGACACGGTCGGCCTGCGCGACCGGCTCGGGCACCGGCCCAGCCAGCTCTCCGGCGGCCAGCAGCAGCGGGTCGCGTGTGCCCGCGCGCTGGTCGGCCGCCCCGACGTGATCTTCGCGGACGAGCCGACCGGCAACCTGGACTCCCGCTCCGGCGCGGAGGTGCTCGGCTTCCTGCGTGCCTCGGTGCGCGAGCACGGCCAGACCATCGTGATGGTCACCCACGACCCGGTCGCCGCGAGCTACGCCGACCGGGTGGTCTTCCTGGCCGACGGCGCCATCGTCGACGAGCTGCACGGCCCGACCGCGGAGACCGTGCTGGACACCATGAAGCGCCTGGACAAGCACGGCGACCCGGTGATGCTCTGATGCTGCGCGCCACGCTGAAGAGCCTGCTCGCCCGCAAGCTGCGGCTGATCCTTTCCGGCCTGGCGGTGGTACTGGGCGTGATGTTCGTGTCCGGGTCCTTCGTGGTCACCGACACGCTGAACCGCACCTTCGACTCGATCTTCGCCGACGCGTTCGGCGCGACAGACGTCTCGGTCCGCGCCAAACCCAAGATCGAGGTCTCCGAGCTGGACGGTGAGGAGGTCGCCGCGCCGCTTCCCGCCGCGGCCGTCGACAAGATCAAAACAATTGCGGGAGTACGGTCGGCGACCGGGCGCATCGACGTGGACGGCGCCCGCGTGATCGGCAGCGACGGCAAGGTGCTCACCTCGATGGGCCCGCCCCGCCTCGGCGAGAACTGGACCGGCACGGACAGCCTGATGCAGCTGCGCTCGGGCCGGGGCCCGGAGGCGGACGACGAGATCGCGGTCAACGCGAACACCGCCGAGCTGGCCGGCCTCAAGCTCGGCGACCGGGTCGGTGTGCTGACCCTGGAGCCGAAGAGGCAGTTCACTCTGGTCGGCATCTGGGGCTACACCGGCGGTCGGGACAGCATCGGCGGCGTCCAGGAGGTCGCCTTCACCACCCCTGTCGCGCAGAAGCTGATGCTCGGCCAGGCCGGCGCCTTCTCCACGGTGACCGTCCAGGCCGCCGACGGGGTGACCCCGGCCCAGCTGCGGGACCGGGTGGCCGCCGCGATGGGCGCGGACTACGAGGTCAAGACCGGTGAGCAGCTCGCCGGCGAGAGCGCCGACAGCATCCAGGAGGGACTCGCCTTCTTCAACCAGATCCTGCTCGGCTTCGCCGGGGTGGCGCTGTTCGTCGGGATCTTCCTGATCCTCAACACGTTCTCGATCATCGTGGCCCAGCGGACCAAGGAGCTGGCGCTGCTGCGCGCGATGGGCGCCAGCCGCCGTCAGGTGATCAACTCGGTGCTGGTCGAGGCGGTCCTGATCGGGCTGATCGCGGCGGTGCTCGGCCTGGCCGCCGGGGTCGGCGCGGGCGCCGGCCTGGCGTACCTGTTCGGCAGGTTCGCCGACCTGACCCTCGCTTCGATCGGCGTCCCGCTCTCCGCGGTGCTCAGCGCGTTCGTCGTCGGCCTGGTGGTCACCGTCGTCGCCGCGGTGCTACCCGCGCTGCGCGCCTCCCGGATCGCCCCGGTCGCCGCGATGCAGGAGGTGAGCATCCCGGACCGGCCGCTCACCCGGCTCAGCGTCGCCGGCGGCCTGGTCTTCTCGGCCGGCGCGGCCACGCTCGGCACCGGCCTGTTCGCCGACGCCGGTGACGCCACCCTCTGGCTCATCCTCGGCGGCGTGCTCGTCTCGTTCATCGGGGTCGCCCTGCTCACGCCACTGATCAGCAAGCCGGTGATCAGCGGCCTGGGCCGGCTCTTCTCCTGGTCGGTGCCGGGCCGGCTGGGCCGGCTCAACTCCGGCCGCAACCCGCGCCGCACGGCGATCACCGCGGCCGCCCTGATGGTCGGCATCGCCCTGGTCACCGGGGTCACCGTGATCATGGACTCGGCCAAGAGCAGCCTGAAGGCGGAGGCCACGCGGATCCTCAAGGCGCAGATCATGATCAGCGGGGATCAGACCGGGCCACGACCCCCGACGTACGACCCCGCGGTGATCGACAAGGCCGCCGCGCTGCCGGGCGTACGGGCCGCGGCCGGGCTCTGGAACGACCTGGTCACCGTCGACGGCTCGCAGGAGTACGTGACCGCCACCGCGGACCTGAGCAGGCTCGCCGAGGCGTACGGGGGCACCGCCGCGCCGCTGGCCGTCGGCCAGATCGCGGTCAGCCGGCCGACCGCTGACGAGAAGCACTGGCAAACCGGGCAGCAGGTGACCGTGCAGGGCGCCCGGGGCGACCCGCGGTCGTACACGATCGGGCTGATTTTCCCGGAGGACGCGCTGCCCGGCGGCATCATCCTGCCGGCCGCCGCGATCAAGGACTTCGGGCTGACCCAGCCGCGGCTCGGGTTCGTCCGGCTCGACGACGGTGTCCCGGTCTCCGCGGTGCTGCCGCAGATCAAGCAGCTGCTCGCGGACAGTCCCGAGGTGTCGGCCACGGATTCGGCGACGTTCGTGAATCAGCAGGCCGCGCAGTTCGACCAGATCATCACGATGATCCAGATCCTGCTGGGGTTGGCGATCCTGATCGCGGTGCTCGGTGTGGTGAACACTCTCGCGCTGTCGGTGCTGGAACGGACCCGCGAGCTGGGGCTGCTGCGGGCGGTCGGTCTCGGCCGGGCGCAGACCATGCGGATGATCACCGTGGAGGCGGTGGTGATCTCGGTCTTCGGCGCGCTGCTCGGGGTCGCGGTCGGGGCCGGCATGGGCACGGCGGTGACCCGCGCCCTGGAGAACGACGGGATCACCGAGCTGGTGCTGCCGTGGGGCCGGATGGGGACGTACCTCGCACTGGCCGCCCTGGTGGGCGTCGTGGCCGCGGTGGTCCCGGCGGTCCGCGCCGCCCGGCTCAACGTCCTGGGCGCCATCGCCCACGACTGACCCTGCGCACCACCCACCTCGATGCCTCGGGCGCGATCGCCCACGACCAACCTTGCGCACCGCGCGCATCGAGCAACCCTGCGCACCGCGCGCATCGAGCCGGCCGGGCCGTCCAGCCCGGCCGGCTCGACATGCACCGAACCCCGGGACCTGCCACATGCACCGAACCTCGGCGGCCCAGTCCCTCGGCAGCAACCGAGCCGCCGCCGGGCTCGGCCCAGCCCGGCTCGCCGGCCGGCTGCGGGCGCCGGGTAGCCGGCCGGCTCCCAGGGGCGCCTCGCACCTCGCGACACGCCCCTTGCGGCCAGCCGGGACCGGGGGTCCCCGGTTGCCGAGTCGATCATCTGGCTCTCGGGTGCCTCGCACCCTGGCCGGACGCCCCCCCGGGGACCAGCCGGAGGCTCGGCGCACGGCGGCCCTGGAGCGGGCCGGGAGCCGCGGCGTACCACCGGATCGGGTCTCGGCCTCAGGCCAGGAGCTTGTCGAGCTTGGTGAAGCTCGTCCCCCAGGCCTCGCGCGCGCCGGTCTCCATCTCGGCCGGGAACGGGCTCTGGGTCAGGACCAGGCGGGTCCGGCCGCCCTCCTCGTCGAAGAACTCGATGCGCATGCGCAGCTTCCCGGCGCCGAAGGCGGGGATGTGGCTGACGTCCTCCTCGCCGACCAGCAACTCGTTCTCGACGACCTCGACGAAGGTGGAATCCACCGGCGACGCCATCGACGGGTCGTCGTCGTTGACCATGGTGAAGACCTGCTTTCCGCCGGGGCGCGCATCGATCTCCACGGTGTCGCGCGGCACCGACCAGCCGACCGGGCCGAACCACTGCGACACCTGGTCGGGGTCGGTGAACGCGCGGTAGACCAGCTCGCGGGGCGCGTCGAAGATGCGGGTGATGACGAGGTCGGTCATGGTTTCTCCTCCTGCAGGCGCTTGAGGTGGGCGTCCAGCCGTGTGAAGTTGTCGTCCCAGAACCGGCTGTACCGCTCCATCCACGCGGTGGCCTCGCGCAACGGGCCCGCCTCGAGTCGGCTGGAGCGCCACTGCGCGGAACGGCTGCGCGAGATGAGACCGGCGCTCTCCAGGACCTTCAGATGACGGGAGATCGCCGGGAGGCTGATGTCGAACGGCTCGGCGAGCTCGGTCACGGTGGCCTCACCCTCGGCGAGCCGGGCCAGGATGGCGCGGCGCGTCGGGTCGGCCAGAGCCGCGAAGATCAGGCTGAGCCGGTCCGTCATTTAACCCTCCCGTTAATTAACGGCTTGGTTAAGTACGATAGCCGTAGCCGCTCGGGAGGTCAACGGCGGCACTCGTCAGACCTTCGACGGGATCCGGCGGTGCAGCTCGGCCAGCAGGACGTCCGGGCCCGGCGACATCAGACCCACATCGACGACGTACGACGTCTCCTCGCCCCGACGACGTGTCCGCGGCGCGAATCCACGGCCCTCCAACACCTGCGCGTAGTCGGCGCTCACCGGCGTCACCACCAGCTCGGTGAACGGCCCCCACCCGTGCAGGCCCACGGACGCGATTCCGGACCACGGCAGGTGCACCGGTTTGCGGGCGGTCGCGGCGAAGTCGATGCCGTGCACCGAGGTGTGCAGCCAGCCCAGCCGCCGGTACAGCACCAGCAGCACGACCGCGGCCGCGCTCACCGGCACGATCAGCGCGGCCTCGGCGTAGAGCACGATGTCGCCGGGTCCCGGCCGGGCGCCGAAGAGCACCGACAGAACCAGGAAGAGCACCAGGACGACGGCCCAGGCGGCGGCCACCACCCACAGCACTGTCACGTAGAACATCGCGCGCGGCTGGATGAACGACACGGTGTCGTCGGGCGGGCCGAGCACCTGATCCACGTGGCCTGCCATGTTTCCGGTCCTGCCTCCGCCGACGGTCACGTCAGAAATTATGCTGGGTTATGCACAGGTTCATGGTGAAAACAGCTCACGACCTGGGGAGGGCCACGGCGCGGCCGCCCGGTACGTTCCCTGGCCCGCACGTAGGCTGTCCTCATGACTGAGTTCGACGGCCTCCCGCTGCTCCGCTCCCCCGTGGCCATCGCCGCCTTCGAGGGCTGGAACGACGCTGCGGATGCTTCCACCGCGGCCGTGGAACACCTCGAGCAGGTGTGGGAGGCCCGCGAGGTCACCAGCATCGACCCCGAGGACTTCTACGACTTCCAGGTGAGCCGCCCGACGATCACGATGGCCGAGGGCGAGACCCGCAAGATCGAGTGGCCGACCACCCGGTTCACCGTGGCCAGCCCGCCCGGCAGCGACCGGGACGTGGTGCTGATCCGCGGCATCGAGCCGAGCATGCGGTGGCGCACGTTCTGCGAGTCGGTGCTGGAGATCTGCCACAGCCTCGAGGTCAACCGGGTCGTGCTGCTGGGCGCGCTGCTCGCGGACGTGCCGTACACGCGGCCCCTGCCGATCAGCGGCACCGCCTCGGACAGCAGCATCGCGGAGAAGTACAACGTGGTCCCGACCCGCTACGACGGCCCCACCGGCATCGTCGGCGTGCTGCAGGAGGCGGCCACCCGCGCGGAGCTGGACGCCCTGTCGTTCTGGGTGCACGTGCCGCACTACGCGAACAACCCGCCCTGCCCGAAGGCGACGCTGGCCCTGCTCAGCCGGATCGAGGACGTGCTCGACCTGCCGGTCCCGATGGCGGATCTGGCCGAGCAGGCCGACGAGTGGGAGAAGCGGGTCCGCGCGGCCGCGGAGCAGGACGCCGAGCTCGGGGAATACGTGCGGGAGCTGGAGGAGCGGGTCGGCGACGCCGGGATCCAGCCGCTGACCGGCGACGAGATCGCCAGCGAGTTCGAGAAGTACCTCCGCCGGCGCGGCGGTTCGGCCGGCCCGACCGCCGGCTCCTGGTGAGATCCTTTCGCGCTTGCCCCGGGCGGATCGCCCGGGGCAAGCGTCGCCCTCCCCGGCCGGCTTGCCGCAATTCGACCCTCCGCGCGCAACCCCGCGCTCTCCCCGCCCTGCCGCCTTGCGGGTGCACCGCTCTGCAGTTCGGCGTGCCGGTCGGCGCCACGTCGCCCTCCAGGTGTACCGGCCCGAGCCGGCGTCCCAGTCGGGGCGCTACGTTGCCCTGCAGTTCCACCGCCTCCAGTCCGGCGTGTCAGTTAGCAGTGGCGCGTCGCCTGAGGCATCCTAGGAACCTAGCTGTCTTGGTCGTGGCGCACGGGAGGTCCGCATGACGATCAATCCGGGGGCTGCTGAGTTCCCGCATCGACAGATCGCCGCGCAGTTGCGGGAACGCATCCGCCGCGGCGAATGGCAGCCCGGCGAGCGGCTCCCGTCCATCCCGGCTGTCGCCGAGATGTTCGGCGTCGCCAAACAAACCGTGCAGAGGGCCGTCGACCAGCTGCGGGTCGAGGGGGTGCTGATCACCAAACCCGGCTCCGGTACGTACGTCCGCGGCACCCGCCGCCGCCTGAACCGCCTCTCGCGTGGCCGTTACGGCGCGCACCGCGGCTACCACGCGGACCTCGCCGCACGGTACCGCCAGCAGCTCGTCCGGGTGGGCCGCGAACCCGCGCCCCCGGAGGTCGCCGACGCCTTCGGGGTCCGCGACGGCACCGAGATGCTGGTCCGCCGGCATGTCGTCCGGACCGACGACGCCACCGTCGAGCTGGGCGCCTCGTGGTTCCGGGTCACCGACGCCAACGGCACCATCCTGGAGCGTCCGGAGTCCTTCGGCCGCCCGCTCTACCAGGAGGCCGAGGAGGTGCTCGGCCGGCGCTACGCCACGGCGACCGACACGATCACCGCCCGTCAGCCGAGTCGGGAGGAAGCGGAGATCCTGCAGATCCGCCCGGACACTCCGGTCCTGCACCTGCTGCACGTCGCCTTCGACGAGACCCGCAAGCCGATCGAGGTGGCCCAGGCCACCTGGCCGGGTCCGATGACCACCCTGACCGAGGAGTACCGCATCCCGTCCCCGGCGCCGGATCCCGACCCGGACCCGGGCCTGGCCCTCGCCTGACCGCTCCAGCCGGGCGGTCCACGACACGGCGTCGCCCCTCCTGTCGGGCGGCCCGTGACATGGCGTGACCGCTCCACCGGGCGGTTCGAGGCACGCCCCGACCACTCCCGCTGGGCGATCTCACGGCATGCCCGGACCGCCCCGCCGCGATCTCGGTGACCGGGAGCACGGTTCGGAGGAGGCGGCGACGGTGCGCATCGCCGCGATGAAGCGGGGTCATAGCTGGTCGGCCCGGCTCGGGGAAGGGGACCGAGCGTGCAGGAGGTGGTGGACGGCGGCGGTGATGCGAGGCCGGTCGCCGGTGGCCAGCAGGTCGATCAGGGCGCCGCGCAGGACGGCCAGGACAGCCGTGCGGTGGGCCAGACCGTCCGGGGTGTCGCGTTCGGACTCGGGCTGGGCGGTGGCCAGGACGTCAAGCCAGTCGGTGACCGTGGTGGCGGCGAACTCCGTCCAGGGGCCGGTGGGGTCGACGAGGGAACGGGCGTACGCCTCCAGCCACAGGATGAGGAGCGTGCGGTGAGCCGGATCGCTCAGCCAGGCCCAGATCCGCTCGCCGGCGGCCGGCAGGCCGGAGGGCGGCGGCGTGTCCGCACGGAGGTCGCGCAACAGGCCCAGCTCCTCCTCGCGGGCGCGCGAGAGGAGCGCCCGGACCAAGCCGTCCTTGCTGCCGAAGAGGAACAGCAGGACCCGTGGGCTGGACCCGATCTCGGCGGCGAGCGGGCGCAGCGACAGGTCGGCGAGGCCGTTGCGGCGCACGTAGGCGTAGGCGAGTTCGAGCAGTTCCGTGCGGCGCGCCGAGGGTGCTGTCGTGGTGTCGGCCATCGGGCTAGTATCCGACTGAAACGAGTGTTTCAGTGACGGAGGCGGTCCGATGGACGTGGCGATCCGGCGGCTCGGGCAGCCGGGCGACCTGGGCTGGGTGGTGCAGGCGCACGGTGAGGTCTACGCCGAGGAGTACGGGTGGGACACCAGCTTCGAGGCGCTGGTGGCGCGGATCGTCGCGGACTACGCGGCCGGCCACGATCCGGCGCGGGAAGCGGGGTGGATAGCGGAGCGGGACGGGCGGCGAGTGGGGTGCGTGCTCTGCGTGGCCGGGGACGAGCCGGGTACCGCGGTGCTACGGGTCCTGCTGGTGCATCCGGAGGCACGCGGGCTCGGGCTGGGCGGGCGGCTCGTGGACGCGTGCATGCGGTTCGCGGTGGACGCCGGGTACGCGCGGATGCGGCTGTGGACGACGGATCCGCTGGTGGCAGCTCGACAGGTGTACCTGCGGCGGGGTTTCCGGCTGGTCAAGGAGGAGCCGCAGCACACGTTCGGCGCGGATCTGGTCGGGCAGACGTTTCTGCGGGAGCTGGTCAGGGGCGACTGAGGAGGCGCTGCCCGATAGGATCGCCGGCCGTGGGACGCCGTCCACGAATGCGCGGACCACGTGGGGCAAATCGGCCGTGGGGCGCACCGACCATAAGCCGCACCGACCATAAGGGCACCGACCATAAGGCGCACGAGCCATAAGCCGCGGGAGCCATAAGCCGCACCGGCCATAAGGGCACCGACCATAGGCCGCACGGCGCCATAGGGCACACCGGCCGACCGTTGGGCGAAGCTGTGCCGACGGCGGGAAAAGCTCAGACCCGAGGGCCGGAAAGGCGCCTCGGGTCTGAGCTTTCTACTGCAAGCTGCCGGAGCGGACGGGCCGCTCCCGCGGTGATCAGTCGATGCCGATCGGCCCATTATCGTTGACGTTGACCAGGCCGGTCTGCCAGTTGCGCTGGTAGACCTGGTCGTTGTCGACGCCGCCGTTGTAGTAGTCGAGGTCGGCGTAGGTACCGCCCCCGTAGCCACCACCGCAGCCGTAGCCGCCGCCGCCATAGCTGCCCGGGTAGCAGCCGCCGGCCGCGTCACCGTGGCCGGCCCCGGCGGCCGCACCATAGTTGTTCTCGTGTTGGGTGCCGGCAGCCGAGGCCGGGGCAGCAAGTGCGAGGCTCGCGCCCGTGGCCAGGAACAGACCGGCGAGGTACATAGCCGGACGACGCATGTTGGCTTCCTTTCGGACGTTTGGTTTGACCTCCGAAAGCATGTCTCGACGAAAGGCGGAATGCACGGATTTTCGCCAAACAACACCGGTAGGTGCGTTGTTTCGGCGAATTACCTACAGGTCCGCTGACCAGGGTTTACAGTTGCGAACGGGCAGTCGTACGCGCAGCGTGGAATCAGTATGGACTGCGGAATCCAAAGACATATCGGATACGTAAAAAGTCAGTCTTATAACGGCACGGGGCGACCCCCAATTACGGAGCCGCCCCGTCAAAAATGAATAACTTTTACAACCGCACGCCCAGAAGGGCGTCCACCGCCTGTGCCATCAGCGCCGGCGCCCCGGCGTCATCGCCGGCGCCGGACAGCGCCGCCTCCGCCCAGGCATCCACCACCGCCAGCGCACCCGGAGCGTCCAGATCGTTGGTCAGCGCCTCGCGCACCGCGTCCACCAGGCCGGCGCCGGACGGCCCGGACGCCGCAGCGGCCGCCTCGCGCCAGCGGGCCAGCCGCTGCTCGCCCGCCTTGCGCACCTCGTCGGTCCACTCCCGGTCCGCGCGGTAGTGCCCGGAGAGCAGCCCCAGCCGCACCGCCATCGGGTCCACCCCGTCGGCCCGCAGCCGGGACACGAAGACGAGGTTGCCCTTCGACTTCGACATCTTCTCGCCGTCCAGCCCGATCATGCCGGCGTGCACGTAGTGCCCCGCGAACGGCTCCGCCCCGGTGAGCACCTCGGCGTGTGCCGCCGAGCACTCGTGATGCGGGTACAGCAGGTCGCTGCCGCCGCCCTGCACGTCGACTGTCGCACCGAGCAGGTTCAGCGCGATCGTCGCGCACTCGATGTGCCACCCGGGCCGGCCAGGCCCGAGGTCGCCACCGTCCCACACCGGCTCGCCCTCGCGGGCGCCGCGCCACAGCAGCGGGTCCAGCGGGTCCCGCTTGCCGGCCCGCTCCGGGTCGCCGCCGCGCTCTGCGGAGAGCACCGTCATCTCGTCGCGGGACAGGTTCGACTCGTACCCCCAGCGCGGCGCGGCGGTGATGTCGAAGTAGACGTCGCCGGTCCCGTCCTCCAGCCGGTACGCCGCGCCCTTGGCGACCAGCTCGCGGACATGCTCGGCGATCGACGGGATCGACTCGACGGCGCCGACGTAGTGGGCCGGCGGGATGATCCGCAGCGCCTCCATGTCCTCCCGGAACAGCGCCGTCTCGCGCATCGCCAGGACCACCCAGTCCTCACCGTCACGCTCGGCGCGCTCCAGCAGCGGGTCGTCGATGTCTGTCACGTTCTGCACGTAGGTCACCGGGTGG
The DNA here is from genome assembly GCF_016862395.1 of Actinoplanes siamensis. Taxonomy (GTDB): domain Bacteria; phylum Actinomycetota; class Actinomycetes; order Mycobacteriales; family Micromonosporaceae; genus Actinoplanes; species Actinoplanes siamensis. The sequence continues at coordinate 32,657 of NZ_BOMW01000008.1, read as the reverse complement.
CCGGCGTCCCGCCAGAGGCGGTTGACCAGGTCGAAGGCGATCATCGTGGCGGCGTGGCCGAGGTGGGTCGCGTCGTAGGGCGTGATGCCGCACACATACATCGTCGCGGTGTGCGCCGGTGTGACCGGATGCACCGACCGGCGCGCCGAGTCGTAGAGCTTCAGCGTGGGGGCGTCCCCCGGCAGAGTCGGCACGTCATGCCCGGTCCAAGCGTCCATGCTCGGAGCCTATCCAGCACCCCGGAGAGAACCAGCCGAGCGTGATCTAAACCTCTGCATCGACAGCCGTCCAGCCGCCCGGAAAGAACGCGACCCGAAGAGGTCGGCACCCGCCCTGCCCCGCGGAAACAACGCCACCCGAAGAGGTCGACACCCGCCCAGTCGCCCGGAAACAACGCCACCCGGAGGATCGATACCCGCCCGATCTCCCGGTAGGAGCGTGACCGGCATCTCTAGATCGGCGGCCACGGAATCGCCGGCCAGTCGGCCGGTGGCTTGGGGAACCGCCCGGCCCGCAGCAGCCGCTTCACCCGCAACCCGACATGCTGCACCTCGGAGATCGTCAGATGCTCCTCCAGGGCCTCACCGAGGGCCCCGCCGAGCTCCTGCCGAAGCGACGCGAGAACGTCGACCGCCTCCTCGGGCAGCGGCTTCCCGGTCCACCCCCAGAGAACCGTCCGCAACTTGTTCTCCACGTGGAAGCTGACCCCGTGATCGACGCCGTGCACCGACCCGGTCGCCGGATAGAGCACGTGCCCGCCCTTGCGGTCGGCGTTGTTGATCACCGCGTCGAACACCGCCAGCCGGGCCAGCCGAGGGTCGTCCGCGTGGGCCAGCGCGTACGCGTCGCCGTCGTCGTCGCGTGCCGCCGCGACCGGGAGCCAGCCCGGCGGCACGTCATAGGCCGGAACGAACCCGATCAGCGCCTCGGCGGCCTCCGGCTCGTCGATCCACAGCTGCAGGGCGCCGGGCCCGAGCGGCCCGTCCCGCAGGATCGTGGGCGGCACCAGCCCCCACCCGGTGGCCCGGGAGACCAGATAGGCGGAGACCTCGCGGCCGGCGAGCGTGCCGTCCGGGAAGTCCCAGAGCGGCCGCTCGCCGCGGACCGGTTTGTAGACGCAACGCCGCGTCACCCCGTCGAGGCTGATCTCGGCACGCAGCGTGGTGTTCGAGGCGTCGACCAGGCGACCCTCGATCTCGATGGCGCCGCACACCAGCAGTTCCAGGGCGTCGGTCTCGGCAAGCACCTCGGTCGGCTCGGCTGTCACCGGTGGTAACCGTTGTGCCGGGGACAGAGGTGGCCGCCCGGATCGAGCGGCTGGCCGCAGAGCGGGCACGGCGGACGGCCGGCGGCCACCACCCGGCGCGCCCGGTCGATGAACGCCCGGGTCGCCTCGGGAGTCAGCCGGACCCGGAGGCGGTCCAGGTCGTCGTCCGGCTCGTCCTCGTCGTCCTCCTCGTCCTCGTCCTCGTCGCCCTCGGCGAGCGGGTCGCCGGAGATCTCGACCTCGGCCTCACCGGCCTCGATCGCCTCGATCACCACCGTCGCCGTGTCGACGTCGAAGGCCAGCCCCAGGGTCCCGACCCGGAACTCCTCGTCGACCGGGGTGTCCAGCGGCTCGTTGTCGTGCACGGCCAGCAGCGTAGCCTCCGGCAGCGTGACGCCGAACCGTTTGTTCGCCTCCAGGAGCAGTTCCTCGAGCTTCTCGGCGAGCAGCGACACCTGGACCTTCTCCAGGGCGACGCTGATCACCCGGCCGCCACCGCGTGCCTGAAGGTAGAACGTCCGGTCCCCGGGCTCGCCCACCGTCCCGGCGACGAACCGCTCGGGCGGCTCGAAGGCATGCACTTGGTGGGTCATGAACCCAACCCTATCCATCCCCCGGCGCGATCGCGCGGCTCGGCGACCCCGGTTCGCCGAGGGCGCAATAGGGTGTACGCTGCGGCGACAGCTCGATCACTGAGGGTTGTCAGACACCGCCTCCGGCGCCCCCGCCGACGGCCGCGTCGCTGCGCTCGGCGGCCTTCTCGCCATTGGCTTTCTTCGGTACGAGCGAAGCCAGCTCGCCGGTGTCATTGACCCGCACCAGGAACGGCCTGGTCGGCGTGTACCGGATGACGGTGATCGACGCCGGGTCGGCCACGATCCGCTGAAACTGGTCGAGGTGCAGCCCCATCGCGTCGGCCACGATGGCCTTGATCACATCGCCGTGGCTGCACGCCAGCCAGACCGCCTCCGCCCCGTGCTCGGCGGTGATCTTCTCGTCCCACGCCCGGATGGTCGCGATCCCGCGTGCCGACATGGCCGCCATCGACTCGCCGGCCGGGAACGTCACCGCGCTCGGGTGCTGCTGCACCACCGGCCAGAGCGGCTCCTTGGCCAGCTCCTTGAGCGGACGCCCCTCCCAGTCGCCGTACCCGCACTCGATCAGGCCCTCGTCGAGCGCCGGCGACGTCCCGGGCAGCGCCAGCTCCACGGTCTGCCGGCAGCGGATCAGCGGGCTGGTCACGACGGCGGCCAGCGGGATCCCGCGCAGCCGCTCGGCGACCAGGGCGGCCTGGACGCGCCCGGTGTCGTCGAGCTCGACGGGACGGCGGCCGGCCAGCTCACCCGTCGCGTTCGCGGTGGTGCGGCCGTGCCGCAGCAGCAGGACGGTGGCCACTAGCGGGCCACGCCGGACTCTTCGTACGCCTCGGCGACCACGCGCAAGGTCGCCAGGCCGGACTCCAGGTCGCCGACGTACGGGCTGATCGACAGCGTCCCGACCCCGGCCGCCGCGTACTCCTTGATGCGCTTCGTGATCCGCTCCTTGGTGCCGATGATCGAGGTGCGCTCGATGAACTCCTGCGGCACCGCCTCGGCCGCCTCGGCGACCTGCTTGTTCAGGTAGAGGTCCTGCACCTTCGCGGCCGCTTCGCCGTACCCCATCCGTACGGCCAGCTGGTTGTAGAAGTTCTGCTCGCGGCTGCCCATCCCGCCGATGTAGAGCGCCGCGTACCAGCGGATCACGTCGGCGCAGGCGGCCAGGTCGTCGCCGACCACGACCGGCACGCTGGGCGCCACGTCGAACCCGGCCAGCCCCAGGCCGCGCTTGGCGCGACCGGCCGCGATGTGCCGCAGCTGGTCGTCGGCGGCGTCCGGGGCGAAGAAGATGGCCAGCCAGCCGTCCGCGAGCTCGCCGGCCAGCTCCAGGTTCTTCGGGCCGACCGCGGCCAGGTAGACCGGGATGTCCGTGCGCGGCGGGTGGAAGCCCAGCTTGATCGGCTTGCCGGCGCCGCCGGGCAGCGGCAGCTGGTAGTGCTCGCCGTCGTACTGCACCTTGTCGCGACGCAGCGCCATCCGGACGATGTCCACGTACTCCCGGGTGCGGGCCAGCGGCTTGGCGAACCGCACGCCGTGCCACCCCTCGGAGACCTGCGGGCCGGAGACGCCCAGGCCGAGCCGGAACCGGCCGCCGGAGAGCGTGTCCAGCGTCGCCGCGGTCATCGCGGTCATCGCCGGGGTGCGCGCCGGGATCTGCAGCACGGCCGAGCCGAGGTCGATGCGTTCGGTCTGGCCGGCGATCCAGGCCAGCATGCTCACCGTGTCCGACCCGTACGCCTCGGCGGCCCAGACCACCGAGTATCCGAGCCGGTCGGCCTCCTGGGCCATGGCGAGATGGTCGGCCGGCGTGCTCCACGCCGTCTGATATCCAAGGCTGAGTCCGAGCCGCACTGCCCTGCCTTCCGAGACGAACGAGACCGAAGAGACCACAACAAGACGAAGACCCCGAACAACAAGATCTTGGGGGTACGACCGCAAGCCTACTGATTGCGGCCCGGCCCGTTTCCGTCCGGTAACCGACGCACCCGGGCGAGCCGGAGGATTTCTTTGTTGAGCAGGTCTGAATAAGGTTCACTCATGCACCAGCGACCGCTCGGCCGAAGCGGGCTAGCGGTCTCCCGGCTAGCCCTCGGCACCATGACCTGGGGGCGCGACACCGACCCGGATGACGCGGCCGAGCAGATGAAGCTGTTCCTCGAGGCCGGCGGCACCCTGATCGACACCGCCGACGTGTACGGCGCGGGCGACGCCGAGACGGTGATCGGCTCCCTGCTCGACCACCTGGTGCCCCGCGACGAGGTGGTGATCGCCACCAAGGCCGGCCTGACCCCGCACGGCTGGCGCGCCCGGGACGGTTCGCGCGGCAACCTGTTGCGCTCGCTCGACGCGTCACTGCGCCGGCTGGGCACCGACTACGTCGACCTGTGGCAGGTGCACGGCTACGACGTGCACACCCCGTTCGAGGAGACGCTGTCCGCTCTCGACCATGCGGTGAGCAGTGGCCGGGTGCGGTACGTCGGGGTCTCCAACTTCTCCGCCTGGCAGACCGCCCGGGCCGCGACCTGGCAGTCGGCGTACCCGACGCGCGCCCCGATCGTGGCCGCCCAGATGGAGTACTCGCTGCTGGAGCGGGGCATCGAGCGCGAGCTGCTGCCGGCCGCCGCGGCGCTCGGCTTCGGGGTGCTGGCCTGGTCGCCGCTGGGCCGCGGGGTGCTCACCGGCAAGTACCGCAACGGCCGCCCGCTGGACTCGCGGGCCGCCTCCGAGCACTACGCGCCGTTCGTGCAGACGTACCTGGAGCCGCGCAGCTCCAGCATCGTCGAGGCGGTGGTGATCGCGGCCGGCGGCCTCGGGGTGTCGCCCCTGGAGGTGGCGCTCGCCTGGGTCCGGGACCGGCCCGGGCTGGCCGCGGTGATCCTGGGCGCCCGCACGGCCGGCCAGCTGCAGGGCGCGTTGCGCAGCGAGGAGTTGACCCTGCCGGCCGAGATAGCGTTCGCCCTGGAGGACGTCTCCGCGATCGACGTGGGTTACCCGGAGCGCGAGGGCACCGGCGACCCGCACGGGGCGCTCTGAGGCATGCTGCGCCCGCTGGTCACCGCCGCCACCTACCGGCGTGCGGTGTTCCTGCTGCTCGGGGCGGTGCTGGCACTGCCGTACACGATGGGTCTCGGTCTTGCGGTCCGGGCCGTCGGAGCCGATCCGGAGCACTGGACCGGCACCTTCTGGGCCGTGCTGCTGGCCGCGGCGATCGCGCTGGTCCCGCCGTTCCTGGGCGGCACCCGGGACCTGGAGATCGCGGCGGCCCGCTCGCTGCTCGGCGTGCCCCTGCCCATTCCCGGCCGGGGCCACCGCCTGGAGCGCGACACCCGGCTGCGGGCTGCGCTCTGGTTCGGGTTGCACCTGCTCACCGGCGTGGCGATCGGGGCGGTGCTGCTCATCGTGGTGCCGGTGGTCATCCTGGCCCTGGCCGGCGGCGAGACCCTGACCCCGGGCAACGGCGGCTGGTGGTGGCTGGCCGCCGCGCCGCTCATCCTGGCCGGCGCGATCTACGCGGTCGCCGGGCTGGGCTCGCTCGCCGCGACGATGGCCCCGATCCTGCTCGGCCCGTCGCCGGCCGAGCGGGAGAGCCGGCTGGCCGTGCGGGAGCGGCGGCTCGCCGAGCGCAACCGGCTGGCCCGGGAGCTGCACGACTCGGTCGGGCACGCGATCACCGCGATGACCCTGCAGGCCGGGGCGGCGCGGGCGGTGTTCGGCGGCGACCCGGACTTCGCGCTGCGGGCGCTGGCCGCGATCGAGGAGACCGGGCGGGCCGCGGCAGGCGAGCTGGACACCGTCCTCGGCATCCTCCGCGACGAGGGGGCCGGGCACAGTACCGCACCGACTCTGACCGAGTTGGATCAGCTACTCACCGACCAGGTCGAGGCGGACGCGGAGGCGGTCGACGTGCCGCCGCCGGTGTCGCGGGAGGCGTACCGGATCGTGCAGGAGTCGCTGACCAACGCCGCCCGGCACGGCACCGGGCCGATCAGGCTGCGCATCCGGCAGGAGGAGGAACTGGTGATCGAGGTCAGCAACCGGCGGGCCGTGGCGCCCGCGCGCCGATCCGGCGGCGGGCACGGGATCGCGGGGATGCGGGAGCGGGTCCGCCTGCTCGGCGGCACGCTGCGGGCCGGCCCGGTCGGAGAGAACTGGCAGGTCACGGCGCGGCTGCCGGTGGAGATCCGATGACCGGCGTGCTGATCGCCGACGACGACGAGTTGGTCCGCACGGGTCTGCGGGCGATCCTCGGCGCCCAGCCCGGCCTCACCGTGACCGGCGAGGCCGGGGACGGCAGCGAGGTGGTCCCGGCCGCGGTCCGCCGGCGGCCCGACGTCGTGCTGATGGATGTCCGGATGCCGCGCCTCGACGGCATCCAGGCGACCCGGCTGCTGCTCGCCCGGTTCCCGCAGGACCCGCCGAAGGTGCTGGTTCTGACCACCTTCGCCAACGACGAGTACGTCTTCGCGGCCCTGCAGGCCGGAGCCAGCGGGTTCCTGCTCAAGCGGGCCCGCCCGGAACAGATCGTGGAGGCGGTCCGGGTGGTCGCGCGCGGCGACTCCCTGCTGTTCCCGGCGGCGATCAAGAGCCTGGCGGCGGCGTACGCCCGTCCGGCGCGCGGGCTCGGGACCGCCGGGCTGACCGCGCGGGAGGCGGAGGTCCTGGCGCTGATGGCGGACGGGATGTCGAACGCCGAGATCGCCGAGCGGCTGGTGCTGGGCGTCGAGACGATCAAGACGCACGTCGGGAACGTGCTGGGCAAGCTCGGGGTCCGCGATCGTACGCAGGCGGTCGTGGCCGCCTACAAGTCGGGATTCATCTCGCCCTGAGAGGGGAGCCGCTCTTCTTGTCGCGCGGGATCCGTGTCAGGCGGGCCGTCCGCGAACGCGGCCACTACCTCCGCCGGCGGCCCGCCCGCAACGTTTGTGACAAGGGAATCGAACCTGCTGAGGGGCTGGTGCGCGGTTCGCGGCCGGGAGCATATTGGATCGTTTGCTATCAACCTCGGCTGTCGCTGTCGGTTGTTGCCGTCGTCGGCAACAGAGCGAGGGCATTTCTGGCACCAGCCGAGCGGGCCAGCATGAGCGGCGGTGCGTCAAGCTCGCCCCGGGTCAACGTGGTCGATCAGGCTTCCGAGTGCCGCCACGATCGCCGCAAGGTCGTCATCTGTCATGACGCTCATCCTCTCGCCGGCCCTCTAGCGCCTGGTCTTTGACGCTGATGGCACACCTAGAGCCCTGAAGACTGCCCCGGCAGTGGCGGGCACGCTGCGTGCAGCCGCATCGGGCGCAAGAGTCCTGGACCGCAGCCTTGTTTGGCTACAAAGTCGATGGGCGGCTATCGTGGTAGTTATAGCGGTTATAGCTCTTATTTTTGGGGCTATTGATGTCGAGACACTTCTTGGTGTCACGGCATAGAAACAGGGCCGGTGACTTCGTCCGTCTTTCTGGCGCGGGAAGCACGGAAAGAGCGGGCCGGGGCAAGATTTCTACCCCGGCGTCCCGCTTTGCTCTAGGGGATGATGAGCGGATTTACGTAAGCATGAACAAAGAAGTCTTGGACGGTGGCCGCGTGGAGGTGCCCACCGGTCACGAAATCCTCTCCGTAGAGGGTCACGTGCAGGTGCACCTTTCCGTCCGTCACCTCACCGGTGCCGGACAGTTCTAGCGGCTGGTCGTACGTCCGTAGGTAGTCAGTTTGGGCGTCATCCTTTTTCATCACCGACACCGTGGCGGTTTGTACGGCCCCGATGAGAGTGATAGCGGCGGCCGTGATGCCTAGCTCCGCCACAGCCTCCCCGACCGTGCCTAGTACCTCGTCGCCTTTGCCGACTTTGATTAGGTGCATCCCTCTCCCTACAGCTTGAGGGGGTCAACGCCCGCCAGGAACCTTTGCCAGTACGCCGGTAGCGTTTACACGCAATACGGCGTTGCCCCGGCCGGTCCATTGGGTCAGCGTAGCCACGGCTGCGGCATCCTGGCCTACGAGTGCCGCTATTCCCCTATCGGTAGCGTGACTCGTTTGCAGCTCGGTTAGCAGACCCGAGCGTCCCTCGGTGATTTCGTGCGTGATCGCTATTGCCGTGTCGTCGGCGGGGCCGGCGGCCAGAATGCCTAGGGTGCCGAGCAGCAGGCTACGGCGGTCCAAGTCTTCCCCTAACGCTTTCTCGTACGCTTTCACGACGTCAGGGGTGGCCTGACGGGTGCCGTTTTCCACGTTGCCAATGTGGGACCGGCTGTATCCGGTCCGCTTCGCCATACCGGCCAGGGATAGACCGGCCGAGGTTCGGGCCTCTTTCAAGATCCGCCCTAGCTCGCTCACCCGCTACCCCTGTCGTCGGTTTGAAGCACGTTGATGACACCCGCCGCCTGGCTTCTGACTGTGCCCCGCTGGACGCTGTGTCCACTACAAATCTTCACCCCGCCGGGGCGGTGGGGCTAGTTGGGCTTCGGAACTTCTGCGTAGGGGGTGGCGCGGTGCTGGTGGTAGGGCCAAGAGATCTTCCTGCTGATGGGCACGTGACGGTCTGGATAGACACCGGTAGCGGGCCTGGCTATGAGATCACGGTAGCAGCCACTGATCTTGACATGGTGGACTCCGATCAGGGTAACAGCAACGACCGCATCTATTCGCTAGCGATTCGTGAATGCGACGGGTAGGCGACATCACTCATGTCTGAACGTCGGCACTACCCGCCAATTGCGATCTTCCACATTCCCGAGTGTCCGACCCTCGGGGGCAATGGCACCGCGAAGTCACATGACTTGGCGCGTGCCGATTTTCCGCACAACCGGGAATGTCCCTGCTTCAAACTCGCCCTAACTCCGATCGTGCCCTATGTGATCGCTGAGGAAGGCGACGACAACGACCACCTTTACCGGCCGTCGGATGAACGTCCGGCCGATGCTGCAAGGTCGCTATGCAAAGCGCGTAAAGGCACCCACGGCAACGTTGGCGGCGACCGTGAGCTGATTGAGGTGCGTTTGAGGCCGCTGGAACGGCCGTAGAGACGAGAAATGCCCCAGCAGCAGAACTGGGGCACCCTCGCACTATTAAACGCTCACAACGGCATTCAGGCGCTGGATTCGATCAATGAGCTTTCGTGCGGCCTCTTGAGCCCGCTGCACCTTTGTCGCTCTGGTGTAGTGACGTGTCATGGGTGATCCCGGCGTCCAGCCGTAGAGGAACTCCGACGCTTCGGCAGACAGTCCAGCATCGGCCGCTCGCGTGGCCGAGTCATGGCGAAACAGGTGCATGTGGATGCGATCGGTGATCCCCGCTTGTCTCACACGTCGGGCAAGCATCATCTGGATGCCCGTCCGCGTGAGCTGGCCCTTCTTGCCGAGCCAGAGCGCGTCCAAGGCGGCGCTCGGATGCTTCGCTCTTGCACGTAGGTACCTCTCGAAGACAGTCGCCGTCGTGTCGTTGAGGGGATCGCTCGGGTGCCGGTCTTGCCGGACACCGTTAGGAGATCGTTCCGCAAATCAACTGCCTGCACGGCAGCGTGGTCAACTCGCCGGACCGTGGTGTTCCCATCAAGCGGAGAGTTTGCGCTGATCTTGACGTACACGAGTTGGGGATACCTGACCTAGGCGCGTTCCTCTAGCCACGCCTCAATCTCAAGCATGGACGCCTCTACGGCCGGTTTCCCGAGCCAACCGCTCAACATCCGGTAGGTGTAGTCATAGTCACGGACCGTCGCAGCGGATCGCCTCTTGAGGTCTCAGGGCTCGGAGGTAGCTTGACCAGGCGAGATCCGGTAGACACGCTCCAACGCTTCACTCCACTCGCTGCTGTGAGTGAATAAGCGCTGGTCAGAGCTTGTCGTTGGTCCTGCCGGAGGTGCACTCTAGTCGGCATGGACTACGAATACGCGCCGCTGCGGTTACCTTCGAATGTCGATCGGCTGACCGCAGCGGCGCAGCTCGCCATACAGGCCGAGTTCTCCGGCTGGGAGCTGGCACGGGTCCAGCTCTTCGCGGACGGCACCCGCAAGGTGATGCTCCGCCGGCGCATCCAGCCCACCCCGCAGCCCGGCCTCAGTTACTGAGAACCCGCCCGGCCAGCACGGCCGGGCGGGTTCTCGCTGTCACAGCGGGCACCGCGCTGCCGCCGGGCGACAGCGGGGCGGTCAGTGCTGGTGACCGGCGTGGTCGTCTTCCTCGTCGGGGAGGAAGGGGTGCTCGTCGAGCCGGCCGACCAGCTGGTCGCCCTCGGCCGGGGCGAACGGGCCGGAACCGTCGGCGTCGTCGAACGACTCCAGGTCCAGCGGCTCCTCGACCTCGGTCACCGTGAGCAGGCCGTCGAGCGGCTCCAGCTCGGGCACGTCGAGCGAGGCCAGCGAACCGTCGCCGGCCTGCAGCAGCTCGAGCACGGCCTCCCCGACCGACTCGACCGGGCCGACCTCCTCGTCCTCCGGCACCGAGCCGCGCCGGGCGTTCTCCGCGACCTTCAGCAGCGCGGACACGCTGGGCACGCGGTAGTCCCGGCGCTGCCGGACCGAGATGACCTGCGGGTACGCATCCCCCGCCCCCGCCTCGCCGGCCTCACCGGCGAGGAAGCGCTGGTCCGCCTCGTCCGGGTCGATCGACTCGACGTCCCACGGCGTGACCTCACCGTAGGCGTCGAGCAGCTTCTCGTCGTACGCGAAGGAGGCGTTGTTCAGATCGACATACGCCTGCCAGACGTCGTCGTCGTCGACACGCCCCGCGGCCGCCTTCACGGCGGCGAGGTGGGCTCGCGCCGCCTCCACCACCCGCTCGAGGGCGGCGTCGAGCTCCGCGTTCTGGTCGCTCATCTTGTTGGGGGTCCTTCCACATCTCTGGCTCGGAGCATCTAGCTGTTTCGGAGCAGTCGGTCGAGCACACGCACGCCGAACTTTAGCCCTTCCACCGGCACCCGCTCGTCGATGCCGTGGAACAGGGCGGCGAAGTTCAGGTCGGGCGGAAGTCGCAACGGGGCGAACCCGAAGCATCGGATGCCCAGGGTGCTGAACGCCTTCGCGTCGGTCCCCCCGGACATCAGGTACGGAACGGTACGCGCACCCGGGTCCTCGGCACGCAACGCCGCGCCCATCGCGTCCACCAGCGGCCCGCCGAACTCGGTCTCCACGGCCGGCTGCCGGTGCACGTGCTCGATCTCCACGTCCGGCCCGATGATCTCACGGAGCTCGGCGAGGAACGACTCCGCCTGGCCGGGCAGCGTGCGGCAGTCGATCGTGGCGGACGCCTTCCCGGGAATCACGTTGTCCTTGTATCCCGCCTGGAGCCGGGTGGGGTTCGCGGTGTTGCGGATCGTCGCGCCGATCAGGTTCGCGATCGGGCCGAGCTTGGCGATCGCCAGCTCGGGGTCCGCCGGGTCGATGTCGATCTGCAGCGCCTCGCCGACCTGTTCCAGGAACGCGCGCACGGTGGGCGTGACGACCACCGGGAACTTGTGCCGGCCGATCCCGGCGACCGCCTCGGCCAGCGCGGTGACCGCGTTGTCGTCGTGGATGAACGAGCCGTGGCCGGGGCGGCCGTGCGCGTGCAGGCGCAGCCAGTCCAGCCCCTTCTCGGCGGTCTGCACCAGATACAGACGAAGATCGTCATTGACGGTGTACGAATATCCGCCCACCTCACCGATCGCCTCGGTGGCCCCGTCGAACAGGCCGGGGTGGTGCTGCACCAGCCACTGGGAGCCGTACTCCATCCCGGCCTCCTCGTCGGCGGTGTACGCCAGCACGATGTCCCGGGGCGGGGTGTAGCCGGTGCGCCGCCACTCGCGGACCACGGCGAGGACCATCGCGTCGAAGTCCTTCATGTCGACGGCGCCGCGGCCCCACAGGTAGCCGTCCTTCACCTCGCCGGCGAACGGGTCCACCGACCATTCGCTCGCGTCGGCCGGGACGACGTCCAGGTGGCCGTGCACCAGCAGCGCGCCGCGGGAGCGGTCGACGCCGGGGATCCGGGCGACCAGGTTGGCGCGCTTGGGGGCGGACTCCAGGAGCTGGGACTCGATGCCGACGTCGGCCAGCTTGCCGGCGACGTACTCGGCGGCGGCCCGCTCCCCCACGGTGGTCCGTGGATCGCCGGTGTTCGTGGTGTCGATGCGCAGCAGGTCCTGGCAGAGGCCGGTGACCTCGTCCACGGCGGAGGTGTTCATCCGCCTTTCTTACCAGCAAGATGTCACGCACGTTTGGCGGGGAAGTGATATCGGGTACCGGCTGCGGCATGTCTGACGTGAATCTTCCCCCGCTGCCGCCGGTCGGAGGCACCACTTCCGGGCGTAACGTCGTCGATGTCCTGAACGAGCAGCACCGCCAGATCCTGAGTCTGCTTTCCGAGGATATCTCGGATAAAGAGCACTCTGTCCTTATTGCCACGCTGTCCCGGCACCTCTCGGCCGAGGAGCAGTACCTCTACCCGGCGATCCGCGCCGCTGTGCCGGACGGGGACCGGATCGCCGACCGGGAGCTGGCCGAGGACCGGGAGCTGCTCCAGCTGATGACCGCGAAGTCACCGTCCGCCGACCTGGTGGCCGCGGTGCGCCGGCACGTCGAGGCGGACGCGAGCGAGCTGTTCCCGCTGCTCGACCGCATGGTGCCGGTGGAGGACATGATCCGGCTCGGCAACCGGGTGGAGATGGCCCAGGAGGCCGCGCCGACCCGGCCGCACCTGTCCACGCCGGTCACGCCGCCGTGGAACAAGGTGATCGACCCGCTGGTCGGGGTCATCGACAAGCTCCGGGACGTGGCGACCTCCCGTACGACGTACGCACGAGATCTGTGACTTGATCCGGGATTGCCGTGCTCCTTAACAAATTTGTCACGTGTTTCAGGGCTAGCCTTCGATCCCGTTCTAGTCCTAACGTCACGCTATGAACCTGGAGCTGCGGCATCTGAAGGTGGTCTGCGCCATCGCGGAGACCGGCAGCGTCACCAAGGCCGCGTCACAACTCGGCCTGGCCCAACCCGCGCTCACCGCCCAACTGCAGCGGATCGAGCGCACGCTCGGCGGCCCCCTGTTCGACCGGGACCGGCGCGGCGCCCGGCCCACGGCGCTCGGCGAGCTGGTGCTGTCCCGGGCCCGGGTGCTGCTGCCGGCGATGAAAGGCCTGCAGGACGAGGCGGCCCGCCTGGCGGCCGGCGGCACCTCGACGATGAGCCGGTACCGGATGGGCGCGATCGGCGGTCCGGTCTTCGCGCACCTGCTGCACCGGCTCTCCGCCGCCCAGCCGGAGTCGGCGATCTCCACCTACGCGTCCTACTCCGTCGACGAGCTGGCCACCATGGTGCTCAACGGCAAGCTGGACTTCACCCAGGTCGGGGTCTGCGGCGACGCGCTGCCCTCGGCCGACTACGGCCTGGTCTGGGACACCATCGCGGTGGACGCGGTGTGCGTGCTGATGCCCGAGGACCATCCGCAGGCCAAGGGCGCCGAGGTGGACCTGGCCGAGCTGGCCACCGAGCAGTGGGCCGCGGCGCCCGGCGACGGGTGCTTCGAAACCTGCTTCGCCGCCGCCTGCGCCCGCGCCGGGTTCGCGCCGCGCCGCGTGCTGGAGACCGACGCGCGCGCCTGCATCGACATGGTGGAGCTGGGAGTGGCGCTCGGGTTGTGCCAGCCGACGTTCCGGCCGCCCGCGGGGCTGACCACCCGGCCGATCAAGGGGGCCCCGCTGCGGTGGCGCCTGATCCTCGGCTGGCACCCGGAGTCGCCAGCCGCCCGCTCCGCGCCGAAGCTGCTGGAGCTGGCGCGGGTGGCGTACCAGGACGTGATCGCGCGCAACGAGGACTACGTCGAGTGGACCCGCGACCACCCGAACCTCGGCGGCACCCACCTGGCCGCCGCCTGACCCACCCGCACACCCGGCAGGCGCCTCGGCGCCGGCCGCACGGCCGCCGCCGGCGGCCAGAGGTCCCTCACCCCCCCCACGAGACACCCGGCCGACCAGCCGCACGCTCGCCGCTGGCAGCCGGAAGGCCCGCATCGGGTCCGAGAGACACCTGACCGTCGGCGGGAGCCGCGGGGCCGGCGGCGAGGGGTGTCTCGACGGCGGCGAGAGACCCTGGGGACCAGCTGGGACCACGCCGCCGACAAGGAGAGGTGCCCGCGGCAAGCCGACAAGGCGCCGGCTTCCGCCGGCGCCTTGTCGGGAACCGCTGTATCAGGGCATCACCGCGCGCTGAGCGACGCCGACTCCACGTCGAACGTCAACTCACCGTCCCGGGCGTCCACGCGTACCGTCCGTCCCGGAGCCAGATCCGCGGCGAGCAGCATCTTCGACAGCCGGTTGTCCAGCTCCCGCTGGATCGTCCGGCGCAACGGCCGCGCCCCGAACTCCGGCTGGTATCCCCGCTCGGAGAGCCAGTCCACGGCAGCCGTGGTGATCTCCAGCCGGACGTCCTGGGCGTGCAGCCGGCGCCGCGTCGACTCCAGGAGCATCTCCGTGATCCTGCGCAGCTGGTCGGTCTCCAGCTGCCGGAAGATGATGATCTCGTCGATGCGGTTGATGAACTCCGGCCGCAGCTGCTCCTTGAGCCGGCGGTCGAGCCGGTCGCGGAGCTCGTCCTCGGGCGAGCGGCCGTTCTCCGCACCGCCGAAGCCGACGCTGCGGGTCGTACCGCTGATCAGGTCCGAGCCGAGGTTGCTGGTCATGATCAGCACGGTGTTCTTGAAGCTCACCGTGCGGCCCTGGCTGTCGGTCAGCCGCCCGTCGTCCAGCACCTGCAGCAGGATGTTGAAGACGTCCGGGTGCGCCTTCTCGATCTCGTCCAGCAGCACCACGCTGTACGGCCGGCGCCGCACCGCCTCGGTCAGCTGACCGGCCTCGTCGTAGCCCACGTACCCGGGCGGTGCGCCCACCAGCCGGGACACCGTGTGCCGCTCCTGGAACTCGCTCATGTCCAGCCGGACCATCCGGTCCGAGTCGCCGAACAGCGCCTCGGCCAGCGAGCGGGCCAGCTCGGTCTTGCCGACGCCGGTGGGGCCGAGGAACAGGAAGCTGCCGACCGGCCGGTCCGGGTCGCCGAGCCCGGCACGCGAGCGGCGGACCGCCTCGGCGACCGCGGTGACCGCGTCCTCCTGGCCGATCACGTGCTGGTGCAGGTGGTGCTCCAGCCGGAGCAGGCGGTCCCGCTCGGCCTCGGTGAGCTGGGCCACCGGGATGCCGGTGGCCCGGGAGACCACCTCGGCGACGTCCGCCTCGGTGACCCGCGGCACCCCGTCGGCGCCCGCGCCGGCGCCGGCGATCTGCGCCTTGAGCTCGTTGATCTGATCCCGCAGCTGGGAGGCGACCTCGTAGTTCTCGGCGTGCACGGCCTGGTCCCGGTCGCGGGACAGCTGCTCCAGCCGCCGCTCGCGCTCGCGCAGGTCGGCGTCCGGCGTCTTGACGCGCAGCCGCACCCGGGCGCCGGCCTGGTCGATCAGGTCGATCGCCTTGTCCGGCAGGAACCGATCGGTGATGTACCGGTCGGAGAGCAGCGCCGCGGCGTCCAGCGCCTCGTCGGTGATCCGCACCTGGTGGTGCGCCTCGTAGTTGTCCCGCAGTCCGCGCAGGATCGCGACGGTGTCCTCCACCGTCGGCTCGCCGACCAGCACCGGCTGGAAGCGCCGGGCCAGCGCCGCGTCCTTCTCGATGTGCTTGCGGTACTCGTCCAGTGTGGTCGCGCCGATCACCCGGAGCTGGCCGCGGGCCAGGGCCGGTTTGAGCATGTTGCCGGCGTCCATCCCGCCGCCCTCGCCACCGCCGCCACCGGCGCCGACCAGGGTGTGGATCTCGTCGAGGAAGACGACCAGCCCGTCCCCGGACGCCTTGATCTCGTCGATGATCTTGCGCAGGCGCTCCTCGAAGTCGCCGCGGTAGCGGGTGCCGGCGACCAGGCCGGCCAGGTCCAGCTGGACCACACGCTTGTCCTGGAGGGTGAGCGGCACGTCGCCGTCCACGATGCGCTGGGCCAGACCCTCCACGATCGCGGTCTTGCCGACGCCGGCCTCACCGATCAGGACCGGGTTGTTCTTGGTGCGCCGGGAGAGGATCTCCACGGCCTGCTCGATCTCGTCGGCCCGGCCGATCACCGGGTCGATCTCGCCGCGCCGGGCCACCTCGGTCAGGTCCACGCCGAACTGCTCCAGCGTCGGCGTGGCCGCCCCGCCGGTGCGGGCGCCGCCGCGGGAGCCGCCCTGGCCGCCGCCGGCCGGGCCGGCCGGGGTCTCCGGGCTGGGGATGGCCCGCGGGTCGAGCCGGCCGGCCAGCAGCCGCCCGGCCACCGAGTCGGTGTTCAGCCCGAGCGCCATCAGGATGTGCTCGGGGCCGATGTAGCTGGCGCCGACGGCACGGGAGATTTGCAGGCTGTCGAGCAGCGCGCGCTTGGCCGCGGGGGTCAGCGCGACCTGCTCCGGCGTGTCCCGGCCGGCGGCGCCCATGTCGGCCCGGCGGTTCGCCGCCGCGGTCCGGGCGGCGTCGTCGCCGAGGCGCGCGTCCAGCTCGCCGAGCAGCACATGCGGGTCGGCCCCGGCCCGGCGCACGGTCTGCTTCATCGGCTCCTGCTGCAGGACGGCCCAGAGCAGGTGATCGGTGTCCAGGTCGGCGAGACCGCCGTCGCCGTGCCCGATGTCCGCGGCGCGCCGGGCCGCGTCCGCCAGCACCTGGCGGGCGTCGTTGCTCATGTAGCGCGCGATGTCGATCCGCTGCGCCGCCCGGCGCGGCTCGGCCGCACCGAAGAAGCGCGCGAACAGGTCGTCCCACTGACCGGGTCCACCCGGCCCCAACGGTCCGATGCTCATCAGTCTCTCTTCTCTGGTACTCCACGGCGGCCGACCTCGGGCCACCGCCCGACTGTTGCAAGCGCCTCAGGCGGGACGATGATTCCCAAAATCAGCAAAGGTTGACAGGAGTACGCTCAACTACATGTCCGATCCCCAGGAGCCCGCATCCGGCCCCCTGACGCCGGCCTTCCGGGAACCCGCTTTCCCCGGACCCGCGCCCGTGTCCCAGGAGTCCCCGTTTCAGGGAGCCACATCACAGGCGGCCGTGTCCGGCGAACCGGAGTCTCCGCCACCCCTGGTCGTCGTCGACGGGGCGAATGTGGTGGGCTCGGTGCCGGACGGCTGGTGGCGCGACCGCGCCGGGGCGGCGAGCCGGCTGCGCGACGCCCTGGCGCCGGTGGCCGCCGCGGGCCTGGCCGGCATGCCGGGCCCGGTCGAGGTGCTCCTGGTGGTCGAGGGCAGGGCCCGGGACATTCCGCAAGCTCCCGGCGGCGTCCGCGTCGAGCGCGCGTCCGGCTCCGGCGACGACAAGATCATTGAGCTGGTACGCCGGGAACACGGCGCCCGGCCGATCGTCGTGGTGACGGCGGACCGCGGCCTGCGGGACCGGGCCGTGGCGCTGGGGGCAGAGGTCCGCGCGCCGTCCGCGGTGCCCCGGTCGGCCCGCTGACCACCAGCCGGCCCGGCGCCCCGGACCCTGTTCCCTCCACCCGGGCGCGGGGATGGCACCTGAGCGGCTCAGACCCCTTCGAACCGGGACCCGCGCGACGGCGGCAACCGGCATGATCCACAATGGACGCCGCGGGAAATCAGGTGCTACCAGGGCGGTCATCCGCGTCGATCGTCGGACTCGCAGTGCGTCTTTTTGCTCCGCGGTGTGCGAAAAGGCGCGGCCGAGGCGAGCGCGAACCGGGCTGGGCGTTACGCTGGGGTGGCAGGTGGGTTGAGTTACAGGAGGCCGAAAGAGTGGCCAGTGTCGCCGAACTCAGAGCGGCCGTGGACGCCGCCGTCCAGCAGGTGAACGAGGGGCAGGCGGCGATACAGCAGGCTCGGGAGAAGCTCGGCGAGGCCCAGCAGAGCCTGGCGGCCGCGCTCGACGGCGGGGCCCACGAGGCGGTGGGCACCGCGCACGCCTCGCTGTCGCAGGCCGATCAGCAGCTGGAGGAGTGCTTCAGCGCGACGCAGGTCGCCATCGAGGCCGCCCAGAACTACACGGCGATGCTCTGACACGATGTCGCTGCTGCAGGAACTCGGCGCCCGGCTCCGGGCCGCCTCGGACGAGTTGCCCGACGGGCTGGTCGTGGTCGCGATGGAACGCCTGCGCACCGCGACGGAACTGCTCAACTGGGTGCGCGAGGCGTCCGAGCAGAAGATGGGCGTGCCGGAGCTCGGCAACGCCACCGAGCACGCCGAGCGGGCGGCCGCCGCGATCCGGCTCGCCGAGGACGCGATCGAGCGGTATCTGGCGGTGCTGGGCCTCGGCGGTGTGCCGGGGGTGCGGCGCGGCCAGGAGTGGCGGGCCGCGATGCGGCCGGAGGAGCCCCGCCGGGCCGAGGAGTCCGGGGGCAGGCCCGAGGAGCCGGAGAAGCTCGGACCCTGGTGGCAGGCGCGGGTCGCCCAGCTGACCGGCGAGCCCGCCCCGCGGGAGAGCCGGACGCCGGAGAGCTCGGACACCGCCGAGCTGCTCAAGCGCGTCGCCGCCGGGGTGCGCAGCGGCGACCGCGCCCGGCTGGGCCGGGAGCTGCACGGCGTGAACGCCTCGACCGGCCTGGGCCTGTCCGCGGTGACGCCCCCGGTGCTGCATCGCCTGGCGGGTGACCTGCTCGGCCACGAACCTCGCCCGGAAGACGTACCACGACTGCGCAGTGCGGCGGAGAACCGGGTAAAAGCTCTGCTACCGGGCACATCACCAGCTGTGCTGGAGACCTTGATCGACCGGATCTGCCGGGTGCCGGTGAAGCCGCAGGAGAACCGCCCGGCCGGCCATCCCGCCGACAACGCGGTGACCGCGAGCGTGCTCACCGGGGTGCTGCTGGCCCGGCTGGGACGCGATGCCACGGCACTCGACCCGGACGCGCCGGAGCCGGTGAAGCCGCCCGCCGACGCCGGTGAGCAACGCTCATGATCTCACGGGGCTCGACAACTGCGACGATTCCGGCGGGTCATGGCTGAATCCACGAAACAGCAGGTCATGGAGATTCGGGCCGGGCTGTCACACGCGCTCGGGGCCGCGGAGAACGCTCTCGGACGCGCCCGGCGCGAGGAGGCCGCGGCGTCGGCGCGCTTCGATCGGGTCCGGGCGGCGGCCGAGACCCGGCAGCGCAAGCTGGCCGCGGCGCGCGACGAACGGCTGCGCTCGGTCGAGGAGTGGCACGGCACCGAGCTGGGCGCGCTGGCCGGGGCGGCGGCGGGCGCGGCCGACCGGGCGGCGCCGGGCGCGGCCGGCGAGCTCTGGCACTCGTGGGAGGCCACGCCGCTGCCCAGAGCCGCCGAACTGCGGATCGGCCAGCTGCTGCTGCCGTCGGCGCCCGAGGAGGCCGAGCCGGCCCGCCCCTGGCAGTGGAACGACCCGGAGAAGTCCGGGACGGCGCCCGACGGGGCCGAGCCGGCCCGCCCCTGGCAGTGGGACGACCCGGAGGGGTCCGGGGCGGCGCCCGAGGTGCCGGCCCTGGTGCAGTTGCTCGACCACGGGCACGTGGTGGTGCAGGGCGACCGCAAGCTCGGCGACGACGTGGTGGCCGCCCTGCTGCTGCGCGCCCTCGGCACCAGCGCGCCGGGCTCCGTGCAGGTGATCGGCTACGACCCGGAGCACCTCGGCGGCGGGCTGGCCGGGTTCGCCGCGCTGGCCCCGCCGAAGGTGCTCACCTTCGTCGCGCCGAACGGGCTGAGCGCGCTCCTCGACGACCTGGTCGGGCACGTTCGGCGGATCAACGAGACGGTGCTGGCCGGGGAGTACTCCTCGCTGCGCGAGCTGCACGCGGCGACCAAGCGGCGGCCGGAGCCGTGGCGGGTGGCGGTGCTGCTCGGCGCCGGCGAGCTGAACCGGCACGAGCGCACCCAGCTGGAGCGGCTGCTGCGCACCGGCGCGGCCTGCGGGGTGCACCTCATCGTGCACGGCCTCGCGGTGGACCCGGGTCCGGGGATCGAGTGCGTCACCGCCGCCCCCGGCACGGACGCGCGGATGAGCAGCGGCGGCGATCTGCCGGTCCGCCTGGATCCCGGCCCGCCGCAGTCGGTGCTCACCGCCACCTGCCGGCAGATCGCCGAGGCGGTCGCCGCCGGCCCCGCGCCGGTGGCCTTGGACAGTCTGCTCCCGGAGCCCGGCGAACAGTGGCGGGAGAGCTCGGCGACCGGGTTGACCGCGCCGCTCGGCGACAGCCCGCAGGGCACCCGGGTGCTGGTGACGCTCAGCGACTACCCGCCGCACGCGCTGATCGCCGGGCCGTCCGGCACCGGCAAGACCAACCTGATCTACGCCTGGATGGGCGCTCTGGCGTCCCGCTACTCCCCCGCCGAGCTGGCGTTCTACCTGCTCGACTTCAAGGAGGGCGTGTCGTTCGCCCGGTTCGCGCCGGGCCGCCGGGACCAGAGCTGGCTGCCGCACGTACGCCTGGTCGGGGTCAACGTCAACACCGACCGGGAGTTCGGCCTGGCACTGCTCCGGTTCCTCGGCGCCGAGCTGCGGCGGCGCGCCGACGCGGCCAAGCAGCACGAGGTCACCAACCTGGCCGAGCTGCGCGCCGAGGACCCGGACGGGGTCTGGCCGCGGATCGTCGCGGTGGTCGACGAGTTCCAGGTGCTGCTGGCCGGCCGGGACGCGGTCACCACCGAGGCCGTCGACCTGCTGGAGGATCTGGCCCGCCGGGGCCGCTCGCAGGGCATCCACTTGGTGCTGGCCAGCCAGGACATCTCCGGCATCGAGGCGTTGTGGGGCCGGCCGGCGCTGGTCGCCCAGTTCACGCTGCGGATCGCGCTGCCCCGGGCCCGGCGGGTGCTCGCCGAACAGAACACCGCTGCCGAGTCGCTGCCCCGCTACCACGCGGTGGTCAACTCGGACTCCGGGGCGATCGAGGCGAACCAGATCGTCCGGGTGCCGGCCGCCGGCGACCGCGAGCAGTGGGGCGCGCTGCAGCACCGGCTCTGGCGCCGGTTGCCGGCGGGCGAGCGGCCGCCCCGGCTCTTCGACGGCGACGTGCAGCCCCGGCTGGCCGACAGCCCGGACTTCCGGGCGCTGACCGCCGAGGACTCGCCGGCCCCGGTGGCGCTGCTCGGCGAGACCATCGACGTGCTGTCCCGGTCGGCGCGGACCGTGCTGCGCCGCGCGCCGGGGCGCAACCTGGCCGTGCTCGGCACCCGGGTCGACGAGGCGTGCGCCGTGCTGGCCACCGCGGGCCGGTCGCTGGCCGCGCAGTACTCCCGGGACGGGGCCCGCTTCTCGATCGCCTGTTTCGACCAGGACGCCCGGGCCGCGGCGGAGGCGCTGCACGCCCGGATCCCGGACTGCGGATGGTACGACGCGTCGAACGCCGAGTGGCTGCTGGAGGACGTGGCCGTCGAGGCGACCGCGGCCTGGCCCGCCGACCGGCCACACTTCGTCCTGCTCTACGCGGCCGACGCGATGCCCGGCGGCAAGGCGGCCGGTGACCAGTTGCGGACAGTGCTGCGGCAGGGGCCGGAACGCCGGCTGCACGTGCTGGGCTGGTGGCGCGGGGCCGGGCTGCTGCGTGACGCGCTCGGCGGTCCGGCGTCGCGGACCGACCCGATCGGCGCCTGGGTGGCGCTCGACGTGCACGGCAGCGAGTTGGCCCCGTTCTACCCGGGCACCGGGGCGCCCAACTGGTATCCGCGGCCCTGGCGGGCGCTGCACTTCGACCGCTCGGTGCACCGCGGCGCCGAGGTGATCATCCCCTACGGTGCCTCATGAGCGAACTGCAACCGGCCGACTTCGAGCGCGCCGACTACCGGACCGTCCTGCGCCGGCTGACCACGCTGGACCAGCGCGCCGCCCGCCTGCGGACGGAGGCCGTCGAGTGGCACGCGGGCCAGCGCGCCACGGCCGACGAGGCGGTGCGCGAGGCCGAGGAGCGGGTCCGGGAGGCGCGGCGGGCGGTCCAGGACGCGCAGCGCGAGTTGGAGGAGGTCGACGCCCGGGCCGCCGGCCTCTGGGCCGAGTACGTGCACCGGGTCGGTCCGGTCGCGGAACGTTTCGGCCGGCTGCCGCAGGCCAGCATCCCCCGGCAGCGCTCGGACGACCGGGCGCCCGCGGACTATCTCGCCGAGGTGGAGAAGCGGATCAAGTGGACCGCGCCGGCCCGGCCGATCACGTTCGGGGTCAAGGTGCTCTTCGCGATCTTCGGGCTGGTCGGCGGGATCCTCGGCGCCATCGGCAACCAGGTGCTGCGGGAGACCGGCGCGGCGTCGGCCGGGGACTGGCACCAGGCGGCGCCGGTGGTGGCGCTGCTGGTCCTGCTGGCGTTCCCGGTGCTGGCCGTCGTGGCGGCGAAACTGGTGGCGGACCGGCGCAAGGTGGGGCTGGACACCGCCGCCGTCGTGACCGTGCTGGTGACCGGGCTGGTCACGGCGATGCTGCTGTTCAGCGCGGTGCAGTACGCCGGCCCCTGAGCCTCGGGCGCGCCCATACCCCGGCGCGCCCCGCCGGATGGGCCGGTCTCCCGGGAATTCATCCGGAATTCACGTGTACCGGCGTACCGGCGGGTATGCCTGCGCCATGGCCACCGACGACCCCGACGGCGTCATGATCTTCGCGCCGGTCCCGCAGCTGACCGTCACCATCGAGGAGGCGGCCTCGGGGGTGGAACTGCACGTGCACGCCGGCAGCCAGGGCATCTGGCAGGCCCGGATGTGCGCGGCGCTGGGCGCGCCGGTCACTCTCTGCGCGGCGGTGGGTGGCGAGATCGGCGACGTGATCGCCGGGGTGCTGGCCGCCGAGGAGATCTCCCTGCGGCTGATCCACCGCGATGAGGGCAGCGGCTGGTACGTGCACGACCGGCGGGACGGCTCGCGGTCCACGATCGCCGAGCACGCCGGGCAGCCGCTGGGCCGGCACGACGCCGACGAGCTCTACACCGCGGCGCTGGCCGCCGGGCTGCGGTCCCGGGTGAGCGTGCTGAGCGGACCCGCGGCGCCCGGGGTGGTGCACCCGTCGCTGTACCGCCGACTCGCCTCGGACCTGCGCAAACACGGCGTGCAGGTGGTGGCGGACCTGTCCGGGGAACTACTTGCGGCCGTACTGGCGGCTGGGGTGTCGTTCCTGAAGGTGAGCCACGACGAGCTGATCGACGCGCAGCGCGCGGCCGACGACAGCGAGGCGGCGCTGGCCGAGGCCGCGCGGAAACTGCGAGCCGACGGCGCGGACCGGGTGCTGATCAGCCGGGCCGGCCAGCCGGCGCTGGCGCTGGTCGACGACGATCTGCTCACCGTCGAGCTGCCGGCCCTCGAGGTGGTCGACCATCGCGGCGCGGGCGACTCGATGACGGCCGGGGTGGCCGCGGTGCTGGCCCGAGGCGGGGACGCGCGCGAGGCGATCCGTACCGGAGCGGCGGCCGGCGCGCTCAACGTCACCCGCCACGGGCTGGGCACAGGTCACAGCGACGCGGTCGTCGAGCTGGCGCGCCGCGCGAGACTGGCTACGGTCTAGCGGCCAGCGATCGGCGGCGCTCGGCCTCCTCGGCCAAGGCGGCGGGGACGTCCAAGGCGTCGTGGACGCCGTGCGCCTCGTCGTACTCCAGGTCGCCGGCGGAATCGTACTCGGGTCCGGTCTTGTCGCCCGGCTGCGGCAGGCGGGCTTCCGGCTCGTCGTGCGCATCGGTCATGTCTCGGTTCTACCCCTCGCCGGACGGCGGAACCACGGTTCGCCGCGGATTCACCCGGGCGGGCACGCGGATCCCGGGCGCTTGCGGTCCGCCCGCGGTCCGGGCCGCCTCGATTGCGGGGTACGCGGGGCGAAGCCGCCCCTGCTCGGCAGAGGGCGCGGTCCGGCCGTGCTGGATCCGATCACGGGTTTCACCGGGTCGCCACCCCACCCGGCGACAGGCGGAGCCGCTGCCCACCGGGCGAAGGGCGGAGCCGCTCCCCCGTGGCGCGGCTCCGCCCGGCTCCGGCGGCTACGGCCGCAGATCGGCGTGGCGCACCGTCAGGTCGCCCCGGGTGACCGGGGCGAACGGGGCCGGCGCCAGGCAGGTGCCGACCCGCGCCCGGCCCCAGTCGCCGTTCTCGTCCTGGTCGGCGCTCAGCGACCAGTCGAAGCCGACCCGGTCACGGCGGCCGCCCGGCCCGGCGTCCTGGACGCTGAAGCCGACCCGCCTGCCGACCCAGTCCCGTACCGGCTCGTCGGCGCGGGTGACCACGGCGGTCATCGCGGCGTACCCCGGTGCGGTGATCAGGCAGTCGACGGCGGCCTCGAAGGTCACCGTCACGCCGCTCGCGGCGACCCGGTGCAATACCCGGACGGTGCCGGTGGCATCGCTGGGCAGACCGCCGGGCAGGCCCGGGAGCGGGTGCGTGTAGGGCGTGGCCCGGGCGTCGAAGGCGAACCTGCGCACGTCGTCGTCCGGCGCGAACGTCAGCCGGAACTCGGCGGATCCGGTGACCCGGGCCGGCCCGCCGGCGATCGCCGGGGCCGGCGCCGATCCGGCCGCGACCGTGATCGCCGCCACGGCCACGGCGGCCCATCGTAGTGACTTCCTCATCGTCGTCCTCCCCGTCGGTGGTGGCGTCCCCGTGATCCAGACTCGCCGGGAATCGACCCGGGGTGATCCCTCCCGGGAGGGGACCGCGTCCCTCGCGGGAGGGGGGTGGTGGCGCCGGACGGGCAGTCCCGCCCTCCGTCCCCGCCGCCTCCCCGTGGGAGGGGATGACGGCCGCCGCCGATGGGTATGCGGACGTCTGTGATGTGGATCGGGACGTCGGGCTGGCAGTACCGGGACTGGCGCCCGGAGCGGGGCGGCGACGGCACCGGGTTCCTCTACCCGGAGCGCCTGCCGCAGCGGCTGTGGCTGGAGCACTACGCCGAGCGGTTCGCCACGGTGGAGGTGAACAACGCGTTCTACCGGCTGCCCGAGCGGGAGACGTTCGCCGCGTGGCGGGCGCGGACCCCGGACGGGTTCGTGGTGGCGGTGAAGATGAGCCGCTATCTGACGCACATCAAGCGGCTGCGGGAGCCGGCCGAGCCGGTGGCCCGGTTCCTCGGGCGGGCGGACGCGCTCGGCGACAAGCTCGGGCCGGTCCTGCTGCAACTGCCGCCGAACCTGCGGGCCGACCTGGCGGCGCTGGACGAGACGCTGGCGCAGTTCCCGGCCGGGGTGCGGGTGGCGGTGGAGCCACGGCACGAGAGCTGGTTCACTCCCGACTGCGAGAAACTGCTGCGGCGGTACGGGGCGGCGCTGTGCTGGGCCGACCGGAAGGGGCGGCCGGTGACGCCGTTGTGGCGGACGGCGGACTTCGGCTACCTGCGGTTCCACGAGGGCGGCGCGCGGCCGTGGCCCCGGTACGGGCAGGCCGCGCTCCGCTCCTGGCTCGACCGGGTCGACGCCGGCGCCGTACCGGATGACTGGTTCGTCTTCTTCAACAACGACCCCGGCGGCGCCGCGGTGATCGACGCCGGGGTGCTGGCCCGGGCCGCGGGTCACCGCGGCCTGGCGGTCAGTCGTGTGCCGGAGATTGCGCCGCGTCCCCCAGCAGATCGATGAGAGTCGTCGCGTTGCGCTGGGCGTAATCGCCGAGACAATTGTTCATCAACACGTGTGTGGTCTTCGCCTCATCGGCGAGGGCGCGCAGTTTCGGCGCCCACTCGGCAAGTTCCGAGTCGGAATACAGATAACCATACTTTTCTTGGATGTCCTTGCTCATCCACTTGTCGCTGTGCCCATGGAATCGCACCACCGCCAGGTCGGTCGTGGCGGCGAGCACCGGCGGCACCGACGACTTGTGGCCCTGCGGCATGTCGACGGCCACGAACGGCAGCTCGTGCGCCCGCAGGAAGTCCAGCGTCTCCTCCTCGTTGCCGCCCTCGAACCAGCTCGCGTTGCGGAACTCGAAGACCGGGCGCAACGGCTTGCACCGGGCCGTAACCTCCAGCAGGTATTCCTTGTTGGACCGGTTGATGCCGAACCACGGCGGGAACTGGAACAGCACCGCTCCGAGCTTGCCCGCCGCGGCGAGCGGGTCCAGAGCGGTCAGGAACCGGCTCCAGATCTCCTCGTACGCCTGCGGCGGGAGGTCCTGCGGGTACACGTTGCGCTTGTCCGTCTCCGGCCGCAGATCCTTGTAGATCGCGGAGACCTTCGTCGGATGCCCGGTCAGCAGACTGAAGGCCTTGATGTTGAAGGTGAACCCGTCCGGGGTCCGCTCGGCCCACAACCGCGTGGTCTGCTCGCTGGGCGGCCCGTAGTAGGTGGAGTCGACCTCGACGATCGGGAAGCGCCGCGCGTAGTGCCTGAGGCGCTTCTCCGGGTTGTCCGCGGCGGCCGGATACCACCCCGAGGCGATCAGCGTCTTGTCGGTCCACCCGCAGGTGCCGATCCGGATGCTTCCCATGCGATGCCGGTGCCCGCTTCCACCCCCGCGGAAACGGGCAGACCGGCACTCCGGCCTCAGCTGGCCCGGCGCTCCCGGACCTGCTTGCAGTTGACGCAGGTGGTGGCCGACGGGAAGACCTCGAGCCGCTCCACCGGGATCGGGTTCGAGCAGCCCTCACAGTTGCCGTACGTCCCGTCCTCGAGCCGCTGCATCGCGTACTCCGCCTGGGTGCGCCGGTCGAGCAGGGTGCGCAGCAGCGAGGTGGCGGCGTCCCGCTCCGCCGTCTTCGACCCGCTGTCGGCCTGGTCGTCGCCGGCGGAGTCGCCGATCTCGACCAGACGCAGCCGCTGGCTCTGCGCGAGGGCCTCTTCGTATTCGGCGTCGAGCTCCTCGAACCGGGACCGCAGAAGCCCGCGGATCTGGTCGAGCTCCTCGGTCGAACGCCCCTTCACCGGGCTAGCGCCTTTGCCGGCCACAACCGCTCCGTTGACGAGCATGTAGTCCCCCTGCCCTTCCCTCAGCCCCAGCCGGTGGGTCCCGATCCGGCTTGTGGAGCCGCCTGATACCCACCGCCGGGGGTCCCAAACGAGACCCCCGCGAAAAAGTAACCGGAGCATAACTGTCAGTGGTCGAATCCGCCACGGACTCGGCACGCGGGTCTTGTGCGCAGGCTCACGTCAGATGTCAGTCCAACGCCATGACCAGGGCAGGATGCCGGGGATCGTCCGCCCGGACCACCACATCGGCGAAAGTTTCCGGAGCCACCTCGTCCGCATACCGGGCGAACGCCGGCAGGGTCCAGCGGCCCTCCGGGGCGGTCCGCCGGTCCAGCGCGGCGGCCGAGAGCCCAAGATGGACGGTGAAGTCGAAGGGCAACCCCGACCCGAGCAGCAGCGGGCCGCTGACCAGCACCACCGCGTTCGCCGGCAGATCACGGTAGGGCTCCCGGGCGGCACGGTCCACCTCCGCGTCCCACAGCCGGGTGACGATGCGCCCGGAGCCGGCCGGACCGGCCGGCCCGAGCACCTCGCGGATCAGGCCGGCCTCGTCGAACCAGCCGGTGTAGAACGAGTCCGGATTCGCCCGCCCGAACTCCAGGCGCAGCGAGGCCGGGCGCAGGAAGTCCCCGGTGTCGACGCGGACGGCCGGGCGGCCACGGACCCGCAGCGGGTCGACCAGGGCGTCGGCGAGACGACCCGGGGCGGCCGCGTCCGCGCCGTCCACGGCCACCCGGACCCTACTGTCGGATTCCCGACTCGCCAGCCGATCGGCGAGATCGTCGACGAGGACGGCGAACGAGACGGGACGTACACGCATGACTCAATCGTGCGGCATGATCGTGATCCGGGCGTCGTCGGCCAGCCGGTAGCCCACTCCGTAGACCGTGGTGACGGCCGGGACGCTGGCGCCCAGCTTGAGCCGCAGCCGGCGGACGTGCACGTCGACCGTGCGCTCCCCGGCCCGCTCGTAACCCCACACGCCGGCGAGCAGCTGGGCGCGGCTGAACACCCGGCGCGGCCGCTCGGCCAGGTAGAGCAGGAGATCGAACTCGAGACGGGTGAGCGAGACCGGCTCGCCCTCCAGGAGCACCTGGCGCGAGCCGGTGAGCAGGCGGACCTCGGGGCCGCTGGGGACCGGCTCCGGCTCGGCCTCGGACGGCAGCGGGGCCGACTCGACGGTCACCGTGCCCCGGCTCAGCTCGACCAGCTCACGGACCGCGGCGAGCAGCCGGTGCGCCTGTGGCGAGACGGCGTCGCCGGTGAGTGGAATGGCGAGCGTCACGGTCAGCGCCGGTTCGGAGCGCCGGTTGCCCGGGCCACGGCCCGGTCCGGCAGAACGACGATCGGCTCGCGGCGACAATGCGCTGACCGGCATTTGGTTGATCCCCCAGAAATTTGCTACGGCAAGCGAATATGAATGATCACTGTGCGTTAAAGCGGGCCCTGATATTTCCGGGCCGCCGCTTTGCCGGTCAAGTAGCCATCCACAGTGTGAGAAAGACGTTCCATATTGTTCCCGGTAACACGAATGCATTCCGGTAACGCTTTCTGTCAGCCTCATTAAGCATTGCCGAACGCCATGCGGCTGACCTGCGCCGGAACGCCGTGAAGGGGGCGCCACGGTCCGTGGCGCCCCCTTCACGGCAGAAACCTCAGTGAGATCAGCCACCTGCCGTGAGCCGGCGGCCCACGGCGGCGATCAGCCGGTCCAGCTCCGAGCCGAACGGGTTGTCGTGCACCAGGTACGTCCAGGTGGCGCTGGGCCGGACGATCTCGGCCCGCTCCGGCTGCCAGCCCTCGCTGAGATCGATCTCCTCGAATGCCTCGATGGTCCGCGCCTCGACCTGGATCAGCAGCTCCTGGAACGCCGGCACGGCCGACCGGTGGAACTCGTCAAGCGGGTCCAGCTTGCCCAGCGCCCGCAGGTGCACGCCCTCACGCACCTCGGACAGGTACGCCAGGTGCTCCACCCAGAGCCGGTCCAGGTGGTACAGCGCGATCGCCCGGGCCGAGTCGGACAGCACGTCCTCGTCGGTCTCCTTGGCCTTCTCCGGCAACTTCTCCAGCAGCATGATCGCGGCCACCTCGGAGGTGAGCAGCCGCTCCCGGCGCTCGGCCAGCAGCAGCCGCTGCTGCTCGATCACCACGCTGTACCGCCAGGTGTTGCGGTGGATCTCGTGGTTGACGCCCTCGGCGACCCGCTGGGCGTGCTCGACCGCGTAGTCCACCTGCGGGTCGTGCACCACGCCGTCCATGTCCATCCGCGGCGAGGCCGGCAGGATCTCCCCGGCGTGCCGGGTGACCAGCTCGTCCTCGAGACTCACGAAGAACACCGAAGCGCCCGGGTCGCCCTGCCGCCCGGCCCGGCCGCGCAGCTGGTCGTCGACCCGGCGGCTGTCGTGCCGGCCGGCGCCGATCACGTACAGCCCGCCCAGCTCGACGACCTGGTCCCGGTCCTTCTCGTCGCTGCCACCGAGCCGGATGTCGACGCCGCGGCCGGCCATCTGGGTGGAGACGGTGACCGCGCCGACCGCGCCGGCCTCCGCGATGATCGCCGCCTCCTCGGCGTCGTTCTTCGCGTTCAGCACGTTGCACGGCACGCCCGCGGCGGCCAGCTGCGCGGCGAGCGTCTCGGACGCCTGCACGTCCAGGGTCCCGATCAGCACCGGACGGCCCTTGTCGTGCGCGATCTTGATCTCCTCGACCAGCGCCTCGTCCCGGGTGTCGTGCGCCGAGTAGATCCGGTCCGGGTCGTCCTCGCGGATGTTCGGGGTGTTCGACGGGATCACCGCAACCTCGAGGTTGAAATACTCCCGGAGCTGCTCGCCGACGTGCACCGCGGTCGCGGTCATGCCGCAGACGGTCTTGTAGAGCGCGATGTACGCCTGCACCGTGATGGTGTTGAGCACCTCGCCCTCGGCTGTCGCGGACAGCCCCTCCTTGGCCTCCACGGCCGCCTGCAGCCCGTCCGGCCAGCGGCGGCGCTGGGCCACCCGGCCGCGCATCTCGTCGATCAGCTCGACCGTGCCGTTGCGGACGATGTAGTCCACGTCGCGGCGCAGCAGGGCGTGCGCGTGCAGCGCGACGTTCACCGCGGACAGGTGCTCGACCTGGTCGTCCGCGTACAGGTCGACCCCGCCCAGCTGCTCCTCGATGTTCTTCAGTCCGGCCTCGGTGAACGCGACGCTGCGGCCGTCCTCGGCCACCTCGTAGTCCTTGCCGTTGCGCAGGTTCTTCACCAGCTCCGCGGCCTCGTGCACCGGGTCGCTCTCGGTGGCCGTCGAGCCGGCCAGCACCATCGGCACCCGGGCCTCGTCGATCAGGATCGAGTCGGCCTCGTCCACGATCGCGGTGGCCAGCTCGCGCTGCACCCGGTCGGCCACGTCGGTGACAAGCTGGTCGCGCAGGTAGTCGAAACCGGCCTCGGACACCGACACGTAGGTGACGTCCGCCGAGTACGCCTCGCGGCGCTCCTGCGGCGTCGACGCCTCGGTCACCCACGCCACGGTCAGGCCGAGCAGCGTGTAGATCGGCTCCATCCACTCGGCGTCGCGGCGGGCCAGGTAGTCGTTGACGGTCAGCACGTGGACCGGGCCGTTGCCGAGGCGGGTGTGACCGTACGCCGCGATGGTGGCGGTCAGCGTCTTGCCCTCACCGGTGGCCATCTCGGCGACCCGGCCGGAGAGCAGCGCCATCGCGCCGAGCAGCTGGACGTCGTACGGCCGCTGGTTGATCGCCCGGCGGGCGGCCTCCCGGCCCACCGCGCAGATCTCGGTGAAATCGGACGCCTCACGAGCGGCCTCGGTCAGCGCCGCGTCGTCCAGCTCCTTCAGCGCCTCCTCACGGGCCTCGATCGGCTCCAGGCGCCTCGACAGCGGGCCGAGGTCCACAGTCGTGCCGGGACGCTGCAAAAACTTGCGGAATCGGTTCTTCAAACGCTGCGACACACCCATGGCGCGCAACGGTACTTTATTTAGCTGTCGACCATCTGCCGGACTCCCGCGCGCCGCACGCACGAGATCCGGTCGCGCGTCGGCCGCCGGGCGGATCTCGCCGCCTCGTCGCCTGCTGCTCCGCCGGGTCGGCCCCGGCTCGCCGCCGTGCCGGCCCGCCCGCCGTGCCCCCTGCTTGGTGCGCCGGCCCCCGGAACGGGATTCATCAGCCTATTGCCAATCAGGCTGATTGTCTTCCTCTCGCCCTTCGTCCCGTGGGACTTCCGGACCGGACCGTGGTTTGCCTCCCCCGGCTCGCGGGCACCTGCTGTCTCGACCCATCCCGCGGGGAAGGAGCCGCGATGCCCAGCCAGCTCGTGTGCCGGCCGGAGCGGGAGCTCCCGGTCGCGGTGCTCACGGTCAGCGGCACCCTGGACCGCCTCACCGGCGACGCTCTGGGCAGCGCGGTCCGCCGCAGCCTCGCGGTGCAGCCGGTGAAACTGCTCCTCGACGTGACCCGATTACGGGTGGCCGATCCGGTCGCCTTCGGCACGTTCGGCTCGGTGGTCCGGCAGACCGCGGAGTTCCCGGACGTGCCGATCGTCGTCTGCGGGGCGGATCCCGGCACGTCTGCCGCGCTGGCCGCCATCCCGGACTGCGCCGCGGTGGAGTTGGCCGGCGACTGCGCCACGGCGCTGGCCGAGGCCGGCCGGCAACCTCCGCCGGACCGGACGCGGATCCGGCTGCGTCCGGTCCCGGAGGCCTGCCGCCAGGTTCGCAACCTGGTGGATCAGGCGTGCGCCCGCTGGCACCGCGCGGAGTTCGCCGCGACGGCCGCGCTGATCGCCACGGAGCTCGTGGCCAATGTGGTCCGGCATGCCCACACGACGATGGAGTTCACGCTGAACCACCGGGACGGCCGGATCACGATGGCGGTCCGGGACGGCAGCCGGCGGATGCCGCGAACCATGGATCCGGGGCGCTGCGACGCCGGCGGGCGGGGATTGCGTCTGGTCCACGAGCTTTCCGCGGCCTGGGGCGTCCTGCCGGTCAGTGACGGCAAGGTCGTCTGGACCCGCCTCGTCCCCACCCCGGCCTGAACGGCCCCCACCGCAGACGCCTTCCACCGCAGGCCCCGGCAACCCGGCTGGCCTCCAGGGGCCCCGCGAAGCCCCGGAGACACCCCTCGCCGCCGGCCAGCAGGCCACGGCCGCCTCCAGAGGTCCCACCCGACCGATCCGGAGGCCCCGCGACCGGCTGCGCAGGCCGTCGGCCAGCCAGTCCAGTGGCCCGGGGCTCGGTCACTGGCGGCGTGGCAGGCCGCTCGGGGCGCCGGCCGAGTCGTCCGGTGCGTCGGTGGCGGGCGCCTGAGGACGTGCCGCGGGAGAACCGGTCCGCCCGGGGAGACCGGACGGGGTGCTCGCCTCGCCAGCCGGCGCGTCGGCGGGTCCATCCTGGCCGTCCTGTCCCCGGTCCGGAGCGTGCAGGCCGGACCGCGACGGCGCCCCCGAAGGGGGATTGTGCTGACCCAGATCCGGAGCCTGCAGACCAGGACGCGACGACGCCCCCGAAGGGGGATTGTGCTGACCCAGATCCGGAGCCTGCAGACCAGGACGCGACGACGCGCCCGGAGGGGGATTGTGCTGGCCCAGGTCCGGAGCCTGCAGGCCCGGGCGAGTCTGCGCGATGCCCGGAAGCTGGCCGCTCGGAGCTTGGCCACTCGCCAGCACGGCGGCGGAGGGCAGGAAGTCCGGCCCGGCCGTGGGCGTCCCGGGCAGGCCCGGCTGAGTTCCCTGGCCGCCGGGCTGACCCATGGGCTGGAGTCCCTGTGCGCCCGGCTGCGCCGTCGGCTGGATTCCCGGAAGGCCGGGCTGGGCGGCGGGCGGCATCCCCGGCTGGGAAGCAGGCGGCAGGCCGGAGACGCCGGGCTGCGCCGTCCCCGGAGCAACGCCCGTGCCCGGACCGGGGTCCATCCCAGGAACAGCATTGGTCCCAGCAGGCGCGCCCGTCCCAGCAGGCGCGCCCGTCCCAGCAGGCGCGCCCGTCCCAGCAGGCGCGCCCGTCCCAGCAGGCGCGCCCGTCCC
>NZ_BOMW01000007.1 GCF_016862395.1 Actinoplanes siamensis | reverse complement strand
CCCGTCCCAGCAGGCGCGCCCGTCCCAGCAGGCGCGCCCGTCCCAGCAGGCGCGCCCGTCCCAGCAGGCGCGCCCGTCCCAGCAGGCGCGGCCATTCCGGCATCGGCGCCCACGCCGGGAGCGACGGCCGTCCCGGCGGCGACGGTCGCCCCGGGGACGCCGACGGGAGCGGCGGCTGATCCGGGGACGGCGGCGGCTGCGGGAACGGGTGGCTGGGCCATCGGCTGTGCGGCCGGGTTCAGGCCCGCCGTGACACCCGCCGCCGGCCGGGCGGAACGGGTGAAGCGCGGCGCGTCCAGCGGACTGTTCTGCTGGCTGTAGGCGGGAGGCCCGGACGATGCGGGCGCGGCCTGCGCGAGCGGCGGAGGCGGGGTGGGCTGCGGTGCGGCCGCCGCAGGCGGCGCCGCCCAGGGCGGCGGGGCACCCGCACCGGGGTTCGTGGGCGCGGCCGTCATCGGGGGTACGCCGGAGGCCTCCCCACCCGATGCCACCGGCGCCCCGCCCGGAGCGGCCCAGGCCGCGTTCGCCGGGGAGTCACCCGACCCCGCGGGCCCCACACCCGGAGCAGGCCACGCCGGGCCCGCCGACGGTTCACCCGGAGGCACGGGCACCCCGCTCGGAGCGGCCCAGGCCGGGTTCGCCGGGGGGCCGGCCATCGTCCCGCCGGCCGGAGCGGGCGCGGGGGCCGATCCGGCGGGCGGCCAGGCGCGGAGACCCGAACCGGTCGCCGGGGCGTCTTCGGCCGGTGGCCAGGGCCGCAGGGCACCACCGGTCGCGGCGTCGCCGTCCGCCTGGGGCCAAGGCCGGGAAGCACCGCCCGCGGCGGGTTCCTCCCCCGTCGCCGGCCAGGGCCGCAGGCCACCTCCCCCCGCAGATGAGTCCTCGGCCGGGGGCCGCAGACCGCTCCCGGCCGGTGGGCCCTCGGCCGGAGGGCGCAGACCACTCCCAGCCGGTGGGCCCTCGGCCGGAGGGCGCAGACCACTCCCAGCCGGTGAGGAACTCCCAGCCGCGGACAGCGAACCGCTCCCGGCCGGCGGCGAAGCCTCGCCCGGAGGGCGCGGACCACTCACCGCGGGCGAGGACGGGGGCCGAGGGGCGGCCGGCTCGGCACCGGGGGCGGGAGCGGACGGCGCCGCATGCGCGCCCCGGCTGGGGACGCCGCCCGGTTCGGCGGGTGGCCAGGCTGGTGGCGGGGCGGCCTCGGCACTGTTCAGCGCGTCCGGGGTGTCGCTCGGATCGGCCCCGGCGTGGCGGCCGAGCCGGGAGCGGGTCTCACCGCCGGACGCAGCGAGACCGCCGGACGCAGCAAGACCGCTGGAGGTCGGGCCGCCGCCGGAAGGGGGCAGCCCCGCAGCAGGCGCCCGGTTCGCACCGATGCCCACGCTCTGCGAAAGAAATCCCGACCCGGCATTCCCTCCAGGCCCGGCCCCGGAGGGCAAACCGGGCCCCGCGTTCCCCGACAGCCCCCCGGAGAGCCGCGGCAGCCCGCCGAGCCGCGACTCGGTCCAGGACTCGCCGGGCGGCTCGGCCACCCGGCCGGGAGCCGTGGACGGGAGCGGACCGGCCAGCGGATCGCCGGACCGCGCCGTACCCTCGTCGGCCGGGCCCGCGCCGAGCGGCCCGAAGGCGACCCGGGTTGTCGCGATCAATCCGGAGGACTCCATCAAGCCGGCGGCGGCCAGGACCTCGGCCGCCGCCTGCCCGGAGCGGCACGGCAGCGGCTCGCCGCAGGCCGGGCACCGGGTCACGCCCTCGCCGCCGGAGTGGGTCCGGACCATGTCACGGGCGGTGCGCGCCAGCACGCTGTCCGGGTTGACGTAGTTCGTCGGTGCCACTGGCCTCCGCCCCCCTCCGCCGCGAATTTTCGCGCGACTCGCCGTCCAGTTCACCCCGCCGGGTACCGCGAACGGGCGAGTTTCCGCAGATCGGTGGGTTGCGAGCGGGAATTGCCAGGTATCTCGCGCGAGGAGCCGGCCGGGTTGGTAGGGAGAGAAAGAACGATTCACTCACGGTGCCGAGCCCAGGCCACTCCGTAACATTGAGGAACATCCAGGAGGTGATCCCCATGGACGACACCGAGCTGCATCGCGAGCGGATCCTCCGGCACGTCAGTCCGATCATCACCGGCCGGTTCATCGGCTATCAGGCGTCGTACACGCGTGAGGTGCGCGTCGGGCGGCCCCTGGCGATCGCCGTGTTCCTCACCGCCGGCATCGCCCAGCTGGTGGCCTCGCTGTTGCGGATGAAACCGGCCCGGCGCAGCCTCAAGGATCTGCGCAAGGGCCCGGAGTTCCTGGTCACCCCGCTCCGGCTGCGCGACGACCTCGGGCAGACCTACGAGATCGAGATGCACGGCCAGCTGCCGCAGTCCGCGCTGCACCGCGGCGACCTGGTGCAGGTGCGCACCGAGCCGCAGCGGGACCGCACCCTGCCGGTGAAGCTCATGCAGGTGGTGAATCTGACCACGATGCAGCCGCTCACCCCGCGCATCCCGACCCGCTGGTCGCACCTGGGACCGGCGATGCTGCTGCAGGCCGCCGCCGGCCTGGTGGTCGTGGGCGTCCTCGCCTTCGCCCTGCTGCACTGAGGCGGCGTAGAACGACGGACCACGGGGTATCGGGGCGTCCATGTTCGACGCACCGTTAACCACCACCCGCCAATGCTGCCCCGCCGGGATGAGAACACGCATTGACAGCGGTAATCATGAGTCCGGGGGGACCGCTGCGACGACGCCCGTTCTCCCTCACCGCTGACGCTCGGAAGGTGGTGCCCGGTGGGCGAGAAAGTCGAAAAGACGGAGTTTTCCCGGGAGGACCGGACCCGGTACCGGCAGAAGATCCGCCGGAGCCTGGACGTGTTCGCGACCATGCTGCGCGAGTCCCGCTTCGACTTCGAGCGGCCGATGACCGGCATGGAGATCGAGCTCAACCTGATCGACGGCAACGCGGACCCGGCGATGGCCAACGCCGAGGTGCTCGGCGCGATCGCCGATCCGGACTTCCAGACCGAACTCGGCCAGTTCAACATCGAGATCAACCTGCCACCCCGGCGGCTGGCCGGCGACGACGTGGCGGACCTGGAGAAGGGGCTGCGGGCCAGCCTGAACCACGCCGAGGGCAAGGCCCGCACGGTCGGCGTGCACATGGTCACCATCGGGATCCTGCCTACCCTACGCCGCGAGCACCTGACCGGCGAGGCGCTGTCGGCGAACCCGCGGTACTCGCTGCTCAACGAGCAGATCTTCGCGGCCCGCGGCGAGGACCTGGACATCCGGATCGACGGCGTGGACCGGCTCGCGGTCACCACCGACAGCATCGCGCCCGAGGCCGCGTGCACCAGCACGCAGCTCCATCTGCAGGTCAGCCCGGCCCAGTTCGCGGCGTACTGGAACGCCTCACAGGTGATCTCCGGGATCCAGGTGGCGCTGGGCGCGAACTCGCCGCTGCTGTTCGGCCGGGAGCTCTGGCGGGAAACCCGGATCCCGCTGTTCGAGCAGGCCACCGACACCCGGTCGGAGGAGATCCGGGCCCAGGGCGTACGGCCGCGGGTGTGGTTCGGGGAGCGCTGGATCACCAGCGTCTTCGACCTGTTCGAGGAGAATGTCAGGTACTTCCCCGCGCTGCTCCCGATCTGCGACGGGGACGACCCGGCGGACCTGCTGGAGCGCGGCGACATCCCGGCGCTGAGCGAGCTGCGGCTGCACAACGGGACGGTCTACCGGTGGAACCGGCCGATCTACGACGTGGTCAACGGGCGGCCGCACCTGCGGGTGGAGAACCGGGTGCTGCCGGCCGGACCGACGGTCGCCGACACGATCGCGAACGCGGCGTTCTACTACGGCCTGGCACGCAGCCTCGCGGAGGCGGAACGGCCGGTCTGGACGCAGCTGAGCTTCCGCGCCGCCGAGGAGAACTTCCACGCCTGCGCCCGGCACGGCATCGACGCCAGCGTCTTCTGGCCGGGCGTGGGGACCGTACCGGTGACCGAGCTGGTCCTGCGCCGGCTGCTGCCGCAGGCGGCGGACGGCCTGGACCGGTGGGGGGTCTCCCCGGCCCAGCGGGACCGTCTGATGGGCATCATCGAGCAACGCTGCCTGCGCCAGCGTAACGGCGCGTCGTGGCAGGTGGAGACGCTGCACGAGCTGGAGAAGCAGGGCCTGGACCGGCAGCGGGCGCTGCACGAGATGCTGCGGCGTTACCTGCCGCTGATGCACGACAACCTTCCCGTGCACGAATGGCCGGCGGGCGCCTGACCGCCTGTCCGGCCACGGCGCCCGGACTCACCCGGGGCCGGGCGCCGACCGGGCGAGGGCCACTGTCACCCCGCCGAAGATCCGCTTCGGCATGATCAGTTCGGCGGACGGGCCGGCGGCCAGCAGCGCGGCGGCCTCGGCCACGCTCGGCGTGCCGACGGCGGCCGCCACCCGGGCGCTCGGCGTGGGCACCGGCCGGGCGGCCAGCTGCTCCGCGCGGAAGGTCACCACCGGCCACCCGACGTCCGGAAAGGACCGCCGGTCCAGGGTGGCCACCGCGCCCACCTCGGCGCGGTCCACACCGGCCTGCGCCAGCGCCGCTTCGATGGCGGCAACCACGGCGGCGCCGCGCCGCGCCCCCACCCCGATGAAGATCACATTGCTGCCGTACGGACCAGCCGCGCCGCGAGTCCACGCTGCCCGGCCCAGTGCAGGTGCAGGTAGGACGCGTGCACCGCGGGCGTGGCGAACCCTTCCGGATCCGCTCCCCGCCACGCCCAGGCCGCACCGGCGGCGGGCGACAGCAGCACCCCGGAGCGCGGGTACACGGCCGTCCGGTGGAACTCGTGCCCGGTGACCCGGGTGCCGGCCGGCGCGAGCGGGCTGTCCGACAGCGCGACCGCGTCCCGGTAACCGAGCGTCAGCGCCGGGGTCATCGCGGCCTCGGCGTCCAGCACGCCGCACATCGGAGCGCCGTCCAGGCTCCGGCACAGCCAGAGCAGCCCGGCGCACTCGGCGACGATCGGCAGCCCCGCGGCGGCCAGCTCCCGCACCGACGTGCGCAGCGGCTCGTTGGCCGACAGCTCGGCGGCGTACACCTCGGGGAAGCCGCCGCCGACCACCAACGCGCGGGCGCCGTCGGGCAGGGACTCGTCGCGCAGCGGGTCCACGACGGTGACCTCGGCGCCGGCTCCGGCCAGCAGCTCGGCCGTCTCCGCGTACGCGAAACTGAAAGCCGGGCCACCGGCGAGCGCGACGACCGGACGGCCCGGCACCGGGTCCTCGTCCCGAGGCGTCCACGGGGTCGCCGCCAGGGGCGGCGCCGAACGCGCGACCGCCAGCACCGCGTCCAGGTCCACCGCGCCCGCGACCAGCGTGGCCAGCGCGTCCACCGAGGCCAGCGCCTCGGCGCGGCGTTCCGCGGCGGGCACCAGCCCGAGGTGCCGGCTCGGCGCGGCCACCGCGTCGGCGCGGCGCAGCGCACCGAGCACCGGCGTGCCGACCTCCTCGCAGGCGTCGCGCAGGATCTGCTCGTGGCGGTCCGAGCCGACCCGGTTGAGGATCACCCCGGCCAGCCGCACGGTGCCGAAACTGCGGAAACCGTGCACCAGCGCGGCGACCGAGCGGCCCTGCGCGGCGGCGTCCACCACCAGGATCACCGGCGCCCGCAGCAGCTCGGCGACCTGAGCGGTGGAGCCGGTCTCGCCGGCGCCGGTGCGCCCGTCGTAGAGGCCCATCACGCCCTCGACGACGGCCAGTTCGGCGCCTTGGGAGCCGTGCGCGAAGAGCGGGCCGATCAGGTTCTCGCCGACCAGGACCGGGTCCAGGTTGCGGCCCGGCCGCCCGGCGGCCAGCGCGTGGTAGCCCGGATCGATGTAGTCCGGGCCAACCTTGAACGGTGCCACCGGCACACCGCGCCGCGCGAACGCCGCGAGCAGCCCGGTCGCCACGGTGGTCTTGCCGTGCCCGGAGGCCGGCGCCGCGATCACCACCCGCGGAATCGTCACCATTCGATCCCCTGCTGCCCCTTGCGGCCGGCGTCCATCGGATGCTTGATCTTGGTCATCTCGGTGACCAGGTCGGCCGCCTCGATCAGGTCCGGGTGCGCGTCCCGCCCGGTGATCACCACGTGCTGCGTCCCCGGCCGCCCGGCGAGCGTGGCGACTACGTCGGCGACGTCCACCCAGCCCCACTTCATCGGGTAGGTGAACTCGTCCAGTACGTAGAACTTGTAGGTCCCGGCGGCCAGGTCCCGCTTGATCTGCGCCCATCCCTCGGCGGCCTCGGCGGCGTGGTCCCGCTCGGTCCCGGCGCGCTGGATCCAGGACCAGCCCTCACCCATCTTGTGCCAGGTCACCGGCGTGCCGTTGACGCCGTCGAGGGCTTTGAGCGCGGTCTCCTCGCCCACCTTCCACTTCTGCGACTTGACGAACTGGAAGACGCCGACCGGCCAGCCGGCGCTCCAGGCGCGCAGCGCCATCCCGAACGCGGCGGTGGACTTCCCCTTGCCGGGGCCGGTGTGCACGGCGAGGACCGCCTGCCGCCGGCGCTGCCGCGTGGTCAGGCCGTCGTCGGGCACGGTGGTCACTTTTCCCTGCGGCATCGCTTCCCTCTCCCCTGCGCGGCGTCCGCTGACCACTTCCGGTCCGCTTCCCCCAGAAAATTGATTGCGGCGGTACGCCGACAGACCGCACCCGCCGTCCCTCACCACCCACCGGCGACCGCGATCCCCGGCCGCCGCCGTCGGCGGTCCGCCATCCGGCACCCGCCGTCACCCGTCCGCCGCGGCGCCGGCAGGCCGCCGCGCTCCGGCGTCCCCCGCTCCCGCGCCGCGACCCGTCCGTCGCCCTCGGCGCCCCGGCGCGGCCGGCGGGATCCCGCCGGCTCGCCGGGCGGCCGTCAGGCGGCCCGGCGGTAGGCGCGGTCGCCTCCGGAGGCCACGGCCGGCCGGTTCCGGGTGGTGGCGGCCTCCAACTGTTCGAGAGGCATCACGTCGGCCCGCAGCGCCGCGGCCAGCTTGCCGGCCAGTCCCAGCTTGATCGGCCCGGACTCGCAGTCCACGACGACGGTGGCCACCCCGGTCAGCGCCGGGGCGAGCAGCAGCGGATCCGGCCCGCTGGTCGCCCGGCCA
The DNA here is from genome assembly GCF_016862395.1 of Actinoplanes siamensis. GTDB lineage: Bacteria > Actinomycetota > Actinomycetes > Mycobacteriales > Micromonosporaceae > Actinoplanes > Actinoplanes siamensis. Next base: position 23,453 of record NZ_BOMW01000007.1, on the reverse strand, counting down.
TCGGTGACCAGCACCAGGAGCGGCCGGCGCCGCGGATCCCGGCGCCGCTCGGTCGCCACGGTCCGGGCGGCGGCCCGCAGCCCGGCGGCGAGCGGGGTCCGCCCGCCGGTCCGCAGCGCGGCCAGGCGCATCACCCCGACCTCGTGGCTGGAGGTGGGCGGCAGCACGACGTCGGCGTCACTACCCCGGAACGTGATCATCCCGATCCGGTCCCGGCGCTGGTAGGCATCCCGCAGCAGCGACAGCACGGCGGTCTTGACGAGCGTCATCCGTTTGCGGGCGGCCATCGACCCGGAGGCGTCCACGACGAACAGCACCAGGTTCGCCTCGCGCCCCACGTGGATGGCCTCCCGCAGGTCGCGAGGCTCCACCCCGGTGCCCCACCGCCGGCCACCGGCTGCCGGATCGCTGCCGTCACCCGCCGGCCCGGTGGGTACGTTCACGGCCTGCGTGCCAGCGCCCGCCCTCGGCAACCCCGAGATCCCGGTCGCCGAGTCCGGTGTGCTGATCTGGAAGGCGGCGCGGTGCAGGGCCGCCCGCAGCGTGGCCGGCAGGTGCGGGGCTCCGGCCAGTTTTCCCGCCGGTTTGCGCGCGCCGACCACCCGGCCACGGCGTGCGTAGGCCGGGGAGCGCTTGCCGGTGTGGCCGCCCTCACCACGTGCGGAGATGCGCAGCGTGCGAGGGCGGAACGCGGAACCGGCCGGAACCGCGGGGGCGGCCGCCGGCTGCCGGCCGTCCGGCTGGGGGTCGGCATTCCCGGTGTCCGCGCTGTCCTGCGGAGACGCGCCGAGCGGCGGGTTGCCGGGCGGAGGGCTGCCTGCCGGGCCCCCGCCACCCGGGCCGTCCGGGCCGTTCGAGCGGTCGAGGCCCGCGTCGCCGGGGCCGCCGTCCGGGCCGCCTGGTGGATTGTCGTCCGGCTCGTCGCCGTCGGGGTCGTCGTCCGGATCCGGGTCGTCGCCGGGCTCGTTGCCCGCGGCGCGGGCGGCGTCCTCCTGGGCCTGGCGCTCGGCCTCAGCCAGTGCCTGCTCCAGCTTCTCCTCGTCGGTGCCGGGCGGGTCGAGCGGATCCGTGCGGCGGCGGTGCGGCAGCGCCAGGCGGGAGGCGTCGGCGACGTCCGTGGCGGTGACCCGGTCACGGCCGTGCCAGGCGGCCAGCGCCACCGCGCAGCGGGCGACGACGATGTCGGCCCGCATGCCGTCGACGCCGTAGGCCAGGCAGACCCGGGCGATGCGGTCCAACTCGGCGTCCGGGAGGACAACCGTGGGCAGGATGGCGCGGGCGGCGGCGATGCGGGCCGCGTACTCCCGCTCGTCGGCGGCGAAGCGGGCGGCGAACGCGTCCGGGTCGGCCTCGTAGGCCAGTCGGCGGCGGACCACCTCGGCCCGCATCGTCGCGTCGCGGGGAGCGGCCACCGTGACCACCAGGCCGAAACGGTCGACCAGCTGCGGGCGGGGCTCGCCCTCCTCCGGGTTCATCGTGCCGACCAGCAGGAAGCGGGCCGCGTGCTTGACCGAGACGCCGTCCCGCTCGACGTGCGCCCGGCCCATCGCGGCGGCGTCCAGCAGCAGGTCGACCAGGTGGTCGGGGAGCAGGTTGACCTCGTCGACGTAAAGCACCCCGCGGTGGGCGGCGGCGAGCAGGCCCGGCTCGTACGCCTTCACGCCCTCGGCCAGTGCGCGCTGGATGTCCAGGGTGCCGACCACGCGGTCCTCGGTGGCGCCGACCGGAAGCTCGACCAGCGTGGCGGGGCGGTGCACGGCCGGGGTGTCGGCGGCGTGCGGACCGTCCGGGCACTCCGGGTCGGGCGCGGCCGGGTCGCAGGCGAAGCGGCAGCCGCGGACCACGGTGACCGGCGGGAGCAGGCTGGCCAGGGCGCGCACCACGGTGCTCTTCGCGGTGCCCTTCTCGCCGCGGACCAGCACTCCCCCGACCGCCGGTGACACCGAGGTCAGCAGCAGCGCCAGGCGCAGGTCGTCGAGGCCGACCACGGCCGAGAACGGGTACGGAGTCGTCACAGGGTGTTCCCTCCCGGCGGGTGTCCACGCCCGCGCGTCGGTCGTCACGAGCGGCCAGAGTCTCCTGACTCCCGGATCGCCGTTCCCCGCTCGCCTTCCGGCCGTCTCACCGGCCGTGGCGGGCTGCCGCCTCAGCGGATCGCTCCCCGGTCACAGTGGCGGGACCGTCCCGGAATCGCACCGGGTTCCTCCGCTACCGCTCGGCCCCAATCTTTCCCACCGCCGAGCCAGCCGTCAAACTTCACCCGGGTGACGATGGTCGCTGCCGCCCCGGCCCGCGCCGGGGCCGGGAGTGAAGCCGGAACAGCCCATCAGCCGGCAGGCCGGAGGCCAACGGCCGGCGACGCCGCCCCCGCCCACCAGCCGGCACGCTGGAAGCCCGGCGTCCACCCGCCCGACCAACCGGCGAGCTCCGATCGCCGCGACCGCCTCCACCGCCCGGCGGTTCCGGCTCACGGCGGTCCGGAGACGGGCAGCGACGGGGAAACCGGCACGGAGTCGGCGGGCGGTGGCGGCGGCATCAGCCCGGTGCCGCCGCCCAGGACGGCGAGCCGGGAGATCTCGCCGAACTGCGCGGTCACCGTCGACCCGTGCCCGGTTCGACGAGCGCGGGCCACACCTCGGCCGGCGGTTGCCGCAGCTCACGGATGAAGATCAGGGTCCAGCGGTCGCCGGCGACGACGACTGCGGCTTCAGCAGGTGGTCCAGTCACGAGCTCTCCTCGGCAACGGACGGCGCCGGCGCGGAAGAAGCGGTGGGCGCAGGCGCGGCAGGAATGGTGGGCACGAGCCCGGCGGAAGTGGCCGCAGGCCGGTCGGGGGTCGGCGCAGGCCGGTCGGGGGTCGGCGCAGGCCCGGCGGGGGCCGGCGCAGGCCCGGCGGGGGCCGGCGCAGGCCCGGCGGAATCGGGTGGCGCGGGCGTGGAGGACGCGGACGGCTCCGCCGCCGCGGAGGCGGCCGAGGTGTCGGCGAGATGACGCTCGATCGCGTCCAGATGCCCGCCCCACAGCCGCCGATACGGCCGCAACCAGTCATCGAGCTCCCGGAACGGCCCCGCCTCGAGCCGATATATCCGCAGCTGGGCCCGCGCCCGCACGGACACCACCCCGGCCTCCCGCAGCACCCGCAGATGCTTGGAGACCGCCGGCTGGCTCATCCCGAGCGCCGCCACCAGGTCTCCCACGCTGGCCTCGCGGGTCAGCAGCGCCGCGACGATGCGCCGCCGGGCCGGCTCGGCGATCACCTCCAGCACGTCCACCCGACGAGCATGCCACCGAAGTCATATAACGGTCAAGGCATGTTAAATATCGGAAAACGCCCCACCGGAATTCCGGTGGGGCGCGTTTTCTGGGGCTTCTCCGCCACGGACCGGCGTCGAACTCCGCCTCCGAGTTCGTGCCGGGTCCGTCAGTTCTTTCCCAAAATTCTCAGCGCTGCGACATCGGGACGAAGTCGCGCACCGCCGAGCCGGTGTAGATCTGCCGCGGTCGGCCGATCTTGGTGGCCGGGTCGTGCATCATCTCCTGCCACTGGGCGATCCAGCCGGGCAGGCGGCCGAGGGCGAACAGGACCGTGAACATCTTGGTCGGGAAGCCCATCGCCTTGTAGATCAGGCCGGTGTAGAAGTCGACGTTCGGGTACAGCTTGCGGGAGACGAAGTAGTCGTCGTTGAGCGCGATCTCCTCGAGCTGGAAGGCGATCTCCAGCAGCGGGTCCGGCGTGTCCAGGGTCGACAGCATCTCCTGGGCGGCCTTCTTCACGATGGCGGCGCGCGGGTCGTAGTTCTTGTAGACCCGGTGGCCGAAGCCCATCAGCTTGACGCCCTTCTCCTTGTTCTTCACCCGCGTGACGAAGGAGTTGACGTCGCCGCCGTCCTTGCGGATCTGCTCGAGCATCTCGAGCACCGCCGCGTTGGCGCCGCCGTGCAGCGGGCCGGAGAGGGCGTTGATGCCGGCCGAGACCGACGCGAACAGGTTGGCCTGCGCCGAGCCGACCAGCCGGACCGTCGACGTGGAGCAGTTCTGCTCGTGGTCGGCGTGCAGGATGAACAGCATGTCGAGGATCTTGGCGATCTTCGGGTCGACGTCGTAGTTGACGGTCGGCAGGCCGAAGGTGAGCCGCAGGAAGTTCTCGACGTAGTTCAGGGAGTTGTCCGGGTACGGCAGCGGGTGGCCGATGGACTTCTTGTACGCGTACGCCGCGATCGTCGGAAGCTTCGCCATCAGGCGGATCGCGGAGATGTCGACCTGCTCGTCGTCCAGCGGGTCGAGCGCGTCCTGGTAGAAGGTGGACAGGGCGGTGACCGCCGAGGACAGCACGGCCATCGGGTGCGCGTCCCGCGGGAAGCCGGAGAAGAAGGTGCGCATCTCCTCCTGCAGCAGGGTGTGCACCCGGATCTTGTCGGCGAAGTCGCGCAGCTGCGCCTCGTTCGGCAGCTCGCCGTTCATCAGCAGGTACGAGACCTCGAGGAACGTCGACTTCTCGGCCAGCTGCTCGATCGGGTACCCGCGGTACCGCAGGATGCCGGCGTCACCGTCGATGTAGGTGATCGCCGACGAGGTCGACGCGGTGTTCACGAAACCCACGTCGAGAGTGACGAAGCCGGTCGACTTCAACAGAGCACTGACGTCGATGCCGCCCGGCCCGTCGACGGCCTCGATCACCGGCATCGACAATTGGCCACCGGGGTGGTCGAGCTTGACATCCGTCATGTATTTCCCTCACTTCACCGGCAGATGTCCCAAAGATTTTGCCGTTCACCGTAAACCCTCAACCTGAATGGGTCATCAGGTGGCCACCCGGTGAGGCATTGGTCACCAGAGTCGTACGGACCGTTGCACCATAGATAGCTATCGGTATATTGCGAGAACGTTACGGGAGCGGAGGTCGAACCGATGCAGATCCCGAATCGGCCGCCCGTGGTGGCCGCGGTCAACCCGACCACGGCCGGCCTGGCCGCCGTTCGCCTGGCCGCGCGGGAGGCGCTCGCCCGCGGCACTGTGTTGTCGGTGGTACACGCTTTCACCTGGCACGAGGCGGCGGACCGGCGCGCCGCGGCCGGTCTCGTCGACGCGGCGGTCGCCATCATCCAGCGTTCCACACCTGGCGTCGGCGTGCGCGGGCAACTCATGGATGGCCCCCGCGGAACAGTCCTGCGGCGGTGCAGCCGGACCGCCGCGGTCCTCGTCCTGGGCGGCGACGACTCGGCGCTGCGCGAGCTGGTGACCCAGGCCTGGTGCCCGGTGGTGGTGACCCGCGGGCCGCGGCCGCCGGGCGGGCCGCTGCTGGCCGCCGTGGACGGCTCCGAGCCGTCGGTGCTGGCCCTGCGCTTCGCGGCCGACGAGGCCCGCCGCCGCGGCCGCACGCTGGACGTGGTGCACGTGACCGCCGAGGGCGGGGAGGCCACCGGGCGGCGGCTGCTGGACGACCTGCTCGGCGCGGTGCCGGACCTGCCGCCGCTGCGCCGCCGGGTGCTGGCCGGGTCACCGGCCGGGGAGCTGGTACGCGCCTCGCGGCGGGCGGGACTGATCGCGCTGGGCGCCGCCCGGGTCGGCGCGGTGGCCCGTGAATTGTTACAGCACAGTGCGTGCCCGACCGTTTTTGTCCATGGTCGCAAAGAACGGCCGCTCAGCCTGCCGCGCGTTGCTACGGTGAGCAAAGGATAAGTCTTTGGGCAAAACGGGAGGAATGGCCCGGTGCGTTCCGTGCTCCCGCCCGCCATCGCCCGCCGCCAATGGCAGTTCATGGCCGCCATCGGGCTCGTCGCGACCGCGATCTACTCGGCTTACTCGTCGTCCGATCTGGGCTCGGTGAGCCTCGTCCTGCTCGGCGTGCTGACCGTGGCGGCGTGCTTCCTGGGCCCGCGCCGCTGGGGCGCCGAGCCGCCGGCCGCGTGGCTGATGATGGCCCTGGCCGCGCTGCTCTTCCTGGTCGGGCTGGTGATCCGGCCGACCGTCACCGACCAGCCGATGCCCTGGCCGCTGCTCGCCGACGCCGCCACGTTCAGCGGCTATCTGCTGCTCGGTGGCTTCCTCTTCGCGCTGCTGCGGGCCCGGCAGAGCCTGGAACGGCACGCGGTGCTGGACGGCCTGATCGTCTGCCTGGCCGCCGCGGCGACCAGCACGCTGCTGCTCGCCGCGCCGGCCGCGGCGATCGCCGGGCGGCCCGCGCTGCTCTCCGTCATCCAGGGGACCTACCCGCTGTTCGACGTGGTGCTCGCGCTGCTCGTGCTCAACCTGGCCTTCACCACCAAGACCTGGCCGGTGAGCATGGTGGCGCTGCTGGTGATGATGGTTTCCATGTTCATCGGCGACACCGTCTACGCGATCGAGGGCGTGGGTGGCCGGATCTACGGGTCCGCACTGCTCAACGTGCCGTACGTGGTGGCGTACACCGCCCTGGGGGTGGCCGCCCTGCACCCGTCGGTGGTGGAGATGAGCCGCGCCGACCGGCTGCCGGTGCAGGCCTGGTCCTGGCAGCGCCTGGTGATCCTGGTACCCGCCCTGTTCCTGCCGTTCGGCCTGCTCCTGACGAGCGCCACCATTGCCGGCCCGCACCGCCTGCTGGTCGCCGTGGCCGGGGCGCTGATGGTGGTGCTGCTGCTGGCCCGGGCGATCTCCGCGGTGCAGGCCCAGGTCGCCGCCCAGCTGCACTCCGAGCACCAGGCCACCCATGACCCGCTCACCTCGCTGCCGAACCGGCAGGCCATCTCCGGGCAGATCGAGCGGCTGGTGAACACGGTGGACCCGCACGGGCCGGAGCGGGTCTGGGTCTACATGCTCGACCTGGACGGCTTCAAGTGGGTGAACGACTCCTGGGGCCACGACACCGGCGACCAACTGGTGATCGAGGTGGGCCGGCGGCTGCGGGCCGCGATGCCGGCGACGGTGCCGGTGGCCCGGGTCGGCGGCGACGAGTTCCTGCTCGCCTTCGTCGGCGACAAGGCGGGCGCGCTGCGCCTGGTCGACGACATCCGCGGCTGCTTCGCCCGGCCCTATCCGGTGCGCGACACCGAGGTGGTGATCAGCGCGTCGATCGGCATCGCGCACTCCATCGGCGACTCGGTGCGCTCCGCGGTGGCCGCCGAGGCCCTGATGCGCGACGCGGACACCGCCATGTACCGCGCCAAGGCCGAGGGGCCGGGCCGGTCCACCCTGTTCGACACCTCCATGCACGACCAGGTGCGCGAGCGCATCGAGCTGGAGGTGGCGCTGCGCCAGGCGCTCGCCGAGGAACAGCTGCACGTGGTGTACCAGCCGATCGTGCGCCTGGAGACCGGGATGCCGGTGGGCGCCGAGGCGCTGGTCCGCTGGGAGCACCCGGAGCGCGGCTCGATCCCGCCGATGCTGTTCATCCCGATCGCCGAGGACTCCGGCCTGATCTCGCAGATCGGCGCGTTCGTGCGCAACGAGGCGCTGCGCCAGCTCGGCGTCTGGCGCTCGCAGGGTGTCGTCTCGGAGAGCTTCTACCTGTCCGTCAACGTGTCGCCGCGCCAGCTCAGCGACCCTGAGCTGCCGCTGGTGGTCTCCGGCGAGCTGTTCCGCTACGGCGTGCCGGCGCACTGCGTGGCCCTGGAGATGACCGAGTCGGTGATGGTGGACGGCTCCAGCGTCACCGCCCGGGTGCTGCACGAGCTGCGCCAGCTCGGGACCAAACTGCTGGTGGACGACTTCGGCACGGGCTTCTCCGCGCTCGGCTACCTGCGCCGCTTCCCGGTCACCGGGGTCAAAATCGACAGGTCCTTCGTGACCGGGCTGGGCAGGAACGAGCAGGACGACGAGATCGTCCGGGCGGTGGTCGCGATGAGCCACGCGCTCGGCCTCAGCGTGATCGCCGAGGGCGTCGAGACCCCGCTGCAGCGCGAGGCGCTCTACCAGGTCGGCGTCGTCAACGGGCAGGGCTGGCTGTGGGGCAAGGCGGTGCCGGCGGCCGAGTTCGCCGAGCGCTGGCACCTGGCCGCGGCGCTGCCCGAGGTGCCGCTGCCGGTCGCCACGGTGACCACCTCGGGCCGGCACCGCCGGCCCGACGAATGACCTGATGATCCGGCCGCTCCGGCAAACCTCCCCGCCCCCGCTGGTGCCGCGCGGGCGGCTCGGGCATTATTCGCTCACGGATTCCACGGGGCTCTCCTACGGGAGGCGAGATGACTGAACTGATCGGCGCCGAGGGCCGGGCGCTCTGGCTCGTGGCCCTGTTGCTGATGCTGGCGGCCGGCCTGGGCGTGGCGCTGGTCGTGGCGACCCGCGGCGGGCACCCACCACGCCGATAATGACCTGATGCGCTTCGCGACGTGGAACGTCAACTCGGTGAAGGCCCGCCTGCCCCGGCTGCTCGACTGGCTGGAGAAGACCGCACCCGACGTGGTGTGCCTGCAGGAGACCAAGGTCGGTGAGGACGGCTTCCCCGCCGGTGAGGTCGGCGAGCTGGGGTACGAGACCGCCGCGTACGGTCAGGGCCGCTGGAACGGCGTCGCCGTCCTGTCCCGCGCCGGGCTCGCCGAGGTCCGTCGCGGCTTCCCCGGCGAGCCGGGCTATCCCGGCCCGGAGGCCCGCGCCGTCAGCGCCGTCTGCGACGGCATCAGATTCATGTCGGTGTACGTTCCGAACGGCCGCACCCCGGACGATCCGCACTACACCTACAAGCTGCAGTGGCTGCGCGCGCTGCGCCTGGCGGTCGCCGGCGATCTGGCCGCGGGCCCGCTGGTGGTGGCCGGCGACTTCAACGTGGCGCCCACCGACGCGGACGTCTGGGACCCGTCGGTCTTCACCGGGTCGACGCACGTGACGCCCCCGGAGCGGGAGGCCGTCGCCGCGCTGCGCGAGCTCGGGCTCACCGACGTGCCCGCCCGGGCCATGAAGGGCGACCACCCGTTCACCTATTGGGACTACCGTGCGGGCATGTTCCACCAGAACAAGGGCATGCGGATCGATCACGTGTACGCCAGCGCCGAGGTCGCCGGCGCGGTCACGGACGCCGTGGTCGACCGGGAGGCCCGCAAGGGCAAGGGCCCGTCCGACCACGCGCCGGTGGTCGTCGATCTGTCGCGCTGAGCCACGCCCCGGCGGTCCACGCGCTGTCGGGCTCACCCAGTGACCCCGTAGGCTGGGTGTCGTTCTGTGCGACTGCGGCGGGGAGACTGGAGAGACGATGGCACCGCGACTGCCGGCAACCCCGGTGGCCACGCCGGTCCTGCTCCAGGCGGCGTTCGAGGCCGCCACCGAGGCCATGCTGCTCTGCTCGGCCGCGGACGGCACCATCCTGCTGGCCAACTCGGCGGCCACCGCGCTCGCCCCGGGCCTGCGTCCGGGCGACCGCCTGACCGCGGCGCCGCTTCCCGAGCTGGCCGCGACCGCGGCGGCGGGCGGCGACTCCTTCCGGTCCGAACACCAGGACCGCTTTCTGTACGGTTTTCGTCGCGACCTGGACGCCGACCACTACGCCTGGTTCCTCCGCGACCACACCGACGAGCGGGACCGGACCGCCGCGCTGGAGGCCGAGCGGGCCCGCGCCGCGTTCCTGGCCGACGCCGGCCGCCGCCTCTCCGCCTCGCTGCACCTGCGCCGGGTCCGCCGCACCACTGTCGAGCTGGCCGCGGAGCACCTGGCCGACGCCGCCGTGGTGATCCTCCCGCCGGACAAACGGCAGAGCGCCTGGACCAGGGCGCTGCCCGGCCACGCGATCGAGGAGGGCACGCTCGGCGAGCCCAAGCTGGCCGAGGTGCCCGGCCTGCGCGAGGTGATCGACGGCTTCCCGCCGATCCCGAGCCGCTGGCTGGACCCGTCGCAGGTGCCCGGCTGGCTGTTCCCGGCCGCTTTCGGCCCGGTCGGCGCGCTGCTGGTCATCCCGCTGCCCGGCAACGCCGAGCCGGCCGGCGCGCTGATCCTGGCCCGCACCGGCACGCGGGCCGTCTTCACCCCGGCCGACGAGGCGCTCGCCCGGGTGTTCGCGACCCGGGCCGGCGCGGCGATCGCGGCCGCCACGCTCTATCAGGAGCAGGTGGAGACCGCCGCGGTGCTGCGGGCCGACCTGCTCCCGCCGGAGCTGCCCCAGGCCGACGGCTTCGAGCTGTCCGGCTCCTACCAGGCGGCCCGCGAGTCGATCCGGATCGGCGGCGACTTCTACGAGGTCTTCGGCCCGTCCGGGACCAGCACCGACACCGTGATCGCGCTGGGCGACGTGTGCGGCACCGGGCCGGAGGCGGCCGTGATGACCGGCAAGGTGCGCCAGACGCTGCGCGCGCTGCGCCTGGTCAAGGCCGGTCCGGAGACCATGCTGCGGGTGCTCAACCAGGCGCTCACCGAGACCGGCCGGCAACAGCGGTTCGTCACGCTGGTGGTCGGCGCGATCAGCCGGGTGGACCACGGCCGGGTCCGGCTGGAGCTGGCCGTCGGTGGCCACCCGCCGCCCTTGGTGCTGCGCGCCGACGGCACTGTCGAAGAGGTGTCGGCCAGCGGGACGCTGATCGGCGTGGTGCCGAACACGTCGGTGCGCCCGGCCACGGTCGAGCTGGCGCCCGGCGAGCTCTGCCTGCTCTACAGCGACGGGCTGACCGAGGCCCGTGGCGGACCGGCCGGCGGCGAGCAGTTCGGCGAGGCCCGGCTGCGGCGCGCGCTCGGCGAGTGCGCCGGGCTGCCCGGCCCGGTCACCCTGGAGCGCCTGCGCCAGCTGGTCTCCGACTGGGTGCGCGGCGGCACCAACGACGACATCGCGATGCTGGCGGTCCGGGCGCACACCCGCACCCCGCTGAGCCTGCGCGGCGGCGGGGCGCCGAGCCAGTCGCCGTACCTGATGGCCGCCCGCCGCGGCGAGCGACGTGGCCGCCCGCGCGCATGACCACCTCCACAGTTGGGGTATTCCTTCACCCATGACCAGGTCCGCCACGTTCCGCTCGCTCCACGACCCCGACCTGACCGACGGGTACCTGCGCATGGTCGGCGACGGCGACGAGTACGGCGCCACCGAGCTGGCGTACGCCCTGCTCGACGACGGCGTGCCGGCGCAGCGCGTCATGGTGGATCTGATCGGCGGCACCCAGGCCCGGGTCGGCGAGCTGTGGGCCGGCAACGAGTGGTCGGTGGCCCGCGAGCACGCCGCCACAGCGGTCAACGAGCGGGTCCTGGCGGCGATCGCGGTCCGCGCCCAGGCCGGGACGCGCCGGGGCGCACCCACCCGCGGCCGGATCACCCTGGCCTGTGTCGACGGCGAGTGGCACGGCCTGCCCGCGCGCATTCTCGCCGAACTGCTACGGATGGACGGCTGGCGGGTCGACTTCCTGGGCGCCAGCGTGCCCGGCCCGCACCTGATCACCCACCTGCACCAGACCGGCCCGGACGCGGTGGCGCTGAGCTGCATGATCCCCACCCGGCTCCCCCGGGCCCACGCCGCCATCACGGCCTGCCGGGCGGCCGGGGTCCCGGTGATCGCCGGTGGCCGCGGCTTCGGCCCCGGCGGCCGGTACGCGGAACGTCTGGGCGCCGACGCCTGGGCCACCACCGCCGAGGAGGCGGTCGACCGTCTCGCGTCGGACTGGCCCCCGCCCGCGTCCCCGGAGTTCCCCACCGACTACCTGGGCGACGAGGAGTACACCCATCTGGCGCGCTCCCGGCCGCAGCTGATCGAGACCGCGATGAGCCGCCTGGCCGCCGCGTATCCCGCGGTGCACCACTACGACGAGCAGCAACTGGAGTCCACGCTGGAGGACTTCGGCCACATCGCGGATTTCCTGGCCGCCTCGCTCTACATCGGCGAGCCGCGGATCTTCACCGACTTCACCACCTGGACCGCCGGCGTCCTGATCGCCCGCCAGGTGCCCGCGTCGGCCCTGCGGATCGGCCTGCGCCTGGTCCGCGACCAGCTGATCGACTTCCCCCGGGCCACCGAGACGCTGGACCGGGGTCTGGCCTCTCTCCCCGCCACCGACTGACCACCCCGCAACGCCCGCACCCCGGACCGGCTCCGCCCCGCCCCGGCCGCCGCTCGCCACCGCCACTCCCGCATGCCGGCTGATCCCCAGAGGTCCCGCAAGCCCTCCGGGACACCCCTCATAACCGGCCGGGGACGGCGGCGGCGCGCGTTGCGCGATCCGGCCGGCGTACCGGGGTGTCTCGACGTCTTCGAGACACCCCGGTACGGCCAGCCACGGGCCGGAGCGGTCAGCTCCGGAGCGGTCAGCTCCGAAACCGTCGGCCCCGGAGCGGTCAGCTGCGGCGGAAGGCGTAGCTGCGGCCGCCCGCAGCGCCAGCCGCCCGTCCGGCGTGGGCTCGGTCGGAGTTCCGCCGAGCCGCCTGCCGGCTGTCCCGGGCGCCGTGACGGCCGGCGCCGGCGGCACCGGACGAGCCGTCCGCACCGTCACTGTCCGCCGGCCGGGTCAGCGCCGCGGCGATGTCCTGGCGGGCCAGTTCGTCAAGATTCGGGTGTACCGAGAAAGGCATGTCGCTACCTCCTGGGAATTCGAGTCGGGTGCCCGCTTCGCCGGGTGCGGGCGGGAAGCCGGCGTCCGGCCGGGGAGAGCCGTGACCCGGGAGTCCCGGCGGGCCGGGAAGTCACATCCGGGTGCGCCCCTCGATCGGCGGACCGAAGACCAGCGCGAGAAGGCAGCCCGCGGCATGATCACGCCTGCTGCGACCGGTGTGCGCGACTGGAGGCTCGGCGGGGAGCCGTCACAGCGGGGAGCCGGCGGGGCGTGAAGCGGAGTGCCTGGAACGAATCACAGCATGCGGACAACCTATGCCCGCTCCGCACGGGACGCCACCGATTTATGAGCGGCCCGGAAGAGGCGACCCGACGGCGGCGGGCGCCCGGGAAGAGCCCGCGAGGAGAGGCCGTTCCGCGAGAGCGCGCCGCAAGCAACAGAGCGCGGAGCCCGGGAGAAGCGCGGCCCCCGAAAAACGCCGCACCAAAAAAGCCCTCACCAGGCAACGTCCTCAGGAGAGCGCGTAGCAGGCAAGCCCCCACAGAAAGCGCGGGAAAGGAGACGCGGGCCGGCCCCAGGCCGGCCCGCGAAACCAGACAGACCTCAGCCCAACTGGATGTACACGTCGTCGAGCTGGCCGTGGTACATGTCGCTGGACTCGCCGAAGTTCGGCCCGCCGATCCGCAGCGGCATGTTGTTCTCCACCGACAGGGTCGACGGGATGGTGGTCTTCGAGCCGGCGATGCCGTCGACCGAGACGCTCAGGCTGGTCGGCGTGCGCTCGCAGACGATCTTGTGCCAGGCGCCGTCCGCGATCGGGCGGGCCGAGGTGGCGGTGAAGGCCTCGGTGCTGCCCTTGCCGGTCATCGCGCACTGCGCGCGCCCGGTCTTGCCGGTCAGCTGCAGCTTCCAGACGCTGCCCGAGCCGGCCAGCCCCTTCTGCATGATGTTGGCCTTGCCCTTCATCTGCGCCGCGGTGACCCGCACGCTGGCCGCCCAGCGGAAGTTGCGGGTGCCCGGGTTCATGTCCGGCGTGTCGGGCGCCTCCAGGATGGCACGGCCACAGGTGGCGCCGGCGGCACAGGCCGCGGGGAACGCCGCGTACCGCCCGGCGCCCTCGGTGTTGATCGTGACGGTGCCGTTGTTGGCGCCGCGGACGGTCAGGTGGGAGCCCTTGCCGGACAGGTCGGAAATCTTGCCGTCGGTCGCCCCGCCGTCGAAGTTGTAGCGCGCCACCACGTTCGACGGCGCGGTCTCCCCGGAAGAGGCGGGCGCGGCGGCCGCGGGGGCGGCCATCGCCGGGACCGTCAGCAGGACCAGGGTCGAGAGTTTGAACATCCTCATGCCACAGAGAATGCCGGATCATGCCCGGTTTGGGCGGTATTAGACCCGACCAAGTAGATCGTACGGGTCAGAGAAGTCCCGCCGTTTCAGCGATCAGACACACCGCGACCAGGCGCAACAACGGCCACCCGGCGTTGCTCCAGCCGGCCACCGTCGTCGGCGCGCCGCCCGGGGCGGGCAGCGGCCGGCGCATCCGGACCGCCGCCGCCGCGATGCTGCGGGCGTACGCCGCCAGCCCGTCCGCGTCGATCGCCCGCCCGGCGCCGACCAGTGCCTCCCGGACCGCCGCCGCGTGCTGGTCGACCACGGCCAGCAGACCCGGCTGGGTGAACGCGGCGGCCAGACCGTCGACACCCACCCGGGCCATCATCTCGTCGAGGTACACGTCGGCGGGAACAAGAGCGGAGGCGAAGGCGGTGGCGGCGTTCTCGGTCGTCATGCGGAGAACCCTAGAAGCCCGGGAAGCACCACGACAGGGTCGTAACCCAACAGCACCACGGGCGCACCGACCTGCAACCCCCGGCTACAGTGGCAACGCGTCCATGGCCTTGAAGACGCGCTTGTCCGACACCGGATAGGCGGTGCCGAGGGTCTGCGCGAAGAAGTTGACCCGCAACTCCTCGATCATCCAGCGGATCTCCCGCAGGCCCTCGTCGGCCGGCCCGCCCGGCGCCGCCTCGGCCTTGAGCTCCCGGTACTCCGTCTCGATCTCGTGGATCTGGCTGGTCAGCTGCCGGTCGCGGCCCATCCCCGCGCCGAGCCGGTCCATCCGGTACGCCACCCCACGCAGGTACCGCGGCAGATGGTGCAGTTGCTTCCAGCCGGTCTCGGTCACGAACCCCGGGTACACGAGTCCCTTGAGCTGCTGCCGGATGTCCGCGAGCGAGGCCAGCAGCAGCGGGTTCTTGAACTCCTTGAGCCGCTGCTCCACGTCGTACGTGGTGGCCAGCACCGCCTGCACCTGGGTGACCACGTTGGCCACCGCGTCCACCAAATCCTCCCGGACGGTGTCGCGCAGCGACGCGAACTCCACCGACGACCACACCGGCCCGCCGGCGTCCGCGACCAACTTGTCCACCGCCGCGCCCGCGCAGTCGTCGAGCAGGTCGGCGATCGACCGGTACGGGTTGGCCCGGGACAGTTCCAGCTTCGCCCGGTTGTCCAGGCGCCCCTGCAGGTAGCGGGCGGCCGGCGGCAGCGTGAGCAGCAGCAGCCGCCGCGTCCCGGCACGCATCGCGACCCGCTGCTCGGCCTCGGTCTCGAACACCTTCACGCCGACGCTGGCACCCTCGTCGACCAGGGCCGGCCAGACGTTCACCTCGTACCCGCCGCGGTTCTGCACCACCCGGCGCGGGATCGCGCCGAAGTCGTTGGTGGTGATCTCGGTGCGTTCCAGGTTGCCGGCGGCCCGGGAGATCGTGGCGCGCACCTTCGGCGCCAGCTCACGGCGCAGCACCTCGAGGTCGCGGCCCTCGGCGACCACCTCGCCGACCTCGTTCACGATCCGGAAGTTCATCCGCAGGTGTTCCGGCACCTGATCGGGCCGCCACGCGTCGCGCGGCACGATCGTCCCGGTGAGCCGCCGCAGCTCGTCGCCGACCGCGTCGGGCAGCGGGCCACGCCGCGCCGGCACCCGGTCGAGCACCGCGTCGGCCCAGTCCGGGACCGGGACGAACACCGTGCGCAACGCCTTGGGCAGGTTGCGGATCAGCGCGATCACCACGTCCTTGCGGAAGCCCGGCACGGACCAGCCGAAGTCCTCGGCGTCCACCTTGTTGATCAGGTCGAGCGGGATCCGTACGGTGACGCCGTCGGCGTGCGAGCCGGGTTCGAAGGTGTAGGAGAGCGGCAGTTTCACGCCGCCGGCGAGCCACGCGTCCGGGAAGGCGTTCGGATCGACGCTGTCCCGGCCGGCGTTGACCAGATCCTCCCGGGTGAAGGTGAGCAGATCCGGCGTCTCCCGCCGGGCCTGTTTCCACCAGCCGTCGAAATGCCGCGCGGAGACCACGGAGGCCGGAATCCGCGCGTCGTAGAGCGCGTACACCGTCTCGTCGTCGACGGCGATGTCGCGGCGCCGGGCGCGATTCTCGATCTCGGCGATCTGCCGCAGCAGCCGGCGATTGGCGTCGAAGAACTTGTGGTGCGTCTCCCAGTCACCCTCGACCAGCGCATGACGGAGGAAGAGCTCCCGGGAGACGACCGGGTCGACCTTTCCGTAGCCGACCCGGCGCCGCGGGACGATCGGCAAGCCGTACAGCGTCACCTTCTCGAAGGCCATCACCGCACCCATCTTGCGGTCCCAGTGCGGTTCGCTGTAGGAGCGCTTGACCAGGTGCGGGGCGAGCTTCTCGGCCCATTCCGGCTCGATCCGCGCGTTCACCCGGCCCCACAGCCGGCTGGTCTCCACCAGTTCGGCCGACATCAGCCAGCGCGGCTGCCGCTTGAACAGCGCGGACCCGGGGAAGATGGCGAACTTGGCGCCCCGGGCCCCGAGGTATTCCCGTTTCTCCGGATCCTTGAAGCCGATGTGGCTGAGCAGACCCGCGAGCAAGGCGGTGTGCACCGGTTGCGGCGCGACCCCGGTTTCCCAGTCCTCTTTCAGATGCAGATCGAGGGTACGGACGACCTGCCGCAACTGCGTGTAGATGTCCTGCCACTCGCGGACCCGCAGATAGTTCAGGAATTCGGAGCGGCACAGCCGGCGGAACTGGTTCCCGGACAGTTCCCGCTGTTTCTCCCGCAGGTAGCGCCACAGGTTCAGGTAGGTGAAGAAGTCCGATTCCTTGTCCACGAACCGGGCGTGCTTCTCGTCGGCCTGCTGCTGCTTGTCGGCGGGCCGCTCGCGCGGGTCCTGGATGGAGAGCGCGGCCGCGATCACCATCACCTCGGCCAGGCACTCCTGCTTGTCCGCCTCGATCACCATCCGGGCCAGCCGCGGGTCGACCGGCAGCTGGGCGAGCTGGCGCCCCAGCGGGGTGAGCCGGCGCTCCTGGAGGGCGCCGAGTTCCTCCAGCAGCTTCACGCCGTCGGTGATGTTCCGCTTGTCCGGCGGGTCGATGAACGGGAACTTGGCCAGGTCGCCGAGCCCCAGGTTGGTCATCTGCAGGATGACCGACGCCAGGTTGGTGCGCAGGATCTCCGGCTCGGTGAACTCCGGCCGCCCCTCGAAGTCCTCCTGGGAGTAGAGCCGGATGCAGATGCCGTCCGAGGTGCGCCCGCAGCGGCCCTTGCGCTGGTTCGCGCTGGCCTGCGAGACCGGCTCGATCGGCAGTCGCTGCACCTTGAGCCGGTGCGAGTACCGGCTGATCCGGGCGGTGCCGGGGTCGATCACGTAGCGGATGCCGGGCACCGTCAGCGACGTCTCTGCCACGTTCGTGGCCAGCACGATGCGCCGGCCGGTGTGCCGTTCGAAGACCTTGTGCTGCTCGGCCGCGCTCAACCGGCCGTACAGCGGAACGACTTCGGTGTTGCGCAGTTCCTTCTTGTTCAGGGCGTCCGCGGTGTCGCGGATCTCCCGCTCGCCGGAGAGGAAGACCAGGATGTCGCCCCCGGTGGGCAGTTCGTCGACCGCCGCGACGATGCCCTCGGTCTGGTCGATCGGCTCCTCACGGATCTCGTCGTCGTCGATCACCGTGGTGGTGACGAGCGGGCGGTAGCGCACCTCCACCGGGTACGTCCGGCCGGACACCTCGATCACCGGCGCCGGCTTGCCGGACGCGTCCGCGAAGTGCTCGGCGAACCGCTGCGTCTCGATCGTCGCCGACGTGATGATCAGTTTCAGGTCGGGCCGCCGGGGCAGCAGGTCGCGCAGATAGCCGAGGATGAAGTCGATGTTGAGGCTGCGCTCGTGCGCCTCGTCGATGATCAGCGTGTCGTAGCGGCGCAGCATCCGGTCGGTCTGGATCTCGGCCAGCAGGATGCCGTCGGTCATCACCTTGACCAGCGTGTCGTCGCCGACCTGGTCGGTGAAGCGCACCTTGTAGCCGACCGTGGAGCCGAGCGGCCGGTCGAGTTCCTCGGCGATGCGCTCGGCGACGGTGCGCGCCGCGATCCGGCGCGGCTGGGTGTGCCCGATCTGGCCGCGCACCCCGCGGCCCAGCTCCAGGCAGATCTTCGGGATCTGGGTGGTCTTGCCGGAGCCGGTCTCGCCGGCCACCACCACGACCTGGTGGTCCCGGATCGCCGCGGCGATGTCGTCCTTGCGGGCGCTGACCGGCAGCGCCTCCGGATAGGTGATCGGGGGCACGGCGGCGACCCGGCCGGCCAGGCGCGACTGCGCTCTCTCCACCTCGGCGGCGATCTCGGCGAGGGCGGCGGACCGGGCGGCGTCGTCCCGGATGCGCCTGGTGCCCTCCAGCCGCCGGCCCAGCCGGTGTTCGTCGCGGGGAAGGAGCTCGGAGATCCGGCTGCGCAGTTCTGAGGCGGAAGGCGATATCGACATGGCGGGCCAAGGATAGGCGGATCCGGCCCGGGACGCCTGGTGATTAACGCCGCTCAGCCCGCCGGCCACGGCCGGAGGTGACATCCCGTGTCCTCGGCACGGCCTGACTCGATATCCCGGATGACGGAAGACGATTGATCGAATCGAGGTCGAGGGTGATCGTTGTCGCAGAAGACCACGACGACATCCGGTACGTGGTGAAGCGCTCCCTGGAGCGCGCCGGGCACCGGGTGGTGGTCGCCGCGGACGGGGCGGCCGCCCTCGCCGCGATCCGGGAGCACCGGCCGGACCTGGTGGTCACGGACGTCGACATGCCGCACATGACCGGTCTGGACCTGTGCCGGGCGATCCGGGCGGACGACGACCTGCGGCACATCCCGGTGGTGGTGGCCAGCGGGTCGCTGATGCCCGGCGACCAGTTGGCCAGCGAGGCGGGCGCGTCGGCCACGCTGCTCAAGCCGTTCGTGCCCGCCCAGCTGCTGGACCTGGTAGCCGCGCTGCTGCCGCGGGGCGCTGCCGCGGACGGTGTGCCCCAGCCCTAGTCCGGCCCTAGTCTTGGTGCTGGTGATCCGGCACCGGGGCGCGCAGGCGGGCCGCTCCCGGGTCGTGGGCGGACGGCTCGGCGGCCGGCAGCGCCGACACGCCGGGCAGGCGGCTGTCCAGGACCGCGGCCCGCTCGGCGAGCGCGCGTTCCAGCGCGGCCCGTACCTTGGCGTCGTCCTCTTCCGCGGGTTCGGTCGGGATGTGATGCATGTCGGTTTCCTCCTCGATAGCCGCCGGCAGGGTGAAGTAGAAACGCGTGCCCCCGCCCGGGTTGTCCTCGGCGCCGATCTCGCCGCCGTGCCGGTCCACGATCCGATGGCAGATGGCCAGGCCGAGGCCGGTCCCGGTGTAGCCGCGCGCGGTGCTGTACGCCAGCAGCGTCTCGATCAGCTCGGCGGTGGCCGCCTCGACCTGGCTCCGGGCCCGCGCGCGGCCGGTGGCCAGCGCGTGGACCAGCCAGGCCGCCACCGCGGTGAGGATGAGCCCGCCGGTCAGCACGGTGCCCGGCAGATGACCGCCGGCACCGGGCAGGCGCGCCGAGTCGGCTCGGACGCGCAGCTCCCAGACGTGATCGGCGACCGGCAGCTCGGCCGACCGGATCAGGTCCGGCGAGCCGTCCGTCCGCAGCCGGGCCACCTCGGCGCGGGCGCCGTCGCTGTTCACCGCGAGCAGGCTACTGTCCAACTGGCCCTGGCTGACCGTGCTGAGCACGCCGTTGAGGAAGTCGCCGCCGCGCACCCCGAGCACCACCCAGCCACGGAAGACCGGATCGTTGGCCCGGGTCCGGACCGGCGCGGCGAAGACGAACGACTGCTGCCGCCCGGCGGCCGGCGCGTCCCGGTCGCGCAGCAGCAGGTAGGTGTCGGAGACCGTGCTGACGCCGGTCTGCCGGGCGGCGGCCAGGGCGGCAGCCGGTTGCGGCACGACGCTCAGATCGGTGCCGGCCGCCCCGGCGTCGAGGCCCGCCTCGTCCAGCCCCCGGAGGCCCGCCTCGTCCAGCCCCCGGGTGAGGACGGGGAAGTAGTGCTCGCCGCGGCCAGGTGCCGGGCGCAGCGTCAGCCCGCTGGCGCCGGCCGCGCGCCAGCGCGCCTGCGCGGCCGGGACGCCGGCGGCGGCGACCGGGACGACGTAGGCGACCGCGACCGCGCCCGGCAGCGCTGCCGACTCCAGCGGCGAGCTGGCCTGGTCGAAGTCGTCCCAGGTGAGGTGGTCGTCGTTGGCCAGCCCGGAGGCGAGCGTGTCGAGCAGGTCGCGGTACCTGTCGGTCTCGGCCCGGACCGCGCCCAGCGCCATCCGGGCACGCTGGTCCATCACCCGCTCGGTGTCCTGCCGCTGGGCGGCGCGCAGCGCGGCCACGGTCAGCAGGGTGGCCAGCAGTCCGGCGAGCACCACCGCGGTCGCGGTCGCGGCGCCGGTGTAACGGTTCCGCTCCACCATAGGAAGCGTATGCCGCAGAACGCCCCCGCCCGCCCGACTTCGGCGAACGGGGGCGCGGCGTCAGCGGATCACTTCCAGGTGTCGTACTGGTACAGGTTGTACGCGGTCATGATCCCGGTGACCTTGGTGTAGTAGTTCGGGTCGGTGGCGTACCCGGCCTTCCACACCTGCCAGATGAAGTTGTTGGCGTCCCTGGTGTAGCCGAACGCCGGCTGGTACCGCTTGTTCGCCTTGAGGAAGTACCCGTGGTCGCGGAAGGAGTGCGCCATCGTGGCGTACGTCCGGAACGCGTCGGACATCGGGAAGCACTTCCCGGCCTTGTCGCACTCGGTGGTCCGGTAGACGTGGCAGCCGTTGGCGATCGTCCCGAACTTGCCGTTCTGGCACTTGATCCCGAAGTAGTTCCGATCCACCGCGGCCAGCCCGCTCCTGCCCCAGCCGGACTCCAGGACGGCCTGGGCGATGGTGACGGACGGCGGCACGCCGTACTGGCGCCAGCCGAGCTGGGCGCCGGCCACCGCTGCCGCGATGAACTGCGCCTGCGTCGTGCTGGGCGTCGCCGGCGCGGTCGTCGACGAGGGCGCGCAGGCCCTCAGCGGGGCCGAGACGATGTACCCGTGCGAGATGTACCGCCCGTCGGTCAGCCGGTCCCACTGGTTGGTCGTCCGCACGGTCCCGCGGACGCTGGACCCGGGGACCGCGCAGACCAGCTGCACGCTGCCCCCGTTGGCGACCTTGCGCACCGGCACGCCGGTCCCGGACGGGGTGGTGCGCACGTTGACGGCGCCGTCCTTGCTCCTGACCTTCGCGGTCACGTACGCCGGAGCGCTCGCCCGGGATTTGGTCTTGACCTTCTCGGCCACCGGCGCGCCGCCGCAGGACGGGATCTTCCTGCCGCTGACGATGTACGAGTCGGACACGTAGTACCCGTTGCTCAGCTTGTCCCAGACCGCTGTGGTCCGCACCTTGCCGCGCACGTTCTGGCCGGTCACCGAGCAGCTGACGGTGATCTTCTGCCCGTCCCGCAGGGTGCCCTTGACCGCGGCCGCCAGAGAGGGCTCGGCACGCACCTTGAGCTGGCTGTCGACGTCGACGGTGGCGGTGACCCCGGCCGCGGCGGCGGCTGTCGGCGCCACGCCCAGCCCGGCCCCGGCGGCGAGCACCAGCAGGGCGCCGGTGAGCAGTCGTCGGGAGCTGTGCCTCATCAAAACGTTCCCCCTCGTTCCGGTCGGCTCCGTACGAAGATCCGGTCCGACCGTTGCGCCCGCGGGGCGTATTCGGTTGCGGGGTGGTTGTGATGCCGGACGCGCTTGGAAATGACCCAGACTGGGAAAGGGCGTGTCCACATTTCGCGCGCTGACGTACAGGGAGAGGCGATGACGGCTGTCGCAACACGAGAGGCACGCGGCGCTACCTCCACCGACCGGCTCGGGTGGCACTCGATATCGCCACTGCTGATCGCGTTCCTCGCGGCCGCCGGCGCGTGGCTGGTGTACCGCGTCTTCATCCGCACGGGGCTCGGCCAGACCGTCGACACCGCCGCGATGCGCGGTGGCGACGTACGCCATCAGCAGGTCACCGAGGTGCTCAGCCGCACCCTCGGCGCCACCCAGCTGGCCGCGCTCGCTGTCGTCTGCCTGGTCGCCGTGGGTGTCGGCGTCCTGCGCAGGCGGCTCGACCTGTCCATCGGCGCGGCTCTGCTGGTGGTCGCCGCGAATGTCGCCGTACAGCAGCTCAAGGCTCACCTCGATCGGCCGGATCTGGACGGGTCCGCGATGCCGAACTCCTTCCCGAGCGGGCACACCGCGGCCGCGGCGTCCGTCGCGTTCGTGCTGATCCTGGTCTTCCCGCGGGCCTTGCGCGGCGCCATGGGGCTGCTCGGCGCCACCTATGTCACGATCGTCGCGGTTGCCACCGTATGGGCCGAATGGCACCGCCCTAGCGACACCGTAGCCGCGTTGCTGATCGTGCTGGCGTGTGGCGCGCTCATCACCTGGGTGATCCGCCTGCGCCGCGCGGGCGGGGAACGCCCGTCCATCGCGCCGGCCCGCGTCGCCACGTTCCCGCTCGTCCTGACCGCCCTGATCGCGGCCGCCGGGTTCGTCTTCGGCCTGGCTTGCGTGGTCATGTCGGAACGGGTCATGCCGGATCTGGTCTCCGGCCGTTTCGCGTTTCTCACCGGTGTGGCGGGAATCCTCGCCGCTGTGGCCGGAACCTTCTACTTCTGGGTCCGGCTCACCGCCGGCGACCCGTTGCCCGAACAGGGAGGCAAATCCTGATGACAACCCCGGATAGCAGCAAGCCCGACTTCGTTCCCACCGACACCCCGGCCGCCGCCGCGCCCCAGGCGACCGGCACCGTCCCGGCCGGCCCGGCCGGCGTCCCGCAACTGCCCGCGCAGACCCTCGGCCAGCCGGCGCAGCCCGGTCCCAGGGTCGTCGTCGGCAGCTACCCGGACTACGCCCTCGCCCAGCAGGCCGTCGACCACCTCTCCGACAACAAGTTCCCGGTCGAGCGCACCTCGATCATCGGTACCGACCTGCGCCTGGTCGAGAACGTCCTGGGCCGCCTCACCACCGGGCGGGCCGCGGCGGCCGGCGCGGCCAGCGGCGCCTGGTTCGGCCTGTTCATCGGCGTCCTGTTCGGCCTGTTCAGCGACTCCAACTGGTTCGCCGTCATCCTGACCACGGTCCTCATCGGCGCGGTGTGGGGCGCGATCTTCGGCGCGATCGCCCACGCCGCGACCGGTGGCCGCCGTGACTTCACCTCGCGCAGCTCACTGCAGGCCGCGCAGTACGCCGTCCTGGCCGACGCCGAGGTGGCCGACGAGGCCCGCGCGCTCCTGGTCCGCCTGAACTGGCAGGCCAGCGGCGCCCAATAAGAAGATCACAATCAACTTCTCCAGGTCGTAGGCCCAGCGTGGTACAGATCGCCGCTCCCGCCGGGGCCGGGCGCGGCGATCTGGCCGCTGGCGCGTCCAGAACGATCGCCGCACCCTTCGTTGTCCGCTGTTGGTCCCGGAAACCCCGGCCCCGGCTGCTCCTGGGGGTGTCACAACGGCTTTGCGGCACCTCTCGAGACCAGCCGGGAACCGCGAGCCGCGCGCCCGGCGCACCCCGGGCACGGTCGCGTCCCGCCGCCAAGTTCCGGGCGGGCAGGCGCGCGAGCGCCTCGGCGGGCAGGCGCGCCGGTGCCGGGACGGGCGGGCAGGTGCGCCGGGTGGGTCGCGGTGTGGATGGTCAGAGGTCGGCGGCCAGCTGGAC